>JAHBWT010000001.1 GCA_019636815.1 Nitrospira sp.
CTTGGACAACGCTTCCAGCTTCTTTTCCAGCTTTTGCTGGTGTTCATCTCTATGGCCAGGTGAGAGGGTAATCCCTTGCTTTAAGGCGAGGAGCTCGATCTGGTGACTGACCTTCTTATGATCCTCCACCATGTGCTGCCCGAACTCCTTGACCTGCTCGTTGCGGGCACGTTGCACGGCGAGCTGCCCCAGCGAGATTTCCACCTGCACTTCGGCCGCGCTTTTATCGAGCACGGATTGCATGTCCGATTGGCTAGCCGGTGGCCCCCCAAAGATGCCGGTGACGGAGACGAATGGCACCACAGAGATAGCCCACAAAGTTACGCTACGGATCCCCGCCATAAAGGTCCTTTTTGTTGATATGACGCTCGGCACGGGTTGTTGAATCGAACTAGTCCTGCCGTGGTTCTAGCTGTGCCCCGATCCGTCACTCTCTCGATCTCGGCGAAAGATTAGGATCGTCGAATGACCAATTCATGCCATCTGCGACCAGTTGCACGGCTTGTCTCGCCTCGCTTACAACCGCCCCCATACCGAAAAACTCATGGGTGACTCCCTCGAAGTTCCGGTACATGACCGGAACGCCGGCATCAAAAAGGCGATCGGCATACCGCTTGCCCTCCGATCGCAAGGGATCGATGTCTGCCGTAATGATTGTGGCAGACGGCAATCCACTTACATTGGGGGCGTTCACGAGGTCGATCCAGGGGTTTTTCCCATCCGCCGGTTCTCTTAAATATTTCTCGAAAAACCACGCCATCATCGGCTTGTCCAGTGGCTTGGCTTGAGCGTTTTCCCGATAAGAGGGGGTATTGAAGTCGTACCCGGCTACGGGGTAGATGAGCGCTTGATGCACGGGCAAGACGTCGCCCCGCGCCCTCGCCATCAAACACACGGCCGCCGCCAAATTGCCCCCGGCGCTTTCACCGGCCACGGCGACCATAGAAGGATCACCGCCGAAGCGTTCGGCGTGACGCAGCACCCACTGATACGCCGCATAGGCGTCCTCATGGGCCGCCGGAAATTTGTGTTCCGGAGCTTTGCGGTACTCAACGGCCACCACAATGGCGCGCGTGGCCTTGGCTAGCTCCCGTGCCGACGCATCGTACGTATCGATTGTCCCGATCACCCACCCTCCTCCGTGATAGTACACAATGACAGGAAATGGGCCGGTTCCTTGAGGCGTATAGATCCGAATAGGCAAGGGTCCCCCTGGACCGGGAATCGTTTGATTCTTCGCCCTTCCGATCGCCAATGGAGCGGTGCTCCGGTCTCGTGCCTCAAGTAGCGCGATCACGGCATCGGCAGGCGTTGGCTGAACCCGCGCCTCCTCCGCAGAAAGCGAAACGATGGGCTTCGGATTGAGAGCCTGTAACTCCTCAAGCACAGCCGCCATATCTCTGTCTGCCCGAGACTTCGTACCGTCCATGGCTCTTTTGGCGGTCTTGGCAGGTGGCGTCTCGACCTGACGGTCTTGGCGACCGTACGTCTCGGTCCGTTCGGTTTGGCAACCAGCAAGAGTTGGTGGACCGCAGAGCACGGTCACAAAAAACAGTGCTTTGAGAAAACTGTAATGCTCCACGTCACATCCTTTCTCTTTCTTATGCGACCGTTACAATCGATGCGCCGTGGGGGTATATTGTACAGTCAACGGCGGCCATAGACGACTAGCAAATGCCCCAGAGCTGTGCGGTATCCTTCGTAACCGTATTGTACTGGAACCAGTTTTTGGCATTGCTCGGTTTCGGCACGGAAGCACCGCACTTTCTGTTTGAACCGAAGGCGAGTCCCTTACCATCCGCCTATTTAGTGACATTATTTAGTTCAATCGCACTGCTCATCGTCGTTCCATACGGTGAGGAGCTCTGGCGGTGTATGTCGACAGCCCGACGCTACCGCACTCACCAATCCTCAATGACCCATGCTGTTTAGCAGGTAACGGGCATGAGAAAAACGCGACGACTAGGGACTTAGTCTATGGACGGTACTGCGGTCGTTGCATTCATCGCTTCCTCGTTCAACCTCAACAGCCACAATCGCCTTCAACCCCGAAATAGAGCGGCTGTTTTTGTGCCTAAATAAGGTGAGAGACAAACGCTAAAACCCTGCCGTCATGAGTGCGAACACCACCACTGCCATCATCACCAGTCCGATCGCAACTAGGATAATGAGGGGATTGTCACCAAACATACCCGGCATGTCGAATTTCCCATCTTGAAGATCGAATATTCTAATCAGACTATCCACCGCATTTGGAAAGTGACAGAGGATACTCCGGATACTCCAAGAGTTTTCTGCATTCGCTCTGCTCTCGGTTTTCCTGCCACTAGCGCTTGCTGCCCGGGTGTTCACCTTCGTAACCAGGAGCCCCTTCCGGGGGCAGCGGATGCGTACCACTCGGACCGGCGCCACCCACCGACGATTCCCCCATCGGACCTGTAGCCGCCGGGCCGCCGGAGTTCTCATCTTTCTGGGCACCCTTGGGCTTTGGTTGATTGTGACGCACACTGCTCCCCTGCCTATCGGTCATATCGGTAGCCCGGTCTTGCAGAGCGTTCGACTGATTTGGCTTCGAATTGGACGTCGTATTGCCGGATCCGGCAGGCGCCTCGGCCAAAGTCCATCCAGGTATTGCCAGTGTCATGATCACAATCGCCGTATAGCTCATTCGACTCAGTCGATTCATGGAAACCTCCTGTCTGGTCAATTGCTGACGGACGACTGACCGAACACTCATATTGCAAACATATTGCAAAAGGCAGGCTCGCCTTCATTGCCCGTTTGGGGTGTGCTCACAATCTCTGAACATTGTCCAAAAGATCAATCGATGAGAACCTTGCTGCGTGATCAAAGCAGGGATGGTTTTGAGATTTCGGAACGATATCCGGTGGACAAAGTGTCCGGCTCGGGACAAAGTATGCTGCAAACCGGCTCCGTATTGCCTCGTCTTACCCGGCTGTACACAAAGGATTTCATGAACTTTACATTTGGACAGACTGATCTTCTTTGATTCGGCAGGAAGTTCGGAGATCGGGTACGCGATACAACAGCGTAATCCAATTAGCAGTCCAACCAGCATGGCCTGGTACTTGCTCGTGAAATCTCCTCATTGACAACCTAATAAAGGAGATCGAGTCATGCAATCCAATCCACTGTCTCAACAACAGAGAAACTGCATCGATGCCTGTTTCGCCTGCGCGCAAACCTGCGAGACCTGCGCAGACGACATGATCGGCATGTCACAACATCATAGTGACGAACTCATGGCACACTGTACGCGCCTTTGTCGCGACTGTAGTGACCTATGTGTGCTCAGCGCCCGCTGGATCAGCCGCAACTCTCCTCGGTTCGATGCCCTCTGCCAGCTCTGTGCCGAGATATGCGATCAATGTGCGGAGGTCTGCGAGCGTCATGCACCACATCATGCCCTGTGTGGTCCGTGCGCTGAACAGTGCAGGCGGTGCGCAGAAACCTGCCGTGAAATGATAGGTAGCGGAGCTCACACGAGAGCATGATCTGGTTTTGAAAGAATTCAGCATTCATACAAAGACTTTCCGAATTCATCATGGCATAACACATGGGCAATATCTTCCTTACGACCATCGGGTTGTTTGCTATTGTTCTGATCACGGGGGCGCCGTACGCCACGGCTGCTTCTCCACACCAGACAGTCTTCTTGTCTTTCCCCAGCACCCAATCGACTGATGCGGATCCTACTCCGCCGGGTCCGACGCCAGCGCCACCGACTGATCCCAGTCCGGGCCCCACTGATCCAACTCCTCAACCATCCGAACCGATCCCCGGTCCCAAGCCACCGGCTCCAATGCCAAAGCCACCGCACCCGCTGCCATCACCGGGCTGGGGTTCACCGTGATATGAAGTCGGAGACTGTCGATGGCACCGACATAGCGGGAATCAATGAGACCCCCCATCCCGCGCTTCCTCCGCCGCCCAATCAATGAAAGGACACCTGCCTAATGAGTAGTTTCAAGCAAGGGAATAGCCTAACCTGAGGAAGAGATTCGGAAGCCTGCCTCTTAACCCCTGAACTTCCCTAGATTCTCGACCCCATGTAGTAAATAGAACGTCAACTTGCTCATCCGATCTCGGTACAATCTTTCAAGCAGGCTGAGTTCTGACCGCAGGACCTGCGTTGGAGATTCGAGTGAATCGACGATACATTTGGCCACTGCCAGGGCTGCAGTTTCTGCCTCTTCGCGGGATGTAAAGCTGCCGTCAGCGCATCCGTTGTGGTATCCCCAAGAAGTCGGCCTGAATTCAATAATGCGATACGGACAAAACCACGTCCCATCAGCCTGCCGTCTCGGAGTCAGCTCGATCTTGTGATGCCCATAGTCCGGCATTGTTGTTTCCTCCAGTCTCCAGCCATCCGTCCCACACGAAAACCATTTGAGCTGATATCGTGGAGTCAGCCGTCGTCCATCTCATTTGTGAGTCTCCTTCTTTGCTTTCTTTGACTGTCCCGTTTTGCTCGAATCTTTGGGCGTTGAGGACGGTGTCTTCTGTTTGAACCCGCCCTTCGCTTCAGGAACGGGGACCTGGTAGAACTCGTATATTGAGGCGTAGTAGACCGGATCGGCAAAGTCGGGCCAGTTTTTCTTATCGAAGCCTGGAGCATTTTCAAGCTCTTTTTCTGTTATCGCTAAAGCGAAGTGCTCCTTGTTATCGCTGAGCTGCAAGGCCTCCCAAGGAATCGCAAAATATTTTTCGCCCAAACCGAGAATGCCGCCGAATGAGAGAACCGCATAGCGAACTTGCCCATCAAGTTCGTCTATAGCCAAATCTGCGATTTCGCCGATTTCCTTGCCACCCATGGTTTGGACCGATTTGCCGATAATCTTACTGCCTTTCACGATCTCCGGCTGCGTGTGATCGGCCCAGGCTGATGACGACATCACAATCATGGCCACCACAATAACCGCCGCCAGGCTCCACAGTATTCTTGGGTGCATGTCGTTCTCCCTTTTCTATAGAAATTGTGAGTCGTTCATCGTGCTCGCTGTTCCGCCGGTTGTCACGGCTGAGACGACGTATTCCTCTAGCTTCCTCCCTCTCTTGGCGTATTACGACTGGTATTGTCCCTAGTGTCCCAAGTAGCCCACGCTGCAACTCTCGCAGACCGACGGCACTGCTAGCTTCGACCACCCGATAAGCACGCCCCGAGCGGGAAGCGCGCATGGACTCATCAATGCCGACATCTATACCCGTCAACGGGAAAACCGCTCTTATACTGCGACCGAACGCTTCTACTAATTAATAGGAATACCCATAGTAGGACCCATATCCCCAACCATATGGATGGCCGTAGCCGTAATACGGGTTATATCCACCTTTCACCTGATCCCAATCCCAGACCGTGACGTGTTTGAGGGCAAGTTGAGGAACCTGTTGTTGCGCCTCATCGATTTGGATGGTGGTTGTGCCCAACACCTCACCCACGGCCGTGATGCGTGTGTTTTTGTCGTCGAAGACGGCTGGATCAGACACCTGGCCGCTACGGTCGATGACCACAAATCGTCCCTGCGACTCGGTTTCATGACCCGTAGGCATCAGGGCATCGGACAACGGGATCTGCAGGACTTCGATCCTCGTCGTGCCATCTTCGAGGCGCTTAGCCGACAGCACTTTGCCACCCGCCAGCATTAGTTTTCCTTTCTTCGCTTCGGGATCGTTTTTGAGATCGGAATATCGCAGATCCCGATCGACTTTTCCCTCCAACCGATCCGGAATGATATCCTTCCGTGCACATCCGCCGGCAAACAGTACCAAGCCTGATAGTACCGTCATCAGCAGAATATTCATGGAACACCTCCCTTTCTCTTCTACAATTGCGTAGGGTGATCATCATTCAATGTGTATGTGTAAGGTTCAGTTCCTACATGCAACAGATGCTGTAGCCTACTCCCTCGTATCGATGACTAAACACTAGCGTAACCCCTTGTCCATGAACCTGAAATCATAGGTAACGGCCGAGAACGATGCCCACTTAGCCTGTGCGACCGCGCAACCGTACTCCGCACTGGCCAGCACGTCAGGAGTCGCCACATTCCCGGCAATGCGGACACTGACGATGCCCCGAGCCAAGGTCCAAGGATCAACCTAGAACAACTACCAGCTTGAGGCACAAACGTTTTGCATGACAGCGCACCGAACGAACGGTAATCGGTTGATGGAGGAAAGGCCATTTTCTTTCCCCGGCAAGGGGTTCGACCAGTCCCTCCATTCGACGGATCATTCTAAGCTGACGTCAGACGCCGTCACGATACCCATACGCTACTGATTCGAAGCATGGAGCGTTTGGGTTGGCACACACATCACCGAACGAGCAGTCTCCATGCGCGTGCATGTGCGGCTAATCAGCAACAACGAGGCGCCCACGTCGGCATTCTGTAGGAGGAGCGGAGCGTGACTCTCACCACACAAACAGATCGAGCGAGTATTCTCCAAACCCTTCGCCCGGGGCTGCACAACATTGCGACCCGATTGCGTATTGCCTGCATTCAATCCACCACCAGAGCCGGAAGCGGTCATGTCACAAGTTGCTGTTCGGCGGCCGACATCATGTCGGTCTTGTTCTTCGCCGTCATGCGATACGACCCCCAACGCCCGGATTACATCGGGAATGACCGATTCATTCTTTCGAAGGGGCACGCGGCTCCTTTGTTGTATGCAGTGTGGGCCGAAGCGGGCTTTCTACGGTCGGAGGAGTTATTGGAGCTTCGAAAGTTATATTCCGACCTTGAAGGTCATCCGACTCCGCGCCTTCGGTTCGTGGAATTCGCCACGGGCTCCTTAGGTCAAGGCCTCTCGGTCGCCGCGGGAATCGCGCTGAACGCGAAGCGGTGGAAACAAAACGGAGTCCGTGCCTACGCACTGCTCGGGGACGGGGAAACAGCTGAAGGTGCGGTGTGGGAAGCCGCAGAATTTGCGGCTGATCAATCGTTGAATAATCTCTGTGCCATCGTTGACGTGAACCGCCTCGGACAATCCTGGCCCACTCGATTGCAACACCACATGGACGCGTACCGCGTTCGATGGGAGGCAATCGGGTGGCACGTGATTGTGGTCGATGGACATGATGTGGGCGCACTTCTCGATGCCTTCGATGAAGCCGGAGCAATTTCCGGCAAGCCGACGGTCATCTTGGCTCGAACCCTGAAAGGAAAAGGCATCCCCTCGGTGGAAGACCGTGAAGGGAAACATGGGAAACCGCTTTCGGCAAACGAGGCCGCCCAGGCGATTCGGGCCTTGCAGGAAACATTTTTCGACGATGCCCCACAACCGTTGATTCCAAAACCCTCGTTCGATGACGCATCCTTGGCGGCCGGACGCACGTCGGGGCAGCTCGGGAAAACTCAGTCTTCTGAAGGAGGGAAAAAGATTGCGACGCGGTCCGCCTTTGGCGATGCGATGGTCGCCTTAGGGCATGTCGATGATCGCGTCGTCGGGCTGGACGGCGACGTGCAGGATTCCACAAAGATGCAAAAGTTCGCCGAGGCATTTCCCGACCGATTCGTTCAATGCTTTATCGCGGAGCAAAACATGATCGGCGTGGCCGCGGGACTATCGGCATGCGGCAAGATTCCGTTTGCCGCAACCTTCGCCTGTTTTCTCACAAGGGCCCACGACGTCATTCGTATGGCGGCGATCAGCAACGTCAACATCAAGCTCGTGGGTTCTCATGCCGGAGTCAGTATCGGCCAGGACGGGCCCTCCCAGATGGGATTGGAAGACATCGCGATGATGACGACACAGCCGAACATCGTCGTGCTCTATCCGGCGGACGGCGCCGCCACGCACCGGTTGGTGCAGCAGGCCGCCAATCATCGTGGGCTCGTGTACATCAGAACGACCAGAGGAGAGACGCCAAGCCTCTATTCCGATGACGACAAATTCATGATCGGAGGCAGCAAAATTCTCCGTTCGAGCCAGCACGATCAGCTCACCCTCGTCGCGGCGGGCATCACGGTCGGTGAAGCGCTGGAGGCCCACGACCAACTCAAGAAACACCATATCTCCGCAAGGGTTGTGGATCTGTACTGCCTCAAACCCGTAGATCGCGCGGCACTCGTGGATTGCGCCCGGGCGACGCATGGCCGCATCTTCACGGTCGAGGATCACTATGAACATGGCGGTCTGGGAGACATCGTGCTCGCATGCCTGAGCACAGAGCGCGTGCGAGTCCATAAGCTGGCCGTTCGCGAGATCCCGCGCAGCGGCGATCCCGGTGAACTGCTGGACTTGTATGGGATCAGTGCCGGCGCGATCGTCAAGGCGGTTCGAGAGAACCTTCGTGCGGGAGAACCCGAAGCACGCGCGAGCTGATGGGAGGACGCGAAGTTGAACCGGAGTGGAAGGTGATGCCAGATTCCCTGCAATCAGTGCTCTGGCATGCCTCTGTCGTGTTCGTCGTTGTCGGAGCGACGTTGGGCGTGTCCTATCTCCTCGGGGAACGGCATCGAAGTCCGGCGACATCCGATCCATACGAGTCAGGCATCGTTCCGACAGGGTCGAGTCGATTTCGTGTGCCGGTTCAGTTTTATTTGGTCGCGATGCTCTTCGTCATTTTCGATTTGGAGGCGGTCTATGTGTTTGCGTGGGCCCTGGTCGTGCGAGAAGCGGGATGGCTGGCCTTCTGGGAAATGACGATTTTCATCGGCGTTTTGCTTATCGCGCTCATCTATGTGTGGCGCGTCGGAGCCTTGGATTGGAGGAATGATGCACCGTCTCCGCGTATCCCCAAGTAACCAGGAACCAAGTGGACCACATCACGCCCGATGAGAGAACCGACCCGCGTCGGATTCGCCTGTTGGAGGCGGATGGATTTCATGAGGCCGTGCGCCGCGCGATCGTGCTTGCACGGTTGCAAGACCTCATCGCGTGGGGACGGAAACACTCTCTGTGGCCGTTCAACTTCGGCCTGTCCTGCTGTTACATCGAGATGGCGACGAGCCTGACCAGCCGCTACGACATCGCGCGCTTCGGTTCGGAAGTCGTGAGGGGAAGCCCCAGAGAGGCGGACGTCATGGTTATTGCAGGAACGGTGTTCCGGAAAATGGCGCCGATTATTAAGCGGCTGTACGATCAAATGATGGAGCCGCGCTGGGTCATCTCGATGGGATCCTGCGCCAACTCCGGCGGAATGTATGACGTGTATTCCGTCGTTCAAGGGGTGGACAGATTCCTTCCGGTGGATGTGTATGTTCCCGGTTGCCCACCGGCGCCACACACGCTGATGGAAGGTCTTTTGCTTTTGCAAGAAGCCGTCGGCAACGAACGACGCCCGCTGAGCTGGGTGCTCGGTCCCGATCAAATTGAGCGTCCGGCCCTGCCGATCCGTCGGGATCTCGCCAGGGAGTCCCGCCAACGGGCGCAGACATTTCCCGGCATGAATGAGGTGGCGTGGTACTCAAGCCCGCGTCAAGGGCCGCGATGACACACGATCTCCCGATAATCGACGAACTGCGTCTGAAGTTCGGAACGGACTATGCTCAAATCGAGGAAACGCGGGACGGCGTGCCGACCATCTCGACGGACAAAGCCTCCGTCCTGCCTCTCCTCCGCTTTCTCAAGCAGGACGCAGCACAGCCTTACCCGATGTTGTTTGATATGACCGCGATCGACGAGCGAAATCGCAGGGACCGTTCGATGGAAGCCTCGAACGAATTTACGGCGGTCTACCAGCTGTTTTCGTTCGATCGGAACCAGGATCTTCGCATCAAGGTTCCCCTCGCCTTGGATGATCTCGCGCTCCCAACGGTCACATCAATCTGGCCATCGGCGAACTGGTACGAGCGTGAGGTATGGGACATGTTCGGGATCCGGTTCAACGGACATCCGTATCTTCGTCGGCTGTTGTTGCCGAAATCCTGGGACGGTCATCCTCTTCGGAAAGATCATCCGGCGCGAGCCACCGAGATGGAACCGTTCGAGCTCACCGAGGAGGATGAACAGACCGAGCAGGAGCTGCTCAAATTCAGTCCGGAAGAATGGGGCATGCAGCGGAGCCAGGACCATCTCGAGTACATGTTCCTCAATTTAGGTCCCGCGCATACCGGCACCCATGGAATCCTCCGTCTCGTGGTCCAGCTCGCGGGAGAGCAAATCGTCGACATCGTGCCCGACATCGGATTTCACCATCGTGCGGCGGAAAAGATGGGCGAACGCCAAACCTGGCATACCTACATCCCCTACACAGACCGAATCGATTATCTCGGGGGTGTCATGAACGAGCTCCCGTACCTTCTCGCCGTCGAACGGCTCGCGGGCATTCGGGTGCCGGTTCGGGCTCAGGTCATCCGGGTCATGCTGGCGGAACTGTTTCGAATCGCGAGCCACTTAGTCTGGTACGGCACATTCGCTCAGGACGTCGGCCAGCTTTCCCCAGTCTTTTACATGTTCACGGATCGCGAGCGGGTCTTTCGCATCATCGAGGCGATTACCGGGGGCCGCATGCATCCGGGTTGGTTTCGTATCGGAGGAGTGGCCCACGACCTGCCGGAGGGGTGGGATCATCTCGTCCGCGAATTCCTGGAATACCTGCCACCGCGATTGAACGAATATGACACTCTCGTCCTCGGCAACCAGATTTTTCAGGCGCGGACCAAGGGGGTGGGTTGCTACACCACGCAAGAGGCCATCGACTGGGGCATAACCGGTCCCGGTCTGCGTGCCACTGGATTCAGTTGGGATTTCCGAAAGACCCAACCATATTCCGGTTATGAGCAGTTCGACTTTGAGGTGCCGACGGCGGTCAACGGGGACTGCTACGACCGCGGCCTCGTTCGAGTCGAAGAAATGCGACAGAGTCTCCGCATCATCGGACAATGCTTGGAACATATGCCGGAAGGCCCGACCAAAGCCGACCATCCGCTCGCGACTCCGCCCGACAAGGCCCGAACGCTCCAGGATATCGAAACCCTCATCCAACACTTTCTCACCGTCAGCTGGGGTCCCAGGATTCCCGCCGGAGAGGTTATGGCGAAGGTCGAAGCGACGAAGGGATGCAATGCGTACTACTTGATCAGCGATGGAGCACCCTGGCCGTATCGAGTCCGCATTCGCACTCCGTCGTTCCCGCATATCCAGATGGTCCCCTCGATATCCAAGGGGCACGTGCTGTCGGATCTTTTGGCGATCCTGGGAAGTGTGGATTTTGTCTTGGCGGACGTAGACCGATAGCGGAGGAGACGGGACGCGGCCTGTGATCTTCATGGAGACTGACGACCGATGAGAAACGACGAACACAGTCGATCGATTTTGACCGAGGAAGAGAAGGACATGATCGATGAGGAACTGTCGCACTATCCCACCAAGCAAGCCGGTGCGGTCGAAGCATTAATGATCGTGCAGCGTCGCCGAGGATGGATCTCCGACGAGCTGTTGCTGGCGGTCGCAGACCATGTGGGGATAGCGCCCGCCGAGCTGGATCGTTCGGCGACCTTCTATAACCTCATCTTCCGGCAACCCGTCGGCCAGCATGTGGTGCTCGTGTGCGACAGCGTGTCCTGTTGGCTCATGGGAGCAGACCGGTTGAGGAAACGGCTCCAGTCCTGCTTGGGCATCGGAGCCGGCGAGACATCGGCCGACGGACGCGTCACCGTTTTGCCGAACGTGTGTTTGGGAGCCTGTGATCGCGCGCCCGCCGTGATGATTGATGAGACACTGCACGGGCCGTTGACGGAGCATGAATTGGACCGACTCCTGGATTCGCATGTTCTCCAAGGAGCGAGATGACTATCGACGACCGACCGTTGACAGGGCTGATTCGTCGCCACGGCCCGCCGCCGACCCTTTCCGAGTATGAAGAGCGCGGGGGGTATGCCTCGATCCGCGCGATGCTGGGAGACATGACCCCGGAAGAGGTTCAACGAGAAGTCACCGATTCGAACCTGCGTGGACGCGGCGGCGCCGGTTTTCCTACCGGCAAGAAATGGAGTTTCGTCCCGATGGGGGTCGATGCGCCTCGTCCGAAATATCTCGTCGTCAATGCCGACGAAATGGAGCCGGGAAGTTTCAAAGACCGCTTGCTCCTGGAAGGGCATCCGCATCAATTGATCGAAGGCATCATCATCGCCGCCTACGCGATTCAAGCCGAGTACGCGTACATATTCGTTCGCTGGGCGTATCGGTCGTCCGTGACCGCTCTGGAGCGGGCCCTTCGTGAAGCGCGGGAGGCCGGCCTCCTCGGCCACGACCTGTTTGGCTCAGGATTCAACCTGACCGTCCATATCCATACCAGTGCGGGCCGGTACATCTGCGGGGAAGAGACTGCGCTCCTCAACGCATTGGAAGGACACGCGGTCATCCCCCGCGCCAAACCACCCTACCCGCAAGTCTGTGGTCTCTGGGGCAAGCCGACCATCGTGCAGAACGTTGAAACACTCTGCAATCTTCCTCACATCCTCACCCATGGCGCGGAATGGTACAACGATTTGGGACAGGGCAAGGACGCGGGGACCAAGCTCTATGCCGTCAGCGGACGGGTGAGACGTCCCGGAGTATGGGAACTCCCGATCGGCACGACGGTGCGCGAGATTCTGGAAAACCATGCCGGGGGAATGCAGGAAGGCTACGCGTTTCGTGCCATGCAGCCGGGAGGAGGATCAACCGGCTTTCTCACTGAAGAGCATCTCGATGTGGCGATGGACTTTGAATCGCTGTCGTCGGTCGGAAGCCGTCTCGGCACCGGGACGGCGATCGTCTTGGACGACCGCACCTGCCCCGTCGGTTTTGTTCGAAACCTCGAACATTTTTTCGCTCAGGAATCCTGCGGATGGTGCACGCCCTGTCGTGACGGATTGCCCTGGGTCGAGCGCCTCCTAGGCGCCCTCGACAGTGGAAACGGGCGCCCGCAGGATATGGACATCCTCGAGCGGCATGTGACGTTCCTGGGTCCCGGGAGGACCTATTGTGCGCACGCACCCGGAGCGATGGAACCTCTGAAGAGCGCGTTACAACATTTTCGTTCGGACTTCGACCGGCACATCGCCGAGCGGGGTTGTCCGTGGCGCTCGCACGCGACAGCAAGGTGATCACGGATGACCAGGGAAAGGAACCATTCCGTGACGATTCATGTCGATGGGCGCCCTCTTCAGGCCGACCCCGGACGAAACCTGCTGGAGAGCTGTCTCTCGCTGGGATTCGACCTCCCGTACTTTTGCTGGCATCCCGCCATGGGTTCCGTCGGCGCCTGCCGGCAATGCGCAGTCAAACAATTCAAGGACGAATCCGACACGAATGGCCTCATCGTGATGGCCTGCATGACTCCCTCGACGGAGGGAGCGCGTATCTCCATCGAGGACCCTGAAGCGCGGAACTTCCGCGCAAGCGTCATCGAATGGCTGATGCTGAACCATCCCCATGATTGCCCCGTCTGTGATGAGGGCGGCGAATGCCACCTCCAAGATATGACGGTCATGACGGGCCATGTGTCTCGGCGGTACCGGGAATCGAAACGAACCTATCGGAACCAGTACCTCGGGCCCTTCGTCACCCATGAGATGAATCGGTGCATCCAGTGTTACCGCTGTGTTCGGTTCTATCGCGACATTGCCGGTGGCGAAGACCTGAACGCATTCGGTTCGCGCGATCGGCTGTATTTCGGTCGGATGCAAGACGGCACGCTCGAGAGCGAATTCAGCGGCAATCTGGTTGAAATCTGTCCCACCGGCGTCTTTACGGACAAGACGCTGTCCCGCCATTACTCGAGAAAATGGGATATGCAGAGCACGCCGTCGATATGCAGCCACTGCAGCCTAGGGTGCAACGTGCATCTGGCCGAGCGGGCTGGAATCATGCGGAGAGTCACCAATCGTTATCACCGCCGCGTCAACGGCTATTTTTTATGCGACCGCGGCCGATTCGGATATGAATACGTCAATCACCCTCGGCGCCTTCGTCGCCCGGCCGTTCGCACTTCCCAAACGAATTCCGCCTCCCTGGTCGCGGTCTCATCCTCTGAGGCGCTCGCAACGCTTCGCGCGCGCCTGTCCGAAAAGAAACGAATCATCGGCGTCGGTTCGCCCAGGGCGTCGCTCGAATCCAACTATGCGCTGAGGGCGCTGGTCGGCGGCGAGCATTTTTTCAGCGGGATGTCCGAGGCCGAGCATCACCATGCGGCGTTGATCCTCCGAATACTCAAGGACGGGCCCGCGCCGAGCTGGTCGATTCAAGACGTCGAACAGGCGGACGCGGCTCTGATCTTAGGGGAAGACCTGGTGCACACCGCACCCCGGCTCGCCCTGGCGCTGCGCCAGTCGGTGCGTGAACAACCGATGGAACAACTCGATCGGCTGAACATCCCCCGTTGGCAAGATGCCGCCGTACGTACCGCGTTGCATGGTCAGAGGGGGCCGTTATACATCGTGACGGTCACCGGCACCTCTCTCGATGGCGTGGCTACCAGAACGTTTCATGCCTCTCCCGGTGATATCGCCCGGCTAGGGTGCGCCGTGGCACATGAGATCTGCCATGACGCCCCCAAGAGCTCCGAGGTCTTGCCCGGCGAAACCGCCCTGATCCGTGAGATCGCCGAAGCCCTGGCTTCGGCAAAGCGTCCGGTCATCGTGGCAGGCGTCGGAACGGGAGAAGCCTGGGTCGTCAAAGCCGCGGCGAATGTGGCGTGGGCGTTGCGGCGCAGGGGCATTGCAGCCGGCCTCGCCTTCGCACCCCAGGAATGTAATACGCTGGGTCTTTCCCTGCTCGGCGGCCGAAGTTTCGAGCAAGACGCTGCGGCCGTTGCCGATCAGGATCGCGATGCATTGGTCATCCTGGAGAATGACCTCCACCGACGGCTGGAGACGGCGGCCCTGAATCGCTGGCTGAAGCGTTTCGATCCGGTGATCGTGATCGATCATGTCGATGCCGCCCTTCACGATCAGGCCGATTTCCTTTTCCCCGCCTCTCCCATCGCATGCAGCGATGGAACGCTCGTGAATAATGAAGGCCGCGCCCAGCGGTTTTTCTCGGCCATGGCGAAGGAGCCGGAGGTCCGGGAGAGCTGGCAGTGGATTCGCGACATCGGCTGCATCGCATCCCGGGAGTCGGTCAAATCGACGGTGAATTGGACCAGCCTCGAACAGATCCACGCCGCGATCGCGGACGAGTTCCCGCTCTTGCGCCGGATCGGTGAGGCAGCCCCGCCCGCGCAATTCAGAATCTCGGACCAGAAAGTTCCGCGTGCTCCTCACCGGTTCAGCGGGCGCACCGCGCTTCCCGTACTTGAGACGATCCATGAGCCTCAGCCGCCCGACGACCCCGAAAGTCCCTTGGCTTTTTCCATGGAAGGGACCCCACGGCAACCGCCTTCCCCTGTCATTCCGTTCTTTTGGTCATCCGGATGGAACTCCAATGAAGCGGTCAATAAATTTCAGGATGAGGTCGGCGGACCGCTCCGAAACGAAGACGCCGGTGTTCGATTGCTCGAACCGCAATCCCATGCGGGCATCCGGTTCTTCGAGAATGCCCCTCCTCGTTATGAGCGCCGAAATAATCAACTGCTTCTCGTGCCGCTGCCACGATTGTTTGGATCGGAAGAACTCAGCGCGCGCGCCTCGGCGATCCAGGAACGGATCCCAAAGACCGCTGTCGTACTCCATCCTCGAGAAGCCGAGCGATTCGGTTTGCGACAGGGGCAGTCCGTTGACGTTTCGGCACCGGGTTTCGTACGGCGTCTGACACTTGAGACGGACGAGACCATGGCCGGAGGCCTGGCAGGGCTTCTCCTCGGGAATGAGGGAGCGTATGTCTCGCTCCCCGCGTGGGCGACGCTGAGAGGAGCACCATCCACATGAACGAATTGGCGTTCATCGTAATCCTGTTGGGAGCGCTGTTTACGATCAGTGCACTCCTCGTCTGGGTGGAACGGAGACTGTTGGGGCACTGGCAAGAGCGCTACGGTCCGAATCGCGTGGGGCCGGGGGGCATACTCCAATCGGCGGCCGATGCCATCAAGCTTTTGGCGAAGGAGGATTGGACTCCCCCCTTCGCTGACAAGCCTGTGTTTATTCTGGCTCCGGCCGTGGTGTTGTCCGCCGTGCTGTTGTCGTTCGCCGTCGTGCCGTTCACGCCTTCGCTGGTCGTGGCCGACCTGAACATCGGACTATTGTTTGTGTTTGCCCTGTCGTCGTTGAGTGCCTACAGCGTCGTGCTGGCGGGGTGGGCATCGAACAGCAAATATGCATTGATCGGCGGATTGCGCGGATCGGCACAGATGTTCAGTTACGAAGTGTTCATGGGGCTTTCGGTCATGGGTGTCGTCATGCTGGCCGGCTCCTTCCGGTTGCGTGACATCGTGGAGGCCCAGCAGGATCTCTGGTTCTGCATTCCACAATTGATCGGAGCCGGCATCTTTTTCATTGCGGCCTTGGCGGAGACGCATCGTCTCCCCTTCGATATCCCTGAGGCCGAAGCGGAGCTTGTCGCGGGTTACCACACGGAATACTCGGGTATGAAGTTCGGCATGTTTTTTCTGGGCGAATACCTCGGCATTGTCCTCATGTCGTCGCTGATCGTGATCCTGTTTTTCGGCGGATGGCAAGGGCCGTGGTTGCCGCCGCTTGTCTGGTTTTGGCTCAAGACCACTGTGATCATCACGGTGTTTTTTTTGATACGGGCCACGCTGCCGAGACCTCGATTCGACCAGTTGATCACGTTCGGATGGACGGTCATGTTGCCGGCCACGCTGCTCAATCTGCTCGTCACGGCCGCCGTCATCCTGACGAACCGGGACGTGCCATAAATGGAGGAGGTCATAGCAAGATGGTGTTGTCCGATCTGAAAGCCGTGTGGCGAGTGTTCGCGCGCCTGTTCAAACGGCCCGTGACGATTCAATATCCGGACCAGCCCATCCCTGTATCCTCGCGATGGCGCGGACGCATCGTCCTGTCTCGTGATCCAGACGGCGAAGAACGCTGTGTCGCCTGTTATCTCTGTTCCGTCGCCTGCCCGGTGGACTGCATCGCGCTCCAAGCGACGGAGGACGCGCATGGCCGCCGGTATCCGGAATGGTTTCGCATCAATTTTTCACGCTGCATTTTTTGCGGGTATTGTGAAGAGGCCTGTCCGACGTATGCGATCCAACTCATCCAGGATTTTGAGATGAGCGAGTATCGGCGAACGAGCCTCGTCTACGAAAAGGACGACCTGTTGATCTCTGGGACCGGCAAGTATCCCGAATATAACTTTTACCGGGTCGCGGGGGTGGCGATCGGCGGGAAAGACAAGGGGGAGGCGCAGCAGGAACACCCGCCGGTCGACGTTCGGAGTCTGCTGCCATGACGGGATTCTTTTACCTTTCCGCTTCCGTGGCAGTCCTGGCCACTGTGTTGTTCGTTCTGGCGACCAACGCCATCCATGCCTTGCTGAACCTGATTGTCTCGTTCCTGGCGATTGCCTTGATCCTGCTTCTGTTGGGCGCTCCCTTCGCCGCGGCGCTGGAAGTCATCATCTATGCCGGAGCGGTCATGGTGTTGTTCGTGTTCGTGATCATGATGCTCCAGGTCGGTCCCGACGCCGCGGAGCAGGAGCGCCGCTGGATGGGATCCCGGGTCTGGTGGGCACCTGCGATCCTCGCCCTCATTCTTGTAGCGGAGATGGGGATCTTGGTCGGGACCGGTGCGGTGACGGCCGAATCCGGACCTCGCCGGGTTGGCCCTGAGGAGGTCGGTCTCGTGCTGCTCGGTCCGTATGTGTTGGGTGTGGAGCTGGCTTCCATTCTCCTGCTTCCAGGGATTCTCGGCGCCTATTATCTCGGGCGGCGGCGGAGAGAGAAACCATGAGCGGCCCGCTGGTGGTTCACGCCGTGATGTTGGCCGGAATCCTCTTCGCTCTCGGTCTGATCGGACTCCTCGCGCGGCGCAATGTGTTGTTCATGCTGATGTCGGTGGAAATCATGCTCAACGCCGCTGCTCTGGGGTTCATCGCGGCGGGCGCGCGATGGGGACAGGCCGACGGGCAAGTCATGTTTATGTTCATTCTGACGCTGGCTGCGGCGGAAGTGCCCGTTGCCCTCGCGCTGGTCCTGCAGCTGCGTCGCCGGTTCCGTACGCTGGACGCCGATGCCGTCACGCTGATGGGGGGATGATCATGCTCGACTGGTTCTGGATCATTCCGGCTTTGCCGCTGGCCGGATTTCTCGTCCTGACGCTCGCCCCATCGCTGTCTCGTGCGACCGTTTCCGGCATGACGCTCGCGACATCCACGCTGGCGGCCGTGCTGTCGGCCTCCTTCGCCGTTGCGCTCCTGCAGCAAGGATTTCATCCCTTCGGGCACACTCGGATCCTCTGGACCTGGATGGATCTGGAGGGATTCACCCCTCGGATAGCTCTGTACGTCGACGCGCTGTCGATGACGATGGTGCTGATCATCACCGGAGTCGGAGTCCTTGTGCAGCTCTATGCGATCGAATACATGTCCGACGACCCTGATTACCAGCGGTTCTTTGCCTACATGAACCTGTTTGTCGGCGCGATGCTCATGCTGGTGCTGGCGGACAATTTTCTCCTGCTCTTTCTCGGTTGGGAAAGCGTGGGTCTGTGCAGCTATCTCTTGATCGGGTTCTGGTATCGAGATTCCCTCAACGGTCTGGCCGCCCGGAAGGCGTTCATCGTGAACAGGATCGGTGACGCGGCCATGATCGTCGGTCTCTGTTTGGTATTCACGGAGCTGGGAACGCTGGATATTCAAGCGACGCTCAGGCGGGCGGGAGCAGAGTGGACGATCGGCGATCCCATGGCGGTCGCAGCCACCGTACTCTTGCTCGGCGGCGCGGTCGGCAAATCGGCACAGATTCCGCTGCAAGTGTGGTTGCCGGATGCGATGGCCGGACCCACGCCGGTCAGCGCACTGATTCATTCCGCAACCATGGTGACCGCCGGTGTGTATCTGATCGCCAGGACCCATGCGCTCTTCGCTCTCGCACCGGCTACGCAGGCGGTTATCGTCGTCATCGGAACGACGACGATGTTGTTGGCCGCATCAAGCGCGCTGGTACAACGGGATATTAAACGCGTCTTCGCCTATTCAACCATCAGCCAATTGGGCTACATGTTCATGGCCCTGGGTGTCGGTGCGGCCGGAGCGGCGATTTTTCATCTCTTTACTCATGCCTGTTTCAAGGCGCTCCTGTTCCTGGTGGCCGGAGCGCTGATGTTCGGTCTCCATCATGAGCAAGACCTGCTGAAGATGGGAGGGCTCCGACGGGAGCTTCCTCTCGTTTTCTGGGCGGCCGTCATCGGGGCCGCCTCGCTTTCTGGCCTTCCCTTCATCACGGCGGGATTTTTCAGCAAGGACCAGATACTCCTCCAGGCATGGATTTCGCCCAACGGAGGCCCATGGTTGCTGATCGCCGGCCTATTCGGCAGCGTGCTGACCGCCCTCTACAGTTTCAGAGTGGTGTTCCTGGCGTTCTTTGGCGACAAGCAGAGGGAGGTTACACAAGCTCCAGGCTGGAGGATGACGGTTCCAATGGGAATATTAGCCGCATTGTCGCTCGGCGTCGGTTGGCTCGGATGGTCGGCGAAAGCGGAGGAACCTTCCTGGTTTCTTCGGTTGATGGACACCGCCATGCCGGTGCATCAACCGTATCCTGTCACGGAGGCACAGGCCGGCACGATCGCGTTTTTGGCTTCGGCCGCCGCGTTGCTGGGTGTTGGTTGGGCCTACCTGGCGTACATGCATCGGCCGGCAGTCCTCGACGCCATGGGTCAGTCGGAGGCTGTTCGGATGATCCGGCAGTTCCTTCTTCGCGGATGGGCCTTCAATCGGATCTACCGGTGGACGGTCCAACTGCCCTTCAGGGTTCTCGCAAGGGCCGCCAAGGTCGATATCGTGGATCAAGGCTATGAGCGTGTGATCATGCATCCATTTCTTCGGATTGCTGATCTCAATAGAGACGATGTGCTGGATCGCGTCTATCGAGGACTCACCCGGTTGGTTGAACAGTCCGCCATCGCCGCCCGCCGACTACAGACGGGTCACGTGCGATGGTACGCCACGGTCTTAGTCGCCGGCGCTCTCGGCCTGGCGGGGTTCGCGGTGCTCGCATGATCTTGGTGTCGTTGATCGCGCTGCTGATGCTCGGTGGTCTCATGGCGTGGGGATCAGAACGGGCCGGATCACACTGGCCCCGTTGGGTCACCCTCGGAACCGCTTTCGTCGGTCTCTGCGCGATCGGGTTCGATACGATTCCTCACCTCGGTCAGGTGGATCCGCCGTCGAATCCATGGCTGCGGGAATACAGTGTTCCTTGGATCCCGCGGTTCGGCATCGGTCTTCACCTGGCGATGGACGGACTTAGTTTTTTGCTCATCGCTCTGACGCTCCTGCTCGGGATAGTCGCCGTCATCGCATCCTGGACGGAAATCACGACCGGAATCGGATTTTTCCATTTCAATTTGCTCTGGGTGTTGGCGGGAATCGCGGGAGTCTTTCTCGCGATGGACCTGTTCCTCTTTTTTGTCTTCTGGGAATTGATGCTGGTGCCGATGTATCTCATGATCAGTATTTGGGGTCATGAGCGCCGTTCCTACGCGGCGACGAAGTTTTTTCTCTTTACGCAGGCCGGCGGGTTGCTGATGTTGATCTCGATTCTCGCGCTTTCGATCGTGCATTACCGTCAGACCGGCGTCACGACGTTCGATTATTCCCTTCTGTTGGGGACCTCGCTCCCGCCGCAAACGGAATTGTGGCTGATGTTAGGGTTTTTCGCCGCATTTGCGGTGAAGCTGCCGATGGTTCCGTTGCACCCCTGGCTGCCCGACGCCCATACGGAAGCTCCGACCGGAGGCAGTATCATTTTAGCCGGGTTGTTGCTGAAAACCGGCGCGTACGGCCTCTTGCGGTTTGCCATCCCTCTCTTCCCGAATGCCTCGGAGACGTTCGCGGTCGTAGCCATGACGCTGGGCGTGGTGGGGATCCTGTATGGCGCGCTGTTGGCGTTCGCACAGACTGACTTCAAGCGATTGGTGGCCTACAGCAGTGTCGCGCATCTTGGTTTTGTCCTGCTGGGGATCTATGCCGGCAATCTCCACGCGCGGCAAGGAGCGATCATGGCGATGATCGCCCACGGTCTCAGTACGGGAGCGTTATTCATGATCGCCGGCCTCTTGCAAGAACGTCTCCATACGCGTGACATGAACCGCATGGGCGGATTATGGCCGGTCATGCCAAAATTGAGCGGGGTGACGCTCGTGTTCTCCATGGCCTCACTCGGCATCCCGGGACTGGCCAACTTCATCGGAGAGTTCCTCGTCTTGCTAGGCACCTATCGCGTCAATATTCTGCTGGCGGTTCTGGCAACGATCGGCGTCGTCGGGGCCGCCTTGTATTCATTAATCCTCATTCAGCGGGCGTTTCACGGAGAGAACACCGAAGGCTGGAAGGTGCCGGATCTTGGCGGCACCCAGTTCGCAACCTTGGGCGCGATGATCCTGTTCAGCTTGGCACTCGGGCTCTACCCGCAGCCTCTTCTCAATGCCGCACAGCCTGGAGTTGCGCGGATCCAAACATGGGGGGACCCACCCACCACAGGGGAAAAGCCCGCCGAAGCATCAGACACCACCACTTCTGCGCCGCCAGGTCCATAGTCATGACTCTGGCCGACATCCTTGCCTTACTGCCTACCATCATCCTTGCAGCTGCCGCTCTCGTCGTCATACTGTTGGCCGCGTGTAACGGCTCGCACGGCGTGGTGAGTCGGACGACCGCGACGGCGCAAGCCTTGGCGCTCTTCAGCCTGCCCCTGGCTTCGGACGTGATTCCCCGACCTGTGACTTCGCTGTTACTGGTGGATGAATTCGCGCTCTTCTATGCCGCGCTCATTCTCATTGGAGGCATCGGGGTGACCATCCTGTCGCACGGATATCTCGATGGCAAGTTAGACCGGCACAGTGAATACTACGCGCTCTTGTTGCTCGCCTCATTGGGAGGCCTCGTGCTGGTGATGTCCGTTCATGGAGCGTCATTTTTCTTGGGCCTGGAACTGCTGAGCGTATCGCTCTATGTCCTGCTTGCCTATACGCGGGAAGAGCCGCGCGCCTTGGAAGCCGGAATTAAGTATCTGCTGCTATCGGCTGCGGCGTCGGCTTTCGTTCTGTTCGGCCTGGCCCTCCTCTACTTCTCGACGGGAGAACTGGCGTTTGCGGCTATGCAACCCTCCCTCGAAGGGACGGGGCGAACGGTGTTTCTGGTCGGCTTTTCTCTGATTCTGACCGGTATCGGATTTAAGTTGGCGGTGGTGCCGTTCCACATGTGGGCGGCCGATGTCTTCCAGGGATCACCGATACCCGTCACCGCATTCGTCGCGACGATTTCCAAGATCGCCGTCGTTGGGCTTCTCCTCAGGGCGTTGGTCCATACGGGCGGATATGCCGACGAAGCGGTGACCGGCGCCCTTGGTATCTTGGCGGTCGGTTCTATGTTCGTCGGAAATTTGCTGGCGCTGATCCAAAACAACGTGAAACGACTGTTGGCCTATTCCTCCATCGCGCACCTGGGATACCTGCTCGTGGCCGTCATCGCAGGCGGCGGGCTGGGAGCAGAAGCGGTCGGATTCTATGTCGCCGGCTACATGGTCACAATGCTTGGAATATTCGGAATCTTGATTCTTCTATCAACGCCCTCCGCCGAGGCGGAACGTTTGGAGGATCTCGAGGGATTGCTATGGCGGGATCCTCTCGCCGGTTCGCTCTGGGTCATCGCCGTTCTGTCTCTGGCCGGTGTGCCGTTGACGGCCGGATTCGTCATTAAGTTCTATGTGGTCGTGGCAGGCTTATCGAGCGATCGATGGCTGCTGGTTCTGTTCTTCGTTGTGAACAGCGTGCTCGGGCTCTTCTATTACCTCAACTTGATCCGTGTCGTTGTGGCAAGGGATGCTGAACCGTCCGACCTACGGAAACGAGCGATTGCCTCCCGGTGGAACTGGTCCGATGGGTTTGTCTTGGCATCCCTTCTCCTCGCCATTGTAGGGTTGGGCGTGTACCCGATTCCTTTCATCGATCTGATCAAGCAGACGACGGCGGTCTTAATGACCGGCGTTTTAATGTAATTGGCAAAAGACGGCCGGTCGCTTCGACCGCGAACGTTCCCAACCGCCGACACGGTGACCCGCGACGCGGACGACGAATGTACTGAAGCGAACTGACTAGGAGGCCTACCAGTGGTGTCGTAGAAGGAACCATGCTTATAGTGAGGAACGATCGATGACCCACGAGGAGATGAAGAGGTGGACCATAAGTCTCCGGACACCGCCACGATAACGGGAAACGCGCCCGAAGCGATGAAGGCGTTCGCGAGACCGACGCAACCGCTCCGTGAGCCGAAACTCGTTCCTCATCCGAACCTTGGTGCATTGCGTCGCCTCGGGACGACGAAGATCTATGCCGATACGGCCGACGTCAGGGAGCTGACGGAACTCATCGCGATCGGCGAGTCCTCGATTTATTCCGACGTGGACGGCAATACCGCCAATCAACCGCTCGTGCATAAAGTGATACAGGAATATCTCGGACTGTGGGACCCGCAGGCATGTTCCGACCGCTTCGGCATGTCGACAGACAGACTTGACCGAGTCGCTCTCTGTTACGCCGTGCTCTGCGCCAGGATCGGGAACGATTTTGATCACCTCTTCGCCAGCCGCAGATCGTGGGAGGTCAGCCTTCAACTCCACATGGGCCTGACGAAAAGTCCTGATCTCGCGAAGGACGTCGCGCGCTGGATTCGCCAGATGGCCCCGTCGGCGATCATCAAAGTTCCGTTCGCCCCGCACGCTCCCGAATGCTTCATGGTCGCCCGCGATCTCGAGCGCGAGAACATACCCGTGAATTTCACCTCGACGTTCTCAGCCCGGCAGGTGGTTGCAGCGGCTCTCCTCTGCAACGTAACCAGAACCAATGTTTTTCTCGGTCGTCTTGATCAAGGGCTCGAAGCCTGTCTGCTCGGTGCCCATGTGAGCCTGGAAGCCCAGCGCGCCTTGCGGCGCCTCCGACAACGTGACGGCGTGAAGACGCAGCTGATTGTGGCCAGCCTCCGAAACTGGGAGACCTTCCTTCACACGGCCGGGTGCGATGTGTATACGGCACCGGTGAAGGTGCTGCGCGACTGGATGAAGCAAGAACACATCGACCCGGAACAGGTGGCGTCACAGCTCGACCGCTCCTACGGCGATCGCCTCGGCATATCTGCTCAGGTCCTGTCCATCCTGGGTGCCGAACGGATCGCGAAGCTGTACGATGTCGAACCCTCCTTCATCGACTTCCTCAAAGCATTCGGGTCGACTCAGGAATGGCGCGCGATGAGCGATCCCGAAGCCTTGTTCAAACGTTTTGAGGAGGCAGGATTCGGCGATATGTTTTACAGCCCACGGCAGGATGATTGGACGGAAATTCGTCGCAGGAAGATTCCTGATCCGAACGGCTCGCTCACACAACAGCTTCCGCTGGATACCCTGTACAGCTTGCTCGCGGATGCGGATTTCGAGAAACATCAGGACGAGATGGACGACCAGATCGCGCGGTATTTGAGTCAATAACTTACGATCACTCGTCAGGTCGAGCAATAGGCGGCGTTCTCCACGTCGTACAGCTTGATCGGCGAATCGAGCACCGAGGTCATCCATGCAATTCTCAGAATCCTATTTGACCCTCGTCGGTCGCATCCTGATCGGCGTCATTTTTGTCATGTCGGGTATCAATAAGATACTCACGCCCGACGCGACACAGCAGTACATGGCCTCGCATGGACTCAACACCCTCACCACGGCACTGTACGTTGCGGCCATCGTGGTCGAAGTCGGAGCCGGAGTATGTCTGTTGATTGGTTATCAGACCAGGCGCGCCTCATCACTCCTTCTGTTTTTCATGATCCCAGCCACATTGCTCTTTCACACGAACTTCGCCGATCAGAATCAGATGATTCACTTTCTCAAAAACCTGTCGATGAGCGGAGGACTACTGTATGTGTTGACCTATGGCGCTGGACGAATCAGTCTGGACGCATGGGAGCGGACTCGCCGTGGATTCACCGCTCCGACCGTGCGAACTGGATAGGTTCCACGAGTGGGCGTATTACACACATTCGATTTAGTGGCTACCTTTTGACGGATGATCGTGAGATGAAGCATCGATTAAAGATGACAATTCTGATTGCTCCATTAAGTCCTTATAGTCAGGCGGCTGCATCTCGTCTAACTGCCGGAGAAAGGCCGTGACTTCCCAGATTTCTTCCTCGGTATGCGTAGGACCGAACGCGGGCATCCCGCTCATCTTGATTCCGTATTTGATGATCCAAAAGAGCTCGGTGTCGCTTCTTTGTTGAACCCGATCTTCCGTCAACTTGGGAGGCTCCGGATTGAGCCCCTTCCGTACCACCGAATCGTTCAATCCTGGCGCCGCATGACAGACGACACACATTTCATGATAGCTTCGGAAGCCTTTGTTGAGATCGATACGTTCAGGCCAGTCGGCAGGCGGAGTAATCCCCTTTGCGCGAACGGCAATGGCTCGATCTCTGGCGGCGGCAAACAGCGATACGGTGATTGGATAGTGCGGCTCGGTTGCCGCCACGTTGTAGGCGCCGGTCATAATAGTCACCCCACCGATTATGCCGACCAGTCCGACCGCTGCTACGAGCACGTTGACGATTCCGGCGACCATCGTCGTTCCCGTCTGTCCTCATTGTTGGGAAAACTCATTCCCTCCGGTCTGAACGACCATGCCGATCGGTTATGCATAGCCTTTGAAGTTGGTTTTGTTCTGATTCCCGGTTCCCTCCTCCGGGAAAGAAGGATCCTCGCCGGGCGCTGCATCACCCGGCGAGGAAGGCTCTTCGACCGGCTCAGGAGGCTTATAGAACTCGATTAAATACGCCAGAATTGCATTCTCATCTCCCCCCAAGATACGCTCCCGATCACTGTCCACGAGGGTAGGAACTTTGGCCTGCCCCGACACCTTCATGAGCTGCGTGCGTTTTTCGAGATCTCTCGGTACGTTGCGCAGAATGTAATCGATTCCCCAATCCGACAATCGCTGCCGCACTTTCTGGCTGTGCGGGCATTCTTCAAATTGATACAGTTCAAGCATATGGGCCTCGCGTATAGATTAAGCGCCGAGTCGGAGGCGAGCTGGCATCCCTTCGATGTTGACGTTCGGTAACGATCGGTTCCTGTTCTGCGTTGGAGCTTTTCTGCATCGATAGAGGAAGGGTGTTCTGATGAACCTCTCCCTTAATTAAAGCCTACGATGGCAGAGCGCAGCCCGTCACTAGAACAATCCCTAGTCTCATCGAGTCCGAGACCATGAGCCAGAACCCTTTGATGAGGCAACGCGGTTTTTCGTCCTTCCATCGTCAGCTGATCGACATTCCCCGTCCTCGCGTGCGCCTTCTTGCAGGAACAGACGGTGGAACGATCAGCTTCGCCGGAGCCGTGGCGAAAGAAAGCCGACCTAGGGGTTCTTCTAGTGGCAAATGAACAGACTAGGGCGCAGCCTTAGGGTCGTGTTCATGCCGGAGGATCAACGGGCCATATGCAGGAATCAGCATGTAAAGAAATGACCGGTGTCATCATTCGGTCGCCGCCGTCGTACCGAACATATACGGGAAGAAGACATTATATGGGAGAAGGAGAGAAGATAAGAGGTCGAGGGTCATGAGAACATCAATCAACAGCAAGCTCAGACATCTTGATTTCAAGTTCATGATGGTCATGCTGTTTTCCGCGATCTGGATTCTAACGTCAATCACCTCCCGCGAAGTGCGATCTCAAAATGGGCAGGCTCTGTTAAAAGGTTCGACGGTCGTGATGGGAACGGTAGTGGGAATCAGGGGAAAGCAATTCGAGGTGGAGTACGGGGACCCTCTTCAACTCCGCGTTCTTCCACTCGAAGAAGCGAAGGGAAAAGGAATGGAGATCACAGAAGGAGACAAGATTAACATGGTCTTCAACGAGCGCCATGTCCTTCTTGATTTTCATCCGCTGGGGCACCTGCATGAAGAACCTCGGGTCAGCACGCGCGTGATCCACCACCAAATGCCGGTCGGCCAGGAATGCGTCGTGATCAAGACCAGCCAAGACGAAACGACGAGCTTCTTCGTGAAACCGCTTGCTCGGAGCAAGAGGACGTCAACGCCTGTCGCAGTGGATGCCGTTGTTCTTGCCGGTCAAGCCGGGCCAATTGTGGATGTGGCATATGGACGTAAAGAGGCGGTGGAGCCAGCCCCGAACGAATACCAACGTATGTCCAGTCCCATGTTTACACACATACGAGTCGACGGAGTCTTATTCGATTCCTTTGAAAACAATACGATCACCATCGAAACTTCCGGTGGGAACAAGTGGACGTATCATATGCGACCGCTCCTCAAGGGCGAACTCAATGCCTTGAAACAGGGAGATCATCTGAGGTTGTTGATCGACTCGGACAATTATGTGATCAATGTGGCTACGCCACGGCGGTGAAGCACGTGACATAGCGTCCACGTGTAAACCGTGACGGAACATGAGATGTGCGCTCTCATCATGCAAGTTCCCTGGACGCTTTCTTTTTCCAGCATGCGAGAGATACAACTCCAACGCGCTTCTCTCGCGCTTCTCGATTTGAGAAGAAGTTCCGGACCTCTGAGGACGCCGGAGGAGCTGCGATCAGCGTTTTTCGCTATGGCGTTTCAGATAATCAGCGAGTTCACTCGCATGTGTTTCGGTTTCTTCGAGGATCTCAAGCAGGATTTCCCGTGTGATGAGATCCTGATCCCCGATTTCCCGAATCAAGGCGCTGTATGCTTCCACTTGCCGCCGTTCGAGCAACAGATTCTCGATGACCATATCGGTCAGTGAGGCGCCTTGTTCCGGATGGACGCCGATTGCGGCGGCCTTCCTCGCCAACTCATGTAAGTCAAAGATCGGCACGCCGCCGAGCTGCTGAATGCGAGTGGCGAGGCGATCGGCATGCGTGAGTTCCCGATTGGCATGCTCTTCAAATTCCGTCTTGAGACCCGGAGAGAGGAGAGACACCGCCATATAGGCATGTTGCTTATACTGCAGATAGCTCGTGATCTCCGTCGACCTGAGACGGTTGAGAGAACTGACAACGTGCTGCGGCTGAGCGAGATATTGTGTGGTCACCGCCCCTTGCTCGATTGCGTCTCGGACCTCTGCACGGGTACCAATGGCCTGATCCTGAGTTGTTGATTCCATCGTGATTCCTCCTCTTTTACCGTGAGATGATCGTGTCTTTGTTCACCTGTCTATAGACGAATGGCACCGTTCTTGTTGCTTGGTCACGGGTAAACCATCATGGAGTTGATGGCGGCCATGTCTGGTGCCACAGCTCCCGGGATCGCTCGAGCAGGCCGACGCCTCCTTTACGGGATGGCACGCAATCGTTCGGTCAAACGAATATTCTCATCGTAATCAACGGGACAATCGATGACTGTTGGCACCGGTTGCGTCAGGGCCTCGGCCAGAAGAGGCGCCAGATCCGAAGAAGAGGCGGCGCGGTAACCGACCGCGCCAAAGCTTTCCGCATAGCGAACGAAATCCGGGTTGCTGAAATCCACGAATGCGCTGCGGCCGAATTTGAGTTGTTGTTTCCAACGGATGACGCCGTAACCGTCGTCTCGCCAGATTAGAACGACGAAGGGAAGATGCAGTCGGACCGCTGTTTCCAGTTCCTGCGAGTTCATGAGAAAACCTCCGTCACCGGTGACGGCCACAACGCGTCGTTCGGGATACAGCAATTTGGCGGCAATCGCGCCGGGTACGGCGATCCCCATCGCGGCGAACCCGTTGGAAATGATGCAGGAATTCGGCATTTCGCATGGGAACCCGCGAGCCATCCAGAGTTTATGAGCGCCGACGTCACACACGACGACATCGTCCGGTTTCAACGCGGCCCGCAGGTCGGCGATGATTCGTTGGGGACGCAACGGCCATGAGTCCGCATCCGGCTTCTCAGCTGCGAAGCCCTCGACAACGGTCGATCGAGCACGCTGAGCCCACGACGACAGGAACGGCGTGAGCTCGGCGCCGATCTGGTCCAGCGAAAGGCGGAGGTCGCCGAGCACCCCGACTTGGAGAATGTAGTGCTCATCGACTTCAGCTGGCGAGACATCAATATGGACAATGCGTTTGTCGCGTCGGACATTCCACAAGCAGGGTGCGTATTCGACGAAATCATACCCCAGAGCAATGACGACATCGGCTTGTTCCAGGACGACCGAGGAAAAATCACGGGCCTGGAGGCCGATCGTATACAGGGACAATGGATCGCTGTCTGGCAGCACACCCTTGGCCATAAACGTATGGACAACGGGGATACGCAAACGGCGCGCGAATCGTCTGGCTGCCTCATGCGCACACCCACGGACGACTCCGTTTCCCGCTAAAATCACGGGCCGTTTCGCTCCGCGAATGGCATGAATCGCGCGCGTGACTTGGGCCGGTGAGGGTTCCGGCAGTACCGGCGATTGCACGGACAACGGCTCGATTGTGCCGGATTCGTCGGTCGATTCCTCCGCAACATCCTCTGGCAGTTCGATATGGGTCGCTCCTGGCTTATCCGTTTCAGCGATCTTGAAGGCTTTTCTGACAGCCTCGGGAACGACCTCCACCTTCGAAATCGACGTGTTCCATTTCGTGATGGGTCGGAACATCGAAAGGACATCGATGGACTGGTGCGATTCTTTGTGGCGGCGATCGAGCGAGGCTTGAGCGGTAATGGCGACGAGAGGCACCCGGTCTAGATAGGCATCTACAACGCCGGTGAGCAGGTTGGTCGCGCCAGGCCCCAACGTAGACAAGCAGACACCTGCCTTACCGCTGAGCCGCCCATGGACATCGGCCATAAATGCCGCCCCTTGCTCATGCCGGGTTTCGATAAATTGAATCGATGAATCGGCCAGCGCCTGCATCAATTCCAAGTTTTCTTCACCGGGTAGGCCGAAAACGAAACGGACACCTTCTTGCTCAAGACAGCGGACCATGACCTGGGCCGAGTTCATACGGACCTCCCAATCCCTCCATGACGCCCAGGGCAAACAATCACGATCAGTCCTTACCGGGAAAAGAGGTCTGCTTGTACTGGAACATTCCCCAGTTGTTTCGACAGCGGGGGCGTACGACACTCAGAATGACGGCGCGGGCAAGCGGCTTCTGTCTAGGGGGTTCTGTGCCGCAGGACGTGTGATGAACAGGGCTGTGTATGTCATCATTCTCATGGGAGTTGCCGGCTCCGGAAAGTCGACGGTCGGCCGACACTTGGCGAACGAGCTCGGCTGGCGCTTTGTGGATGGAGATGATTCCCATCCGCCAGACAACATCGAGAAGATCAGTCGCAATCTGCCACTGACTGATGAAGATCGACGTCCGTGGCTCGAACGCCTTCGGGCGGCGATTACCGAATGGGTGACTACCGGAACCCGCGTCGTTCTGGCAGCTTCTCTTTTGAAGTCCGCTTATCGCACAATCGTCCTTGGACATCACCACCACTCGGTGCGAATCGCCTATCTGAAGGCTGACCGAGCTCTGTTGGAACGGCGCCTGCTCCATCGAGCCGACCATGTTATGAAAGCAGACTTGCTCGACAGTCAACTCGAGACTCTGGAGGAGCCGATCGAGGCACTGTTTCTTGATGCCTCCGAAACTCCACCGAAGCTTGGGCAGCAGATTCGCACCGCTCTCGATCTCTAGCGGGCCGTGTAATCCCGAGGTATGAATTTTGTTAGGCCGAGGGCGAACGGTTGAGGGATACGACACTGGCGGTTTGTTGGCCGCTTGCTAGGGGGTTACCTAGGTGTACAATATTCAAAAATAAATGTATCTTGCCGTTTTTGTTCAGCTAGTACATACGCCACTAGGGGCAGGCCGATGCCTAAAAAGCCGCTGAATGGAGCTGCCGAGTACGAGAAGGCGCTGAAAAAGGCGGATGCGCAGGCCTATGTGCTGCGTCTCTGCATCAGCGGCATGACGCCTCGTTCACGCGCGGCCCTTGTGAATCTAAAACGTATCTGCGAGACCTACCTCCAGGATCGATATCAACTCGAAGTGATCGACCTCTATCAGCAGCCTGAGCTGGCGGCGAAGCATCAAGTGCTCGCGACGCCGACGTTGGTGAAGACTCTTCCGCCGCCGCTGCGGCGGTTCCTCGGCGATCTGTCCGATACGGCCGGAACCCTGCGCCGCTTGGGAGTTTCGGTCACAACGGGGAAAACATGAGCGACGAGCCAAGGAAGCCCTATGAGGACCTCCTCAAAGAGAATGAAGACCTGCTCGTGCGATTCGAAGAGGCGAGCGAAGTCCTGACCGCTATTCGGACCGGTACGGTCGATGCGCTGGTGGTCGAAGGACCGAAAGGCGAACAGGTCTATTCGCTCCAAGGAGCCGACCACCCGTACCGAATCTTCGTCGAGCACATGAATGAAGGCGCGGTGACCATCGACGAGAACGGCGTGATCGTCTATGCCAATCGTCTATTCGCCAAGCTCGTCGGCCTGTCGTTGGAACTGACCGTAGGCAGGGAGCTGGCGAGCTTCTTGTCGCCGGACGAACGACTTCTGTGGGATGAATTGATCCGCGGGGCCAACGGCGAGCCAAGCCGGTGGGAACTGACCCTCCTCAGCGCAAGCGGCGAATCGATTCCCATCCTCCTGTCCGCCCGCCACCTGCCGATCGAGCCAGGCCGGTTCTATTGCTGCATCGTTTCGGACCTTCGGGAGCAGCGTCTGCAGGAACGACTCAAGCAAAGCGAGGAACGCTTCCGCGCCTTTACTAACGTCGCGAACGATGTCGTGTACCGCATGAGTCCCGACTGGTCCGAAATGCGGTATCTCCAAGGGCGGAAGTTCATCGCCGACACGCTCGAGCCCAGCCGCACGTGGCTCGATACATATATCCATCCGGATGATCAGCGGCATGTGATGGAAACGATTCAGCGAGCCGTTCGGTCCAACAGCGTGTTTGAACTGGAGCATCGCGTGATCAGAGTGGACGGTTCGCTTGGATGGACACATTCACGGGCGATCCCGATCCTCGATGACCGCGGCGAGATCGTGGAATGGTTCGGCGCGGCAAGCAATGTGACGCAGCGCAAGCAGGCGGAGGAAGCCTTGCAGCAACGCCATCGGCAACTGGAACTATTGGCGATGACGTCACAGCGATTGCTCCTCGGCAGGGAGTCGGAGCAAGAGCTGCTGGCACCTATCTTCGAAGACATTGCGCGGCTCATCGACATGGAAATGTTTTACCACTACCGTCCAAGTGAAAATCCGAAGATGTTACGGCTGCACGCGTCCGGTGGCATTACCGAGAAAGAACGCGATCTGTTCGCCACTATGGGATTCGGCGAGCTCTTATGCGGACAGGTGGCGGAACGACGCGAACGCCTCATCATCGAAGACTTGCAACATTCGTCACATCCCGGAATCGACGTGCTGAGAGCGATGGGCGCGACGAGTTACGCGGGGTTCCCTTTGGTGGCGAATGGTGCATTAGTGGGCACGATCGCCTTCATCTCCAACCGTCGCACGCATCTCTGCGAAGACAATGTACGGATGATTCAAACCATCTGTGATCAAATCGCCGCGACGCTCGAACGGATGAAGCTCCAGCGGGAGTTGCGCGAGAGAGAAGAACGGCTGACGTTAGCCGTAAACGTAGGGCGGATGGGCTTGTGGGATTGGGATGTATTGACCGGGAGAGTCGAGTGGTCGGCCGGACACTTCGAGTTGCTCGGGTTGCGTCCAGGCGACGTACAACCTTCATATGGGACGTGGGCCTCGCATGTGCATCCTGATGACCGGCCTGATGTCGAGCAGAACTTGCAGGAGTCCATGGCCTCACGTGCCGAGTACCGTGCGGATTTCCGTGTAATCTGGGCGGACGGCAGCATCCACTGGATGGCAGGCAGAGGACGGTTCCAGTATACGGTCGACGGCCGATGCAGCAGGATGGTGGGAGTGATGGTCGACATTACCCATCGCAAGGAAGCGGAAGCGGCCTTGCGCGAGAGGGAAGAGAGGGCACGGGAATTCGCGGCACAATTGGAAGGGTTGGTCGCTGAGCGCACGACGGAACTCTTGCAATCACAGGACCGGTTGCGCGCCTTGGCCATGGAACTGAACCTCGCCGAGCAACGGGAGCGCAAGCGCTTGGCGACCGAGCTGCACGATTACCTTGCTCAACTCTTGGCGGTTGGGAAAATGTACTTGGACCGGATCAAGCAAGAGGCCGGAGCGCCTTTGCTTGAAGAACTGGGCGAAACTCTGGACCAAGCCTTGACCTACACCCGCACGCTGGTGGCTCAGCTGAGTCCGCCGTTTTTCCACGAGTTGGGATTGGCGTACGCTTTCAAATGGCTGGCCGACCAGCTTGAGTCGCGCGGTCTCCGCGTCTCGGTGGACGTGGAGGATGGACGCTCGTCGGTGACCGACGATCACGCCACCTTGCTGTTTCAAGCGGCGCGCGAACTTCTCATGAACGTGGTGAAACACGCGGGATCCAACCGCGCCCACCTCGCGATGACTACGACAGAAAGGACGCTCCGCATCGAGGTCTCGGACGATGGCAGCGGTTTCGATGTGGCCGCGATTGATTCGGCATCGGCTACCGGAACGCAAGGGCGGTTTGGGTTGTTCAGTATTCGAGAACGGATGATCGCGATGGGCGGCCATTTCGACCTGGTCTCCCGACCTGGCGACGGTACTCGGGCGACGTTGGTCGTGCCGCTCAACAACTCAGCAGCCGCCAGAATTGAGGACGCAGGACTCAGGACCGGATTGTCCGGACTGAGCTCAGCCCATGGAACTCATGACTCACAATTTCACGAAGGGCTTCCCATTCGCGTGCTTCTCGTCGACGATCATGCCATGGTACGGCAGGGTTTGCGCAGCATCTTGGACGCCTATGCCGATGTGAAGGTCGTGGGTGAAGCAGCCACTGGTGACGAGGCGGTCGCGCTGACCGATCAACTCCGCCCGTCGGTCATCGTGATGGATATCAACATGCCCAGGATGAACGGCATCGAGGCCACGGCTGCGATCAAGGCGCGTCATTCAACCGCGGTGGTGATCGGCTTGTCGGTTCAAGCGGATGAGTTTGCCCGTTCCGAAATGCTCCGGGCCGGTGCCACGGCCCTGATGACCAAAGAAGCGGCCGTGGAGGAGCTGTATCGGGCGATTCAGGAAGCACTTCATAGGAAAGTAATAAGCGGCCACTAAGGTATGACGCGAATGGCCTCGGCCAAAAGCAATAGTGTGATACGTGGCATAAAAAGTCGGCTTATCCTCGATGTGTCACCCGCAGCGCGGATTGCTGTGAGTGAACGAACCTAAGGCACCTCACGGTATCCCATTAACTATGGTTCCCTGCTCCGCGAACGTAGCCAGCTCCCGCACGCTGAGTTCGAAGCGAGGCTTCCAGTCCGACTGTGAGGCGAAATGGCCAGGGTTGGCCAGTGATTGCCGATAGAGTTGAACTGCCGCCCGGGCCCATTCTTTAGCGGCGTCTTCGCCATCCCGAGCACAGAGCATCGTCAATCGCATCCGTTCGCTCATTCTGTTGCCCAACCACAGTGTATTGTGCAGAGCCAGTCCGAGCGGCCAGCCGCTGGTCGATATTCAGGGAGCGCCGTCATAGGCCTGCTCCAGCAGGGTCCCGATCGATTCCTCAGTTGGCCACTGGACAATTTTCATCATCCTTCAAAAACCGTTTCCTAAAAACTGGACGAACTCCTTGCCGGAACTGGCTAATCGGGTTCGTTGGGCGTGCACCACGATCGAGTTCGGACACGAAAGACAGGCCCATGGCGGAGTGCCTTGATCGCACACGCCGGCAATCTTCGTTGGACCGGACTCCTACTCCAGCGACTGTGTGCGAGCGAGCCGCGCGACGCGATCGTGCAAGGCCTGGGCAATCTGCTCATATCGTTCCATGCCGGGCGCTTGCGAGTCGACGGACTTTGCGGCGATCGGTTCGCCGAACACGACCGTGACCCTTGATGGACGAGGCCACCTGGCTCCGATAGGCATCGCTTCGTAGGTGCCGTGAATCCAGATCGGGACAATGGGGACGGGCTCCGCGGCGAGGAGCATGCCGAGGCCGGATTGAAATGGTTGCAGTCGTCCGTCGCGAGACCGCTCTCCCTCGGGGAACCACACGAGCGGATGCCCTCGTCGAAGGAGACAGACGCCGAACGCCACGTTGGTGAGCGGCCCGGATCGAGGATCAATGGGGACGATCTGCATGGCGCGGCTCAGCCATCGCATGATCATATTGCGAAACATGATGGCCGACCATCCCGACCAATAGGTCTGCTGCAAGAGATCGGATGGCAGCGCCGCCGCGATTGCCAAGGAGTCCAGAAAACTGACATGGTTGGAAATCATCAAAAATGGACCGCGATCGGGGACATGTGCGCGACCGATGACCCGCAGACGGTACCTCCACCGCATGAGCATCCGGCTGAGACCGTACAATCCCGCCGCGACTGCTCGATGGACGACATGGCGAGCAGCCAGCCATCGCCGTTGCTCCAGCCCAATCAGGTCTTCGGGATGCTCGAGACGCTCGACGGGATCCATGCCCGTAATCGACTCGTCGCCCTGGGCCTCGGCCACCTCTCGGAGCAGGTCCCGGATGGTTTCAACTCGGCCGATCGCCTCCTGTGAAATCTCGACGCCGGTTTGCTCGTGCAGGGCGAGCGTCAGCGCAATCCAGTCCATGGATTCGATGCCCAGATCGAAGCGGATGTGACTCTCCGGAGAGACTCGACGGTCGGAGAACCGTTTTCCAAACCACTCCCAGACACGACCGACGTGGGGAATGCCGAGCAACTGTCTGTCTTCCGGAGACAATTGCTCGCTCGAGACCGGCCCCGTCGCCTCCGATTCGGCTTGCGGATGTTCCCGTGCCGCCCGGAACCGCTCGAGAAGTTTATGACGCCGCAGCTTCCCAAGACGGGTCCGCGGCAGCGGCGTTCTCGTGACCGCCACGGCCGTCACCCGTTGATGGGACGGCAATCCGGCGGACGCGCGGCGGATCTCCTTCTCACAACGTTTCCGGAGTTGTTCCATATCCGTCTCGCGTGCGAGTTGCTCATGTGGCACGACCAGCGCTCCAAGGACATCCTGATCCTGGAGTACTCCCACCTCCTTGATGTGTTCACTCGTTCCAATCACCTCCTCGATTCGCTCGGGCTGAATCTTTTCTCCCGCCCCCAGCTTGATCAGCGACCCGACTCGACCCGTCAGCATCAGATAGCCGTCGTCGAAATGGCCGCGATCACCCGTGCGGAAGAATCCGTCCGAGGTAAAGGCCTCGTTCGTTTTGTCAGGGAGGTTCCGATACCCAGCAAACACATTGGGTCCCCGTACCAGCACTTCCCCGGGCTCGCCGGACTCCGACTCCGCCAGTTGGACCTCGACGCCCTCCAGCGGCCGCCCGGCCGAACCGATGCGCCCTGTGCCCGGCTCGTTGAAGGTCACGATCGGCGAGGTTTCCGTCAGTCCGTACCCGCTGGCGACTTGCCATCCCAGCCCTTCGAGTGTCCATCCAAAGTCGGAGCCGAGCGCCGCTCCGCCGGAAACGAGGAGGCGAAGGTTCGGACCCATCTCACGATGCAGCGACGCGAACAGACGCCGACCGAGACGAAGGCCCAGCCAGCGACGCAGCACGACCGAGAGGCGGGTCGCCGCCTGAAACACCAGCCAGGCCGTCGTTCCCTTCTGTCGGACTTTTCTTATGATGGAAGTCACCAAGACGTGGTAGAGACGAGGCACCCCAATGAGCACGGTGGCCTCTCCTTCGACGAGCGCTCGGGCGAGCTGCGGGCCGGTCGGCGAGAAGGGCAGTATGATCGGCACGCCGGCAGCCAGCGACGCCAGCATGCCGACGACGAAGGGATACACATGATGAAGGGGCAACGGAATCAGGATTCGGTCATTCGGCTTGACGATGCCTAATCGAAGGAGTCCGTGGAGGTTCGCGCTGACGTTCCTGTGGCTCAGGCAGACGCCCTTCGGCAAGCCGGTCGTGCCCGACGTATAGAACAGCACCGCTGGATCACTCTCATCGACGGGAGGAGCAGCCGGTCCTGGCTCGACCATCCATCGCGTCCAACTTCTTTCGTCTGTCGGCTCGGTATCGATCATTATTCGAGAGACATCGTGAGACAGTCCGATTTCCTCAAGCCGCTTTGCAAGCGATCGAGTTGTGACAATCCATTTGACGTCACCATCTTCCAGCACATGCCGGAGATCATCGGCCTCCAACTGCGTATCCACGGGCACCGGCACAGCCCCGCACTCCATGAGCGCGCAGGCGATGATGACCCATTCGGCCGTATTGGGCGCACACAGAGCCACCATGCTCCCTGGATTCATGCCCTGTCGCCGGAACCCGGTGGACAGACGACCGACTGTCGCGGCGAGGTCTCCATACGTCAGGATTTCAGGACCGGCTCGCTTGAATGAGATCAGGGCCGGCCGTGTGCCTCGATTCCCGAACGATCTGACCAGGGCCTGCAAGGTAGAAAATGAGGACATGGCAACCTCACACACCGACTCACTCGTACCCTAAGGCCGGTGCAACCAAGCTTCTACTAGGGAGACTCCCGGGCGTCCTCCGGGTCGGGTAGCATAAACGGCCCCGAACCACTTCGCGCTACGCGTCGGGTTGCGGTTCCTCATCCGGCTAGTTGCCGGGTTGGACCGACGGCCGTTGGAATAATACTGCGCGGGAAGGATCTTTCGTGTTACCGGGCCACCCCGCTGCATTCAGGAATTCTCTGGCGACGTCGGCCACCTGCCCGCGGCGGCTGACAGCCTGATGGTTGAGCCGGCGCATCGTTTCCCCGCTCAATCGTCCCGTCATTTCATGGAGCACGCTTTCCAATCCGGGAACGCGGGCAAGGGCGTCTGAGCGAACGACAATGGCCGCCTCGTAGGCGGGGAAGCATTGCCGGTCGTCGCGAAGAACCGTCACATCGAATACCGAGAGCGGACCATCCGTAGAATTCCCGGCGATCATGTCGACCTGCCGTTGTTCCAAGGCCCTGTAGAGCAATCCCAAATCCATCGTGGTGGGAGGACCTGTCAATTGCAGCGCATAGGTCTCCAGTAATCGAGGCAATCCGTCTGGGCGCTGCTGGAACTCATATCCGACTCCCAGTGTCCAAGCCGCCGCACGGTGAGCGGCATCGCTGAGCGATTCCACATGGTCGCGTTCCGCATCCGCCCTTCGTACGATCATGGCGAACGTATTCTGGAAACCGAGTGGGTCCAGCCATTGAATCCCGTAGCGCTGTTCGTATTCCCGCTTCACGCGGTCACGTACCGAATGGGCGTCGGCCGAGGGAGGGAGATCGAGCACTGCCGTCAGGGCGGTGCCGGTGTATTCCGGATAGAGATCGATGTCCCCGTTGAGCAGGGCTCGATGTGCGAGCATCGTCCCGCCCAGATTGAGCCGTCGGTCCACGGTGATCCCCAGACGACGTTCGACATGCTGCGCGATCAGTTCCCCCAGCAGCACTTGTTCGAGAAAGTTTTTCGACCCGACCGTGACGCGGCGGCGATCATCCGAGCATCCGGATCCGATCAACGCCAGAATCAGGCAGGCGCATAGACATGTTCGAGCCATTCCAATACCCTATCTGCCGACAGCGCCATGAGCGCGGCGGGAATCGCCCCTGACAGAAGCAGCGCCGAATCCACCGTCGCGAGCCCGCGAAAAATCAAGACACCCAAGCCACCGGCGCCAATCGCCGCGGCGATCGTTGCGGTCCCGATCGTGGCGACCGTCGCAATTCGCACGCCGGCAAGAATCGTCGGTGCGGCAAGCGGGAGTTCTACCTGCCACAACACCTGCCGGCTGGTCATTCCGAGCGCGACGGCGGAGTCCCGCACCGAGGGCTCCACCGCAAGGATCCCCGTGACGGTGTTCCGTAATATGGGAAGGAGGGCATACAGGACGAGCGCGATAATCGCCGTGTGAGAGCCGATGCCTCCGATGAGCGGAAGCGGAATCATGAAGCCGAAGAGCGCGAGACTGGGCACGGTTTGGATGACATTGGCGAAGCCCAGTACCCAGCGCCGAAGCCCGGGTCGTCGTGTCACGAGAATGCCGGACGGAAGTGCGACGGCTCCTGCTATCAGCATGGCGGCGCCGACGAGCACGAGATGTTCCAGCGTCAGGTCAACCAGTTCCCTAAACAACGTCATGATGGCCTCCCTCCCCAGTCATATCCAGGCTGGCGAGAAACGTGTGAACCTCTGGACTGGATGCCCGAAGAAACTCCGACGGTGCCGCCACGAGATCCAGCCTCCCGTTCGCGAGCAGCGCAATGCGAGTCCCGAGCCGAAGAGCCTCCCGCACATCATGAGTCACAAACAGCGACGTCTTCCCAGTCACGCGGCAAAGCCGAAGGAATTGGCGTTGCAGCTCGAAACGGGTCACGGGATCCAACGCGCCAAACGGCTCGTCGAAGAGGAGCATCGGAGGATCCGCGGCCAGTGCCCGTGCGATGCCCACTCGTTGCCGTTGGCCTCCCGACAGTTGCTTGGGATACCGCTCGGAAAACCTCTCAGGCGGCAACTCCACCTGAACGAGTAGCGCGTCGACACGCCGACGGATGTCCGCCGGTGCCCATCCCAGGAGTCGCGGTACGAGCCCGATGTTTTGTGCCACTGTGAGATGAGGAAATAATCCGCCCTCCTGCATTACGTATCCGGCGCGCCGTCTGAGCCGAATGGGATCCCACTCTGTCGTTGGCGTTCCTTCCACCACGACTTGCCCCGCGCTGGGAAGGAGCAGCCTATTGACTAATTTCAGCGCCGTGGTTTTGCCCGATCCGCTCCGGCCCAGCAAAACCACGGTCTCCCCTGACTCGACCTGTAGGTTCATGTCGCGGAGGACCGACACGCTGCCGAGTGTGATGCAGACCTGTTCGAATGAAATCATTGCGCTCATGGGTCCGCATTGGGATCGGCATTCGGCGCGGCGACCCAAAGGCTCTCTGCGAACGGCCATTCCTGATCGACCCACCGGGCGAGAGGCACATACCCGGTCCGTTCGGCCATGCCGGCAAGTTCGCCGATGCGAAACTTGTGACAGGTTTCAGTCCATATTGTCTCACCCTCTCGGAATTGACAGACCAGATTCGCGGCAGGGATGGAAACAGTTTGGCGATGCCTCGAACGCAGATGCATCTCTATGCGGCGCCCCACTGCGTCATAACGCACGACATGTTCAAAACCCGAGAGCTTGAAATCGCCTCCGAGTTCTCGATTGATACGCGCCAGAAGATTGAGGTTGAAGGCTGCAGTGACTCCGGTAGGATCCGCATAGGCGAGGAGCATTGTCTGCACGTCCTTCTCCAAATCGGTGCCGATCAGTAGCATATCCCCGGGCTCTTGGCGTCGTCGAATCTCTCGAAGAAAGTGTTCGGCCTGCGGCGTCGAAAAATTGCCGATGGTACTTCCCAGAAACAACACCAGTAGGGATTGACCGGGGCGCCGTCGAGCCGCGACCTCTTGCAGGCCGTCGAGATAGGAGGCTTCAAGTCCGACCAGGCTGACGGCGCCAAGTTCAGACAACTCTTGGCGGCATTTCAGGAGCGCGGTTGCCGAGACGTCGATTGGAAAATAGGAGAGGCGCTCTCGTGCGGCCAAGGCTTCGAGGAGCCAGCGTGTCTTCCGCCCGCTGCCGCTCCCCAGCTCTGCCACGAGCAATGAGCGCGGCAACTGCTGAACCATGGCCTGCGCCCACAAGCGCAGCAGGCGTTCGTCTGCTCGGCTGAGCCCGTATTCGGGGAGTAACGTGATGACCTCGAACAGAGCGCTGCCGACGGCATCGTAGAGATAGGTGGACGGCAGTTCTCGCGGCGACCGGCTGAGGCCGGCGCGTACCGCGCGTGCGAAGTCGTCCTGGGCCGTTCGAGCGGCCTTGACCCGCCGGGGGTTATGAACTGACGCATCGAAAACCGGCATACACGTATGAATAGTTTGGGCGATACCAATTCCGGAAGGAGCGCCGCAGTAACCGGGCGGCTGTCAATGGTGATCCGCCCTTCACCACGTGGTGCTGGCCATCGAAAAACGGTGCGGAATAGCCCGGATAGAACTCGAACGGCATAAACCGGCGTAACGGAGCAAACACTGTGCTCGTCCATTCCCAACCGTTGCCAAGCATCTGGGCGACACCGAATGCACTGTCACCCATCGGGCATGCCGTGACAGGAACCGGATCCCAGCGTTGGAAATTGAAATTACCGTGCGCCGGATCTGGCGGTTGCTTGCCCCACGGATAGTGACGCTCGTCATCGCCCAGCGTGCCATAGGCGGCTCGGTGATACTGCGCTTCCGTGGGAAGGGATTGGCCGGACCAATGGGCGTAGGCAACCGCTTCGTTGTAGCTCACGAACACCGGCCAGTCCATCGGCAGCGGAATGTGTCCCGTCAGCGTTCTCCACCACCAGGCCCCGTGTCGTCGCCTCCAGTAGCGGGGTGGAGACGCACCGTCCTCGACGAACCGCCGATACTGAACGTTTGTCACCTTGTATCGGCTAATCTCAAAGGCGGGAACGGCGACCTCCTCCGCCTCGAATTCGTTATCCCAGTGAAAACCGTTGGAAGGTATGGGAACCGGGTCTTTCCGTCGATACACCCCCAGCGTTGCCTTCCCGGCCGGGATCGTTACCATTCGATGGCGAGGCGGAGGGGAGCTCTTGGCGAAGGGCTGAGCTGTCGAGACGGAGCGCCGCACCGGCTGATCAAGGTTGTGCAGCAAATACGCGAAGGTTTCCGCGTGCATCAGCCGGTGTTCCGAGGCGACCGCGAGCAACATAGGACTCGTATCAGGACGCCGCTCATCGAGCTGGTCCCGAACGTGCCGAACGTACCGTCGCACTTCGGTCAGCGACGGCCAATCCTCGGGTTGATCATTGGGTAATTGGCTAGGTTTTGGATCGATGCCGAAGGCAAACAATTGGTCGAGGGTGGTATGGAACGAGGGCGGCTCTCCGGCGGTCAACAGATTCCAATCGAAGGCCTCCATGTGGCCTAAGTAAAAGATTAAACGGTGGCGCTCGGGGACAGGCCGCGCATACCATTGCTCCTCAGGAACCAGGTCGAAGACGGCATCCATGCGGGCTCGGGCTTCGCCCACCGGGTCACCGATCATTTCTTGAACTCCCAGTTCACGCATCCGTCGTTTCTCTCCACATAATATTGAGCCGCGATGTTGCGAACCAAACCGCGGCTAAAGGGACGGCACACCTACGTCCATCCGTTTCTCCACCGCCTTCCAGTCCACGTGGGAAAAGAACGCATCGATATAGTCTGAGCGTTCCGACGGCTTGTAATCGAGCAGATAGGCATGTTCCCAGACGTCCATCACGAGCAATGGAACAAATCCCGCGATGTGTCCATCTTCGTGGAGATTGATCCAGTGATTGGATACCACTTCCCGTGCAAGATCCAAATAACAGATCGCCCATCCGACACCCCGCATCATGCCCACGCTCGAGAAGTCTGTTTTCCAGATGTCGAACGATCCGAAGCTTTGTTCCGCGATCTGCGCGAACGGGCCATGTGGTTCCGGCTGTTTGTTCGCTTCGCGCTTCAAGTTGCCGAAATAATATTCGTGGAGCACCACTCCGTTATACTCAAAGCCAAGACGCCTGGTGAGTTCCGAATATATGGGCATTTCTCCTTTCTTGACGTTCTCGTCTTGGACGATTGCGAAGAGTTGCTCACGCAGCGTGTTGGTCGCTTGCACATACCCCTCGTAGAGCTTGAAATGTGTCTCGAGCGTCTGATCGGAGATGCCGTTGAGTCCATGCAGCTCGAACGTTTGTGCTTGACGCGGTTGGGGCAGCCTCATAGGTCGATCCTCCTCTCGGTCGTGATGCCGGTTTCCAGAAGCATGGTCATTCACCATCCATACATGCACTAATCAATCGGTAGCCGTTGTAACGTGCCCAGGGCAGAGGGTCGTAGAGCAAGTTTCCGAAGTGTCCGAACCGCCCTCTTCATCGTCTCCTTTCTACAGCGTTGTTCGTACCTGCACGACTGGTATTCTCCCTAGAGAGGCTTTTATACCCATCAAAGCCTCCACTGATTAGCTGACAACCGGCATCGAACGGCACCACCGGAATCACAGTAAGGGCCCCGGGCCATTGATTTCCGCTCGGGCACGCATGAGACACGATCAATGAACCGACGGTTCTTCCACAGGAGAGAGATCGGTAATTGCAGGCCCGGCGACCACCTTCCCGAACCGATCAAATCGCGATCCATGACAAGGGCAGTCCCAAGTCTTCTCGGAATCGTTCCACGTCACGATGCCTTCCAAATGAGGGCAGACGGCCGATCGTTCGTACAGTCGACCTTCACGATCACAATACACGGCGACTTTCGTCATCCCGCGTCGTATCACGGCTCCGCAATCTGGAGGGATGGCGGACTCCTCTTTCACATCCCCGGGAGTGACCCAATCGACATATTGCGCCGCCATATTGACGGCTTCGTTGACGAAGTTGTTTAGCGCACCGATTGTTTTACGAGATGGCTCGTACAGGGTTGACCATGCATTGGCTCGGCCTTGCACGAGATCGCTGAGCAGTATTCCTGCAATGGTCCCGTGGGTCATGCCGTTCCCTGAATCTCCGGTCGCAATGAACACATTTGGTTTATCCATCGGATTGTGCCCGATATAAGCCAACCCATCGACCGATTCCATGATTTGACCCGACCATCGGAAGTCGATCGTGGTGATCATGGGGAAACGGGCACGTGCCCATGTTTCCAGAGCGGCATAGCGGTCATCAGCGTCATTGGCCTGCCCGGTTTTATGATCTTCTCCACCCACAAGTAACAAATCGGCCTCACTCGACGGCGAACGGTTCAGGCGGACATAGTGGTAAGGATCCGACGTGTCCCAATAGAGCCCTTTAGGAATTGAACCGGTTGGAACTGGTGCGCCAATGACGAACGTTCGATACGCAGCCTGTTTAGTATGAATCGCGACGAGATCATTGACTGGCGTATTGGTCGCCACCACAACCGCGTCGGCCCTCACCGTGAAGCCATTCTGTGTCGTGACACGGGCGGATCCGCCGCCTTCGACGTGATCCACATGCGTATCCGTATAGATATGCCCACCATCTCGCACAATGGCCTTCACGATCGCGGCCACGTATTTAATGGGATGGAATTGTGCTTGATAAGGAAAGCACAGTGCGCGCCCTGTATCGAAAGAAGTGATGGGCGCTCGTGCGACCATATGAATATCGCGTACGCCGATCCGATGGGCCACGGCCAGTTCTCTATCGAGCATGTCGGAAGATTCTCCTGGCGGCACAAAAAGATAGCCATTCAGTCGCTCGAAGTCACAATCAATCGATTCGCCACGAACTATTTGCTCAATGACATCAATGGCGGTCGCATGACTCTCTGCAGCCAGCCGTGCCCCTTTTTCTCCATGCCACCGTGTGAGATCTACATAATGATTATCCAATGCGGTGGAGAGGTGTGCGGTGGTGCGTTCAGTCTCACCGGACGAAATCGGGCCATCATCCAGCACGATGACGGACTTTCCAGCGCGGCCTAAGAGATAGGCCGTCGTTAATCCCGCAATCCCTGCTCCCACAACGCAGACATGCCCTTGCTCGTTCATGTGAAGCTTGGAAAGCCTCGGTACCGTACCCGTGGCCATCCATATTGAATTGGTCCGCCCTGAGTGTTCGGTCATGTGAGGGCTCCTTTTTTTCCCGCTGCCCAGGTATTTTTATACGGATCTATATCCCTGTGAGCTGCTGCCACATCCCGAATTATCTCGTGCGCATCATAGAATCGAAGTAGTGGCACAAGAAGCTCGGATTGTCCCTAGTTCATGCCGGTGCCCCTCATCGAAATGGTACTCTTCGCACGCCGAGGTCCTCCTTCAAATGCTCGCAAATGCTCGCAGAATCAGTACAGCGTTATGCCTTAGGATGACTATGTCGAAGCTTCATGGTTGGTCGTTAGGATCATGCGTACGCCGTGTAAGCCATCGCCTGAATCCCCACGCGGCGCCTATCATGACGCCGGCCGATCCGACCAGAACCATGTAACTTTGTGGACCCGGCGCGCGCAATGTCGTCGTGACTTGATCAACGAATATGGCGATTGCCAAGAGACCGGGCAATTCGCCCAGCACAGTCCCCCAAATAAAATCTTTGGTTCGAATATGCGTGGCGCCGGCGATCACATTGACGACCGTAAAGGGAGCCACTGGAATCACTCTCACAGCAATGATAGCCAGGACCCCTTTCCTCGCGAAGTTGCGGCTCAAACGATAGAGGCGATTGGAGCAACGTTCCACCAGCTGCCGCCCCACCAACCGCCCGATACCGAACGTCACCATCGCACTGAGCGTCATTCCAATAAAGCTATAGACAAATCCGTGGAAAGGGCCGAACACCAACACGGTCACTGCCACAAGCACAGTCACGGGTGCCACGACGAGCCCGCCTGCGACAAAGGATCCTATGACGACAAATGGCGCTGCCGGGCTGCGCTCAAATTCTTCTGCATAGGTCATCAGCCGCGACAGCTCTAGCCAGTCTCCGAGGGGTGACCAGCTCCAGGCTGCCGCAAGCGCAGCCACGAAAAGCAATACGGCAACACCTATGATCATCTGCCGCTGCGCCGAGGACCGGTGTTCGGTGGGGACAAGTTGACTCTCATAGGGATGACTCGGGTCGATGAATTCATCATCCGGGACCAACTCATCGACTCCATCCGGTATGTGTCTGTCGAACACTTCAAGCGTCCGATCTTTTCCGCGAAGAGCTTCCACGGCGTCGATCAACCCCACATGAGACGATACTGCCCGTGCCATTTCCTCGGCAGTGACCGCCAAATGTTCGCCAAGCAAACGACTACGGAATGCAGCAATTTGCTCCTCTATCTTCGGATTGCCTGACGCCTGCAGTGCCAGGTCACATTCGGTGTCGAATCCCAAACTGCGATTACTCATATTGGCCGATCCGATGCGCAGATACGTGTCATCAATAACACAGACCTTGCTGTGTACGCTGATGCAATGCCCCTCCCGTTCAGGCACGAAAGGACAGTACAACGCGAGCCGGTGATGGCGATCAACGCTCCGAAGATATTTAAGCACCCTCCCCCGCAATACATCCATCGTATGTTGCTCCAGCCATCCCTCGCTGTTGGGATGCAGAATCATGACGATATCCGGCCCATCTTCACGCTGTAGCCCGTCCGCCAAAACCTCCGCCAAGACTTTGGAAGTAAAGTACTGCGTTTCGATGTAGATGCATCGACGGGCAACCCGGAAGAGATCGATCAGCAGCTGTTCGACTTCTCGCACCGGAGGTGAGTCCGCCGTGGCCGGCATCGTGCGCGCAATGGCAACCCGAATGTGTCGAAAATGAGGAGCGACCGAGGCAGGCCAGGGATCATGGGCCGTGGTGGAGACAGCCGCCTCCAGTCGATCGCCCGTTGCGTGTTCCCAGCGCGCTCGTGCCAGTTCTCCCAACGCCGCGGCCGCGATTCCATCCACCACCATCTGCACATCGTGAAAGGGACGGCATGGTGTGCCATCGGAAAGCAACGTGCGGTCTGGATGGTCCATGCGGTGTTCCGACGTATCCCATCGGCATTGAGCAAAGTCAAACCCTCCTACAAACGCGACAGCATTATCCACGACAACGACCTTTTGATGGTGTGACGCACCGACCGGATGCGTACCGTCTTTCCAGAAATGGAGACGTCGGTGTGCCAAGAGATGCATGGGAATCCACCACTGCCGTTCCCCGAAATAGATGAGATGGAAATCCCACACCAGAATGTAGATCTGTAAGTTCTTCCGTTTCATAAGAAGGGCGTCGAGGAACAGCCCCATGCGATCGGGATATCCATCCGGCGGACGGCCGATCATCGTGCGGACACGCGTATCGAAATCCCATCCTAGGATGAAGATGGACCGCTCCGCCTTATGAGCCGCCTCTCGGAAAGCAGTGAAATATTCCTGTCCGTCAATTAGAAAGGCGGCACGACGCGCTTCTTCTACGCGCCAACAATTGCACCCGGGGTTGAAAAGGCTATGAAGAGGGTGTCGGTCGGATTCATCATGAACGGGATCACCTTTGTCATTTCGTGCATGCCCCTCTACCGGGACATCAGAACAAAGAGTTCTTTTGGATGATCGACTTCGTTTGATACGTACCTCCACTGAGTCATCGGGATGCTTCGCTCTCGGTAGGATCCGAGTCCCCTCGCATTAACTGTGCGTTGCAAAGTCAGTACCTTGCCCAGAGAGTCAAAGTCTACGTGGGTTCTGCTGGATGCATCATTGATCAATATCGTCCCGCGATCTACCGCAGGGATTTCTTGTCCATGCCGAGACAACGTGTCCGCCGATTCACTGCTTCTCTCATTCTAACCAACGCACAATCGCGTCAGTGCACGACAGAAAGCCGATGAGACTCTGTATCTGACCATTCATCCGATTGGGGTCTACATTTTGCAGTTTCGTAGGCTGCCCATGCGCGTGTGAGTTTCGAGACCGTGTTCAAATGAAAATGCATCAAGTGAAAATGCATCAAGGGCGATAATTTGATCCGCCAGTTAAAGGAGAACGCTCGCATGTCGGGACAGCAACGCCCTGCTCAACAACAACATCGACAGCCCGGCCTTGAATCTGAGATGACCCCGAGGCCGAAATCAGAAGACAAGAAACATCACGGGAAAGGCAAATTGAATCAAAAGGTCGCTCTCATCACCGGAGGAGACAGCGGCATCGGACGCGCGGTTGCAATATCCTTCGCCCGCGAAGGGGCCGATATCGCCGTCGCGTACCTCGATGAACATAAAGACGCGGAAGAAACCAAACGGTTAGTCGAACAGGAAGATCGGCGCTGCCTCCTCATCCCCGGAGATGTCGGCAACCACGAACACTGCGTGCATGCCGTCAGTACGGTGCTACGGGAACTGGGGCAACTCGACATCCTGGTCAACAATGCCGCACAGCAGCAGCCCCAAGACAGTCTCGACAAGATTACACCGACTCAGCTCGAACGGACGTTTCGCACCAATATCTTTTCCTATTTCTTCATGGTGCAAGCGGCACTGCCACACCTGACGGAAGGCGCCAGCATCATCAATACGACGTCGGTGACCGCTTATAAAGGAAGTCCTCACCTACTCGACTATTCGTCCACCAAAGGCGCTATTGTTTCGTTCACCCGTTCGCTTTCCCTGGGGTTGGCTGAAAAGAAGATCCGCGTGAACGCGGTAGCTCCGGGACCTATATGGACACCACTGATTCCTTCCACATTTCCTCCTGAGAGCGTAGCCACATTCGGATCCGACGTACCATTGCAACGCGCCGGCCAACCTGAGGAAGTGGCACCGAGTTACGTCTTCCTTGCCTCGGACGACGCCTCCTATATGACCGGACAGGTTCTGCATCCTAACGGAGGAACGGTTGTGAACGGGTAAGTCGAATACGGCCCATTATCATCATGAGAAAGGAGGCTCTTATGCCGAAGCACGATTCCGGCCAAGCGAAAGCAAAGGCATCGTCCAAAAAGAAGCCGACTGATGCCATACAGATATTGCAAGAGGATCATCGTAAAGTCGAAAAGCTGTTTGATCGATTTCTGGAAGCAGACGGTAAAAGGCGGCAACAGATCGCCCAACAGATTTTCCAGGAACTCGAGGTGCACAGTACCTTGGAGGAAGAGATTTTTTATCCCGCGCTTCAGAATCAGGTCGATTCAGAAGAGCGCACGCCGTCTCGCCAGAGCGAAACCCTCGACGAAGGCGAAGAAACAGTGGATGCCATGAAGCATGACGACACTGAACCCAAGTTCGAAGAAGAGAACGAAGGCCCGGACGAGGCGACCCAAATGATGATCGCGACCGCGTATGACGAACACCGGGCGGTACGAGACATGATCGCTCAGCTCAAGCAGAAAGATGCCTCAAGCCCGGACTATCACCAAAGCATGACTGAACTACAGCAGGCCGTGGTGGATCATGTGACAACTGAAGAGGATGAGATGTTCCCCGAAGCGCAATTGAGCCTGGATATAAAGGCGCTTGGCAAGCGAATGCAGCAACGAAAACGCGAGATTCTTTCCGCCGCCGCCTAATCGCACGTGATACGGCCAGCTGGGTGGACCTTCGGTTGTGGCCGAAGGTCCACCTTTAAGAATTGCTGGGCAACGGTTCCCGGGCGAGCAAGGCGCGCTCGATTGCCTCGTACAATTCTTCCATCACCGCTGCTTTTGACACAAACGCCGCAGCGCCCGATGCGTGCATGGATTCCATGACATGGCGATCACCATGGACCGACAATGCCACTACGACCGTCTCCGGACAGTCGCGTGTGATCTGCCGTGTCGCGGCAATCCCATCGAGAACGGGAAGATTCACGTCCATAATCACGACATCGGGCCGTAAATCCAGCGTCATTGCGAGGGCCTGTTGTCCATCGGAAGCCTCCCCGATCACCACAAAGTGTTCGTGTCCTTCCAAGAGGCTTTTGATTCCATGGCGAACCATGACATGATCATCGACTAAAAGCACGCGAATCACCGCGCTTTCTTGAGGGAGCTGCGGAGAGAGCGGCGGGCGGCGGGTGGGAAGTCGTTGGCCTTCTTTCATAGCCCCCTTTTCTTTACCAATGTCGCCGGACTTAGCCGTCTGGGCTATGGGCCAGTATGGAAGAACCAGAGAAACCTTCGTTCCGCGGCCCGGAGCAGAAGAGATTTCCTGTCGCCCCCCCATCGCGCTCATCCGTTCATGGATACTGAACAACCCGAACCTGGACGAAGCGGCCGAATCATGATCGGCCATTACGGAAGGATCGAACCCATGTCCGCCGTCAGTAACCGTTATAAGAAGTTCAGTGGAAGTCGTCTCCACTGCAACCATGGCATGGTTCGTCCCCCCGTGCTTCACGACGTTGAGTAACAATTCCCGGACAGACTGAAAGATTAAGATGGCCTGATCATCCGGCAAATTAATCCGATCCGCGTTAACATGTACCTCTACGGTAAGCCCGTGAGGACGCATGTGCTCGGACAGCCATTGAAGGGCGTGCGTCAAGCCGAATTCCTGTAGAGCTGGAGGAGCCAGATCCGCGATGAGAGTGCGAGTATACTGTAAGGAGTCCTGAAAGATCTGGTCCAACTCCTGGAGCAGTTGAGATCCAGATGAATCTGTCATGGACGCGGCGGCACGCCTAAGCTTCATCCGGCCCGCGACCAACAGTTGAGCAAGGTAGTCATGGAGGTCACCGGCCACTTTCCGCCGTTCCCGCTGCTCTGTCAGCGTCAAGTCACTCGCCAAGGCACGCAGCCTCTCTTGAGACTCAATTAATTCCTTCGTGCGCGCGCGCAGCGCGGCGTGGGCCAAGCGATTGTCGTTGCGAAGTCGCTTTTGCTCTAGAACGTGCTCGACTGCAGCCCCGAGGCGGTGGATACGGTCTTTCATGATGTAATCAGCGGCGCCATGGTGTAATAAAGAAACGGCCTGCTCTTCACCGATGGATCCCGACACGATGATCACTGGAATATCCAACTGTCGCTCCTGCAGACGCTTGAGGGCCCTCAACGCATCAAAAGACGGCATCGTATTATCCGAGAGAATCAACTCATACGGCTGCTCAAGACACTTCAAGAACATATCCTCCGTATCGACTTGATCCCAGGTAGGATCAAAACCAGCCCGCTTCAACTCACGCACCATCAATTCAGCGTCTGTATCAAGATCTTCCAACAGCAAGACGCGTAACGGTTGAGCCATATGACCTCCACATCCACAGGAACACGTTCATCCCACCCCGCCAAGTCGGCCATGTTCTATTCGTTCAACCAGCAGCCCATGGTTTGCCTGCCGAAGTCATGCCGTTCCGGTGGGATCAAGAGCAGCGACGTCTGGCCGATGAATTCCATCAGGTCGCCACAATAGTTGACTGTTCAGTTGACTGTTCGTCTGCAGTAATCGCCCCTGACGAGGACACTTGAACGCTGCCCGGCTAGTATCGAAGAAACGTTCGTGAAGGCAAACTGGTGTTTCCCCTAGGAGCCAGAGCATAACCGTTGATTGGCCAAACTAGGGTTTGGCCTAGGGTCTGCTGCGTTTAGAAGCGCATATAGTAAAGCATCTCGGTAACTATTGTTCTTTAAATCATGACTGCGATGCCGGATCACCCCCCAATTCACCCGAAGGTCTCTATCCGCGTCCTGTTGGTGGACGACCATGCGATGGTGCGGCAAGGTCTACGCAGTGTTTTGGAAAGCTATGATGATATTGAAGTGGTCGGCGAAGCCGCCGATGGAAAGGAATCTCTTGATTACGTCGAACGGTTGCGGCCGTCAGTGGTCGTCATGGATCTGAGTATGCCCCAGATGAATGGGGTCGATGCCACAACGGTCATTAAAGCGCGACATCCTGAGACGATTGTGCTCGGGTTGTCGGTGAACGCGAGCCATGATAACCGCGCAGCCATAACGAAAGCCGGTGCATCTGCCCTCCTGACGAAGGAAGCTGCCGTAGATCAACTCTACGACTTAATTCAGCAAACCTTGGCGGGAAGACCATGATGCCGTGTTTTTCGATGCGCTGACGAACATGATAACCATCCAGATCATATTTCTTTTCGTGAAACATATTGCGTGCCGGTTCGACGACTGCAAGGGCAACTCTTGCGCTTCGCTTTGACATTCTAAAACTGTAGAGATCGCGATTACTCAGGATTGAAGGAGGTGGAACAATGAACATACGACCGACCATCTTGTTGGCAGATGATCATGTTCTTGTTGCCGAGGGGGTTCGCAAACTGCTAGAGCCTGAATTCGAGCTGCGTGCCATCCTCCCGGACGGTCGCGCGTTACTCAAAGCCATTGAAGAGTTTGCACCGGACATCGCTATCGTGGACATCTCCTTACCCCTACTCAACGGGCTGGATGCTTCGCGACAACTTCGCAAGCATAGTCCCTCCACCAAAATCATCGTTCTCACCATGCATTCGGAGCCAAGTTGTGTAACGGAAGCATTCCGCATAGGTGTATCCGGTTACGTGCTCAAACAATCCGTTGGTTCGGAACTGGTGCAGGCGATCAAAGAGGTACTGCAGGGGAACACCTTCATCTCTCCCATCGCGCAACATGCAGTCGATCAAGCGACGCGTGCCTCGATGACTGAACGCAAAGGAGAATCAAAAGGATTTGATCACACCCTCAGCTTGCGCCAGCGGGAAGTGCTGCAGCTCGTGGCAGAAGGGAAGTCCATCAAAGAAGTGGCCGCCGTGTTGAATGTATCGAACAAGACGATTGAGTTTCACAAAACACGAATCAAGAAGCAACTCGGCATGCGCTCAACCGCTCAACTGACGAAATACGCGATCGCGAACGGGCTCATCTCCATTTACTGACGGGCGGGGCCCGGTGCGTGGACACGGCGGCTTCGCCATGGAGGGAGCGTTACAGCGTCGTCAGGCCTGCCGCGAGGGCAAAGCGGATTAACTCGGAGGTGGTATGGACCCCCAGCTTGCGCGCGAGATTGGCCTTGTGAAATTCGACGGTCTTCATCGAAATATGCAGCTCCTCGGCAATCTGCTTGGTGTGGCCTCCATTGGCGAGCAGGACGAGAATCTGCCGCTGGCGCTCCGTCAAGTGCGCCGTATACCCTTCCGGCCTCGACCAGTCCGCCTCGATGACGTCGCGGATCTCCAGGCTGAGCTGGGCCGACACATAGCGTCGATTCAGCAGCACGCTGTGGACCGCCGCCAGCAATTCTTCCGCGGCGTCCTGCTTGAGCACATACCCCGTGGCGCCCGCGCGAAAGGCCTCACTGACGGCCACCGCATCGGTCCGCATGGTCACAAAAATGATCCGCACCAGGGGCAGCACGCGTTTCAGCGTTTTTGCCGCGTCAAAGCCCCCCATTTCCGGCATGTTCGCATCGAGAAAGACGATATCCGGATGCAACGTCGTGGCGGCCTCGATGACCTCGTGGCCCGTCCGCGCGGTGCCCACCACCGCAAAGGTCGGCTCCAGTAATTGGGTGACACTTTCCACGACGAGGGGGTGATCATCCGCGATGACAATCCGGGCCCGAGCCATAGCACGTCCTCTTTCCCACCCCTCGCGAGGGGTCCGTCCTGAGAGGGAATCTCCTCTGCTGGCCTCCACGCCTTCTCGCCTTAATCCTGACAGGAGCGGTCGTCCTCGCCGACTAGACCAATCCCTAGCGCCATCGACCTCGCTGTAGTGGCCGCACGAAAGGCTGTCTGAATTCGAAGCTGCACGCCGGTGCGCCTGGTGCTGACGGCAGGACAGACAAACGATTACACAGGCGCGAGACGCTTTCTACCCAATCTTCCCAAAGCAAAACAACTGATCGTGTGTCACGGTACGGCACAATCAGTTCGGTATGGGTCTGCTGTCTGTGTTCTGACAACGTGTTCATCAAGGGTAATTCCGAGTATCGTGAGAAGAGCGGGGACGATATGGTGTCTTATCATGCTGTTTCGAATAGCGGGCTTATTCTCCATTCTACTGATCATACTGTTTCTGCTGGTCGACCGTATGTCAAGTGGGGCCCAAGTCACGTTGTGGGAAACGTATCAGTCTGAAGGGCACCAAGCCATTCTCGAACAACGCGTCGCCGATGCGGAACAGCTACTGCTCGCCGCGGCCAAACATATCGAGATCATCAATCCCGAAGATCCGCGCCTGGCGAGTACGCTCAACGATCTTGGCGTCCTGTACAGCATGCAGAATCGAGACAGTGAAGCTGAAGCGTTCTTTCACCGTTCGCTGACCATCAATGAAAATATATTCGGCCGACACCATCCTTCCATCATCTTGGTCTTGCAAAATCTCAGCGTCATTTATGCCTCGCAAGACAAGTTTTTCGAGGCACATCAAGCAGCGCGGGAAAGTTTAGCGATCAGCCTTCAGCTTTTTGGACCCCATCACCCCCGCACTGGATCCACATGCAGAACCATCGCGACAGTTTATGAATTGCATGGTTCTTACGAGGAGGCTGAACAGTTCGTAGAACGAGCCCTCACGATCTTCGACAATACGCTGGGAGAACGTCACCCAGAAACTGAGCAAAGTTTGGAGATGATGATCAGACTCATGTGGGCGACACACCGGGAACGCGATGCTCAGAGGTTTGAGACACGCCTCAATGCCCTCCGCCAGGGTTCAGATTCTGAATGAATGAGGATACAGTCTTGAACGAGATACCAGATAAAGCAAGAGTCCTCCCGGCATGAATGGATTACCGAAGGGATAACCTGGTAGGACCATTGCATATCCCCCGTACAATCGACGCATGCTGTGGGCTCCTGAAGAACAACGAGTGCCCCCCGCGACCGCATCGTTGGGACAATCGCACGTGCATATACACGCCATGTCTGCTCTGTGGCGGGACGGACTCCTCATCATTGCCGATCGCAACAATATTGTGTTTCAACAGATGTACCTAGAGCGTTTTCATCGGCAACGACTCTCAGAAGGGTGGAGTTCTAAGCCACGGCGCTTATCACGTGGGCGGAGATCCGATGCAGATCACCGCAGGATGGCTCGATGTGTACTATCGCAAGTCGGAACATACATTATTGGCTCAGCAAGTCTCCTAGGGACACCACCAGTGGGCGAGCACGATGCCTTCGCTCACACTATTGCCAAACGAGATCGCTCAATCTGGACGCCGTAGGCGCAACAAGTTGTGTTCTCGGTTGATGGAAGGAGATCTTCAGTCATCGAAATTTCCATCATCCCACGACGAGGCGAAGCGCGATGATGATGGTGAATGCTCACTTGTCTGTGAGCACCCGCGCAGGCCCATGGATGGTCATGCTGACTCTCCATGTCAAGCGATCACGATAACGTGATCCGCTGCCTTACCCGCTGTCTGTCGTCTGGTTTGGTGGAATGCACGGGAGAAATTGGGGTGATCGCGCCACATTATACAGCGCATACCAACGTATTGCCAGGCAAAGCATTCACTGGCGCCATAGAAATAGTTATGTACTTTAAAGCCCCCGCATCGTTCGCAGATCATGGTCTTATCCTTTCCTTCAATGTGACCCGGCGCCCGTCCGATACTCCGTTTCTGATCGTTAAGCATAAAAGCTGCCATGGAGAAGACTGGGACAAACGCATTGAAATCACAGTATTACCTGGGACGTTGATCCGGGCTTGGCGGTGGGCGGGTTGGACAAATTGTCCCCGTCAAGGAAAGAGAGATTCGAATGATAACGACGAACACCAGCTTCTCTCTGCTTGGGCATCTATGAGGCACATCTCCCTGGATGTCTCATTCGATGGTCTCAAGCGTGACCAAATCCAAGCATGCGTCAGCACACTAGCCGGGAAAGCGTACGGCGACCAAACCAAACATGCACTCCCCTCGCCCACTTAGGGAGGTTAACAACATGCGTAATCCAAACATCTTGATCGTCGATGATAACGGAGATACTCAAGCTCAGCTCCGTGGCGTTCTGTCAAAAGAAGGTTATGAAATTGACGCAGCCGCCAATGGACAAGCTGCCTTAGGAGTCGTTACCCGCCAGGTTCCGGACCTTGTGATGTCCGATATCAACATGCCGGAACTCGATGGCCTCTCCTTGTTGGAGGAGTTGCGCTCGCGCGGATATGACATGCCCGTCATTCTGATGACGGCCTATGGCAGCCTCAAGACGGCGGTGGATGGGATTCGAGCAGGGGCTTTCGACTACATCAGCAAACCGTTTATCCTGAACGATGTCAGGCTGGTTGTCCGTCGAGCGCTTGAAGACACACAACTGTCGCGCGAAAACCAGCAATTAAGAGAACAACTCCGCAATCGATACCGCTCCGATAATCTGATTGGTAGCAGCCCGGCCGTGGTGTCGGTCTACAAATCCATCGCACGAGTGGCACAGACTGAAAGCACCGTGCTGCTCGAGGGGGAGAGTGGAACCGGTAAAGAACTCATTGCCCGGGCCATTCATACCAACAGCACGCGCAGTTCAGCTCCTTTTGTAACGGTGGATGGTGGAGCGTTGACTGAGACACTGCTCGAGTCCGAGTTGTTTGGGCACGAACGCGGCGCCTTCACCGGTGCGGTGGGAGTGAAGAAGGGGCTTCTCGAGAAGGCCCATCTCGGCACCTGTTTCCTGGATGAAGTAGCCGATCTTTCGCCGGCATTGCAGGGCAAGCTGCTTCGTATAATTCAGGAGAGGGAATTTCGGCGCGTCGGAAGCACCACAACCATGACGGTCGATGTACGTATCATTGCCGCTTCGAAAAAGAACCTAAGTTCGCTCGTTCAGGCTGGAACGTTTCGCGAAGATCTGTACTACCGCCTCAATGTCGTGACGATTCACATCCCGCCATTGCGAGAGCGCATGGAAGACGTCCCTCTTCTGGCGCAACATTTCGTTCAACGTTATGGCGGATCGAAACCCAAACCCGTGACGGGTATTTCAGCCGAGGCCATGAACGTACTCACGCGGTATTGGTGGCCGGGCAACGTCCGTGAACTTGAACATGCCATCGAACAGGCCGTGGCTTTCACCCCGCATCCCATCATCTTTCCGGAAGATCTTCCTCAAGTAGTACAAGCGGCGCCTGTGCAGGCAGTGGCGCAAGCTCGCGGATGGGTCACCTTAGCCGAATTGGAGCGGGAGCATATCCTCCGAGTGCTGAAGCATCATCAGGATCTCGGTCGGTCAGCTGCGATTCTGGGAATCCACCGCAAAACACTGCTGCGAAAACTACGGCAGTTTGGTCTTGTGGACGGTCCACGGACAACCTATCTACACCCAGACATCTTGTCCGCTCTATCGCCAACGGATTCGTCGATGAACCCCAATCCCCAGGAATCGACTCATTGTCATTCGTAAGGGATAGACCGCTCTTTGCTAGTGGAAATCAGACGAGCAGGCTGATAGCCTGTTCCTGCGTCAAGGCTGGACGGAACGGCATCCAGGCCGCTTCCTCCAGCCTTTTACACATCTGTGACGGGAACTGTATACCGGTCTTCGATCGCTGAGCGTACCAGTTGTCGGCTGCGATTGGCGTCGATAAATGGCTGTTGTTCGATCTGTCGGACTCTGTCGGCCAATGAAGGATCCTTGATCCCTTCTGACATCCATGTGCTGTAATCACCCCGTTGAAGGTGATACAACCAGGTTTGGTCATCAAGGCCTTCTGCCAATTCTATGAATTGGAAGAGGTTGTGAGCCCGGAGGTTCAATCGATCGCCTGGACCGCGGAAAAAGAAGCTCCGGTCCGCGGGCAACTCCCCTTCAGCGTACTTCCGACGGTGGCGCCGGCGGTCCGCCTCACAAGGCGCAATACGCAATCGATAGGGTGGCTCGCTGGATTTGCGATCCCAAAAGATTCCATCACCGGGATCCAAGGCCGAAAAATCTCCAACAGGTTCAGGGAGATTAAGGACTTGACAAAACCGCCCGATCGCATCGGCTGGATCCTCTCCCAAGCACACCGCCACGTCCACGGTTTGAAGCACCGGTTTTGCAACATGATCGGGATGAACGGTGACATACACCATGCCAGTCAAGTCTTGTGCCATAACGGCCTGTACTGGTTGCCATTCCCGCGGCAGTAAATGATGTGCTTCGTCGACGAGAATCCAATGAGGGCGACCGAGTTTGGCTCGACGCTCCTGAAGGGCGGGCAAGAGAGCCAGAAAAAAAGCCGGTCGATCTTGCAATGGTAAGCCCACAAGGTTGACGATCACATTCGTGTCCGGACTTTCCAACGCGGTGAGAATCTCCGTCACGGCCGGAGCCCGTTGTGAAGTTCCAAACATGACCGCCCCTCCAATCCCCTCGTAGTCTCCTTCAGGATCGATCACGCACATTTGATAACCGTGTTCGGTCACCCGCTCAAAAATGCCTGTCGCCAACGTTGACTTGCCGCTACCCGACGAACCGGTCAGCAATACATTTAATCCTTTGGCGGGAATATGGACTTCCGCACCATTTTTTCGCACACCGACAAGAAGCGTGCGACGGCTCGTGTTGAAAGGAGGAACGCTTAAGTCATGGCCGACCAACTCGCCGATGAGCTCGGCAACTCCCTGTCCTTCTGCATTGGTGGTAACCCAATCGGCGATTGTCTTGAGCATGGGCACGGAATTAGCCACCGCGACCGCGTATTCACACTGATTCAGTAAAGCGTGGTCATTCTCCGCATCACCGATCCCTACAATATTGCGCGGCGACAAGCCTATCTCGCGCAAGGCGACAGCCAGCCCAGAGGCCTTGTTAATGCCGGCTGGAACGACCATGACGGACTCGCGATTGAAGATCACCTGCAATTCAAGTCCTAGATCACGAATGACCTCGAGCAGCGTCAGCTCATGCGGCCGAATCGTGCCCACGATAGACTCTCCGACCGAAAGCGACGGGATCTGTCGACGGCGAAGCTCCTCGATGAATGCTGGAGGTATTGGAGGTGCCAAGACCGTATGTTCTCGCGTGCCTGGACGGTAAAGTACGGCTCCATTGTCCGCGACGACTCGCTCACATAGTCCGATTTCTGGAAAGACCGCCACAATATCAGACAGCAAGCGGCCGGTGACCAGAATGATTTTGCGCCCGGATTGAATGAGGTTCTCAAGCGCGGTGACCGTCTCTCGCTGAACCCGGCCATTGACGGCCAAGGTGTTATCGTAATCCGTTGCGATGGCTACATATCTCATGGAATATCGATGTCGAACGTCGACTATGCACCATCTCGTATGGTGAGACGAGCCGTACAGCGCCTTTGCAAAAATCCTTTACCGTTTGCTCTTTGTGTCAGCACCTTCATAGCCTGGAGCCGGGCCGGGCGGGGGCCCCGACGATCCAAAACCTCCCACCGAACTAAATGGAAACCCTGAGGCGCCTGGACCTCCACCTTGCGCCTTCGGTTGATCGCGAACTTTATTGATTTCATCCATGTAGTGGGAGATGTCCGGTGACATATCCTTGGAATAGATAGAATCCGTTGTTGGATACAAATCGTTCTTTGAGGCATTCAACGTCAAATGGCCCCCTTCCTGCTTGAACTGGCTCCATTGGAGGGGCAACTGAAATTTTGTCTCTTCCAATTCAAGGACCGCATACTCGATCTTCCCGGTTTTGGTATCCTTCAGCAACTTCTCGATGGTGCCGAGTATTTCTCCTTTCTTATTTTTGACGGTTTGATCCAGTGTTGCTCCTTTTTCGTCGACCAACCCCCCGAGACGCACAGGCACGACGTCATATTCTCCGACGATCCCTTCCCGACCGCCGGTCATATCGGTCGATTGTTTCTCATGGGACTTTTTCGGCTGATTCATATGCTGGTCGGACATTGCGTCACCGGCTCTCTCACTAAGAGTCCCCTCGGCGAAGACGTGAACCGGTGTCAACACTATCGTGGCAATGAGTGTCAGACGGCACAATCTTTCCTGCTTCATGATGGACCTCCAGTCTGCCTGTATGTCGTCCATGGCTTATATGGACTTCTAAAATAGTTCACTGTCCCGTTATGACCTTTATCTGCTGAACTCCTGTTCCAAGGCATCCTGTGCCTCGAACCTCCTTATTCCCGAAACATTTGCAGCAGACTCAATAGTGTTCTTCATTATTACATGGGCGGATGAAGCGGCTGCCGGTCGACCGGCTCCGAGAGCGGCAGCTAATGAGCGATCATAAAAGCGATACAGCACGAATTCGGAGAGATCTTTAAGCTGGACTTTCTTCATATTCAGCACGAAATGATCCTTCCTCACGTTCAGCGTCAACGCCTCCCATGGCACTGCAACATATTCTTCTCTTAGACCGAACAATCCTCCTAGGGACAGTACGGCATACTCGGTATATCCGTCGCTGTGCCAGTGGAATACCAAGTCTTGAATCCGACCGAGAGAGTTCCCCTCTTGGTCTTTCACCAGTTTGCCGATCATGTCTGCGGCATTCGACATCCTCACCATCTGATCGTCCTGATCGTCGGCGTACGCCGTGGTTCCAATCCAAACAACCAGGACAATCGTCACAATGATGATGTCCCACCCCAATATGATGGCATTTGGTACCGCCCGAACAGCAATAGACACTTGCTCAACGTTGCTCTTTGACATTCCTATGCTCATGCTGCGCCCAACGGAGGATGAATCACCCGTAAAGACCGGGTAGATCAAAAATTTGCAAAACATGGGCCATGTTATAGAGGTCTCTCTGACTGGGGTTTTTCCTATCTTCCAGCGTGAACAGCCATGAGAAGGAATCTTACGGAAAAGAGGAAAGCAACAACTCAAATAACCTGCTTGGACAAGATGTCTAGACCGAGACAAGTCTTCCAAGCGTACAATCTGAACATGCCCTGCCTGATGGGAATGTATTGCTCCCTCCATGCCGCTGTCGAAGTCACGACACTCCTGTCACCAGGGAATGAACCAGTACCATAACAGCATGGGTTGGCTTAGATTCAACAGTGTGCACGTTGGAGGACTTCGTGAAATGGCTAAACCGAAGCCGAAAGACGTCAATCAGAAGAGCGCCGACCAAGTCATCCGCCAGTATTACGAAGGAGAAGACTCTCAGCAAGAGGGGGCTTTTCCGGAAGACACGCTGGCCCCTGTTTCCACGACCGATCCGGCACTCCCCGACGCAACGCTACACGGCGGCGATATCGATGCCGCGCAGCATCAGACAGACGCCGGTGAGAACACTGTGGGCGGGTCGAGCCCTACCCCTGATCAGGACGTGGTCGAAGAGTTAGGGGAGGCCGTGGGCATTACATATGAAGACAATGAGCCGCTTCGGGTCGGCGACAAATTGGGAGATCGCGATGCGCAGCGATGGGAACTGAACCCCGCTTCCTCCGAGGACTACCATGAGCGACTGCGCGAACTCTCAGGGGGCGGCAAGTCGTCGGCAGAGCAAGCTCAACCAGCCGAACGATCGACACGAGCACGAAAAGCTGGGAAACGCACATCACGCGCTGGCCGTCGGACCGCACCTCGCGCCCGCAAGGCGCCAAAGAAAAGACGCTGATAACCGACCGACCCCCCTCCCAACCCTGTGAGTCGATTCCTCCTCCGCAACCTCCCGTTTCAAAACCAACCCATCGCACCCGCCCCCCTCCGCCCGTTGAGTTCACCATTCCATGACCGCCCGGACCGGAAGATGATCCGAAGCCACTCGGCTACGCGCCGTTGTGTGAATCCGAATATCGATGACGCTGCCCGGTGGCCTGATCCAAATGCGATCCAAGGCAAAAACAGGGAAAGGAGAAGGGAATGATCGAAGTGGCGGCGAGTGTCCGAAGATCCTGTTGATCCGACGAAGCGGCCGTCCCCACAGCAACCATTCGTTGATGTCACCCATGAGAATGCAATGGCGGGTGCCAAACCGCTTGAGGAGTTCGTTGACCTGCCACCGCCTCTCGCCCGGGCGTAGTCCCAGATGAGTTGCAATGACCTGAACCCTTTCCCCCTCACAGCTTACATCGACATCGATAGCTCCTCGAGGCTCATAACCAAGAACACTGAGGTCCACGAGCCGGATTTCATCCAGTGTACACGTCGTCAGCACGCCGTTCCCGTAGGTTGCGGCATGCTGGACGCCGAGGTCGGCTATCGCCGTCATGCCAAGGCTCTCGGCGAACCACTGTAAGGTTTCTTCTCGTTCCACTTCTTGAAGCGCGATGAGATCGGCCTGCAATTCCTGCAAGACTTCCAGAATGCGTTCGCGGCTGTATAACCCATCCCACCCGACACAGCGATGCACATTGTACGTGGCCACAATTAGGCGCATCGCTCAAATAGGTGCGGCCACCAGCAGCGACCATTCGGCGCGGTAATCCGCCCACATGTCACGCTCTATGAAGAACTCACTTATTGACCACGTAACCCGGTTCCTTCAGCCTTCCTTCACCGGAGATTGCCATTCATGTCGCGGTGGGAAATCCATCCTCTTTCCACCAGCGCCACCCTCCTTCTAACTCCATGACCGGATAGCCTTTCGTTGAAAATTCAACAGCTGCGGTCGCGGCTAAATGACAGACCTGAGAATAGCAATACAGCACGTTCCTCCTGTCCTTCTGCAATCCATCCAGCGTGTGCCAACGCTCCCGTGGTAGGTTAATAGCACCTGGAATATGCCCAGCCGCGAAATCATCGGCCGCTCTGACATCAACGACGTTCACTTCTCCGCTCTTCATCATATGCTCGAGTTCGACGGGTCCAGTGGTAAAAGCCATTTTGGCCTCGAAATAGGCCCTCGCCTTGGCAGGATCTTGGACGATTGTGTGAGTAGTCACTGGCGTCCTCCTTTGGTGTGATCGGTTAACATTAAGAAATCGGCGCGCATTTCCCCCTCCTATCAGCATGTATTGTGTCGCAAGCAGCCGCCGACACGCTGCTCGTTGCCGCGCCGGACTGAGTTGACTCAGATTAGTCGTCGAACGCAACAAAAGCAGTTGATACATGGCCATAGGATGGGCAGCATGATAATAGCCGGCAGCGCCGCATTATGTCGCCGGTTCTTGCGCTTCCGTTTCCTTATGGTTCAGCGCGGAACCCGTTGCAAACGTCCGGTCGCCCAGACGACCGTCTTGCTCTTCATGAAACCGCTCGCTAACGAATTTGGTGTCAGCGGCTGTGAGCGATCCTCGTGGAACCTGACGCGCATCCTCGTAGTCTCCGCGCTCGATATGATCTAAATATTGCCCCCAGGACAGCAGCGTCCCTTGACAAATATGACGGTCTGGGGAGAGGGTCTCAATTTCCAGCTCCAACCGCCGTATCATTTCACGCATCAGCCACTGAGGGAGTTCCAGTCGGCGGCCCGGATAAATGAAACCGAACAAGACAAGATGGCTGAAGAGCACGCGCCAATGACGATTGAATCTCCACAATAACCTCGCCCAATCCATATCTTTGGATCGTGCGTGCAATAGATGCGCGATATCCGCTCCATCATAACGGTCACGTTCCATGATAAAAGCCTTGGACCAGATCATCTCCTCGACGGGCACTAATCGAACCTGCTCATCCATGATCGTCGCCCTCGGCGCCACGTCGAACCATTTCTGATCGACGGCAGCCACTCCGTTGCCCGACCCGAAAATAATGTCGATGATATGGTCATTTTTTCGCGCTTTACTGATCCAATGAGGAAAGCGCGCCTCTGTGCAATACCCCTTCTCCGCGAGAAACAGCATCAGCCGATCACTATGCATTCGATGCACGAAGACATCGAGATCTTTGGTTCGGCGCACCACACCGGTATAGCGTTCTAACGCGAACGCACCCCCGACCAAAAAAGGAATCTCCGAATGCTGAATATCCTGCAATGCCTGGCGACAGAATGTCTGCGAGGCCGGATCGGTAAGCTCTTCGGATGTACTCATGCCGTCTCCGCTGATTTCGTCAGCTTGAGCGTGATCGCTCGGAAGGGCGGGTGCTGTGCACGTTGTCGGCGTAACAACGGCAGCGCGACGTTGTAGACTGGGATTCCTGTCTGTGTACACCCTTCCACGGTCCCATGGTGTGCATGACCATGAAATACCGCCGTTGTTCCGTACCGATTAATCGGATCCTCCAAACGGCTGGTTCCCAAAAACGGAATAATTTCCGGAGCTTCTCCGATTACGGTTTCAATGATGGGGGCATAATGGAGCAACACGATCCGATGTGCGGTCCTGAGTTTAGCCAATGCGGACTCTAATTTGAGCGCTTCCTCGACCGATTCACGCACGAACTGTTTGAGCGCTGATTCTCCCCACGACTGCAAGAGGCGATCCCCAAATCCCCCCGCAAATCCCTTCACCCCCACAAACTCTACTCCGCCTATTTCCGTGGAGGTTCCGTCAAGGACGTGAATACCCTGGCGCTCTAAAATCTGCGTAATGGTCTCCGCATCCCCTGATTCATAGTCATGGTTCCCCAATACGGCGACAACAGGAATACCTTTCAGAACCGGAAGCGCGGCGACAAGGAGCCGCGCTTCCTCAGCCTTTCCATAGTCCGTTATGTCACCACACAACAATACGACATCGGAACATTCCGCTACTTGCGTAAACAGCGATTGCAGTTCGTCGAGACTCACTCGCGGGCAATGCAAGTCTCCGATAGCTCCTATCCTCAACTCTCCATCAGACGCCATCCCGACTCATCCGCTTTCTGCATATCTGGACGTTGAACCCGGAAACCGTTTCTCCGATGGCTTGTTAGACCGCCATCCCACTTTCGAAACTCGACAGAACCACAAGAGTATTGGCATTCTCAAAGCATACCGTTGACCTACCCCGCGCCACTTCCCTGTTCACGGAACCCTTGTTGGGTGGATTGTACCGCCTCGCGTCCCGCATCCTTCCCCTGCTTTACAAATTTCTTGATTGATTGCGTGTCATGTTCGCTATTTGTCCAAACCTTTTCGAGTCTTCGCAAGTTGCTTAATGGTTGTCGCCGTTCCCATGTCCGAAGCTTCAACCCGGACATGATCTCCCTTCTTGAATAGACATTCTCCGACGACGAAGCCTGATCCCCGAGCCACATCCTCATTCGCTCGAGAATCTGTAGACCCCATCCTCTCCTTCATCTCGGAAGGATCTGTAGAAGGGAGTGATTCCGCGTGGCGCTTGAGATCTTGTTGATCGTTTAAGCGCTGTGTCTCGACCGAATCGGCTTGTTCTCCGGATGATTTCTGACGCTCCATGAATGGCGTCGGAGGTATTTCTGCTTGTTCCGGTACACCTTCTTGTCCCGAAGAGACCTTGCCTTGACCGTTTGAGGTACAGACCCTATTGGTGTCGGCAGTGACCCGAATCTGGATCTGCTGGCCATGGTCTCCGCTGATCGTATAGTTCTCGCCATGGATCTTCTGGATTGATCCGATAATGATCTCTGGTCCTCCAAGGACGACATTTGAAGAGCCTGCGTCTTCTAAACCTAATCCCTGCTGACCGCTTTGTTGAGTGGACTCTCCGCCGGCTACACCGAGATGGTCACGCTGCTCGGCTGCCAATACCGGATATCCCACAGCGATGCAGATCACACAGACCACTCGTAACAGATGCATCCGATTATCGTGACATCGACGCGATGTTTGCGGACTGTTGGTGTTCTTCATTGTGAGCTCCTCGTAACGACTCGGCATTTCAATCGGCCATCTTGATTCGGTGGCGTCGCCGCTGTTGCCATACGCACACAGACGTGAGTGATGGGCCTGAGACGATCGCATGGATCGTTTTACAGGGAGTCGCAAGCGGGGTGGCGGTTGCGATCGTACATCCTGTGCGCGGTGAATATAAAACACCCCCTCATCGGAGGTCACGGCCCAGCGTTGAACCAACCGAGGAATCAGCGACCGTACATTACCCACGGACTCCTTCTACCCCCCATCCGCTTTCAGTATTTTTCGCACCATGTGCTTCATCCAATCGAGCTTGCTCGTACTCTAACCTGTATTCCTGCCTTCCCATAACTGGGAGACATCCTAGATAACGCTTTCTCACTCCTCTCGGGAAGCTACCAGTGATATTCTGTACCGATGTGAGTCATGCTGAGGATGCGCCTTGGAAGAGCAGGTGTTGTCCTATGCGACGATACAAAATGACTCCCTTCATGACGTTGCTTGCCCTTGTCGCTTGCCAGAGCCTTCCTACCTTTACACTCAGCGGCGATGTGAGAGATGTGTTCGTCGCGGATACACTGTCGACCATTACTCTTCAGGTTCAGGTGGGGGACGAGATCCGATGGATCAACACGCGTGCGGGACCGGTTCACATTGTGTTTTATGATCGGATCTTAGACCATTTATCCTGTCGTCGTAATTTTGATGGGTACTACACCGGTGGGGCGGAAGCTATTCTCAGACCGCATCAGAGTGCCAGCCTATGTTTTCGTGGTCCTGGCACCATCCGTTACACCGTGGGATGGTCATCTCAATTACGGAGCGGGGCCCTGTCACACTTCGGGATGGTTCAAATTGAAGCACCTTCTGGATATCCATCCAACAGGAGGCATCTACTACAATTCGCGGCGGACCATACCGACACGTTGCCTCATCTCGGCCGTTAAGTGCTGCTGCACCGTGGCGTACTCAGCCCAGGGGTCTTGGGTCAATTGCGATAACCTCGCCTCGATGGTGTGCACGGTAAAGTGGTCAGAGCGCAGTGCAGGAGAACATTCATCCCACATCAGTGGAACGGAGACGGGAGCTCCCATTCTCGCGCGCGTCGAATAGGCAGCCACGGTGGTTGCTCCTTGTCCATTTCTCAGATAATCCACATATACCTTTCCCTTGCGAGCGCGCTTCGCCATGTTGTCGGTGAAGCGTTCGGGAAGGGTTCGTGCCAGGTGTCCGGCCAAACACCTGGCGAAACGTTTAACCTCACCCCAGGAATGTCGGCGTTCCAACGGAACCACGACGTGCAGCCCTTTCCCACCGGTGGTCTTGAGAAAAGATCTCAGGCCCAATTCATCCAACACTGTTCGAACGAGACCTGCCGCCTCGCTGACTTCACGCCACGGCACATCCGGCGCAGGGTCTAAATCGAGGATCATGCGATCCGGCCGGTCCAGCCGCTCTTGCGTAGCCCCCCACGTATGGAATTCGAGGACGCCGAGTTGAACAAGCGCGATCAGGGCGGCGGGCGTATTCACCACCATGTAGCAAGCCGGTCCGTTACGTTCCTCGACCTCTACGCGATCAATCGCCTCATGAATTTGACCCGTCACATGCTTCTGATAGAAACATCCTGTGCCCTGCCCATCCGGACAACGCAGCAGCGTCAATGGACGTTTTCGTAAATGAGGCAAAATCCAACCTGCGATCCGTTCATAGAATTGTGCGAGTTCCAGTTTCGTGATCCCATCGTGGGGGAACAACAGCCGAGAGGGATTCGAGATCCTAATCCCCGCCACCGTGGGAACACCGGTAGGCTTCAGCGTTTGTTTGCGAACTCCGACTCCACGGGCACGGGCGGAAGAGCGGGGCGAGTTTTCTTCATCCCGTGAGGCAACCCCTAACTGACTCATCGGCACATGGGCGGTTGATTCCCGCACAATAAGATGGGCCGGCTTGTCGTCGCGCAGGCCTACGAATGAAGCTTGGCGAAGATGGTGATTTCGATTGTTCGCGGGATTGGAGGGCGCACCCCCGGAAGGCTGCCGATCTGTGTGCCACGTATCGTGTCTGGCCTGGGCAATCTCTTCCATACTCAGTCCGCTTTTCACGCTTGTTGCCAAACGCACCGCTGAATCAGTCGCTGCCGTACGAGCGGCTTCGTCACGTCCCTTGATGAGCAACCACTTGTTCTTATCCCGATTACGGGCTCCACCGATTCGTACCAAGGACCAACGGCCCTTCAGCTTCTGTCCTGCCAACGTAAATTTCAGATGTCCTTTCTCGTAGGCCCTCTTCGGGTTTCCATCGGGAATCCACCGACCTTGATCCCACACCATGACGGTACCCGCACCATACTGCCGGGGTGGAATGGTGCCTTCGAAATCGGCATATTCCATCGGATGATCTTCGACATGCACAGCCAATCGTTTATCAGTGGGGTTGAGACTGGGTCCCTTAGGAACCGCCCAACTTTTCAAGGTCCCGTCAAGCTCCAACCTAAAGTCATAATGGAGTCCCCTCGCGGCATGCTTCTGCACGACATAGCGCAACGAGGAGCTTGACGGCGAGGGAGACACTCCCCATGGTTCGGCCGTGCGTAAAAAGTTCCGCTTGTTCCGGTAGTGCCGCAAACTCTCCGACGCTTTTTTTGTGGTTCTGCTTACGGGCATACTGCACGCCGGGGTGACGTATGAAAAAAGAGAGTCACGGCTGCCGTGACCGTATCAACTCTCGACCGGCACGATGAGTGCCATCGAGACCGCCTGCCGGACCATTTGGCTGGCATAGCCCCACTCATTGTCATACCAACTCATGACCTTTACCAGATTGCCGCACACGACTTGGGTCATGTCGGCATCAACGATCGAGGCATGCGAATCCTGAATGACATCGGAGGACACGATCGGATCCTCCGTTATTCCCACCACACCGGCATACCGGTCGCTGCGCGCTTCTCGCAGGAAGATATCGTTCACCTCGGCAACGTTCGTCTCACGCTCGGTCAGCATCACAATGTCGGAGAGCGAACAGATCGGAACGGGCACCCGGATGGCCACGCCCTCAAATCGCCCCTTCAGATCGGGTAACGCACGCGTGGTCGCCATGGCCGCCCCCGTCGTCGTCGGCACGATGTTGGCGGCTGCCGCCCGACCACGCCGTTTGCGCTTGTGCTGCCCGTCGACCAAGGTTTGACCGGCGGTGTAGGCGTGCGTCGTCGTCATCACGGCCTTTTGGACACCTAGATGGCGGTTCAGAATTTCAACGATCGGGGCCACGCAATTCGTCGTGCAGCTGGCACAGGACAAGATTGGCCCGTCCTTCTCGTCATATGCGTTCACACCGTAGACGACGGTGGGGATATCCTCATCCTTGGCCGGTGCCGACAGGATCACCCGCTTTGCGCCGGCCTCCAGATGTTTGGAGAGTGCCGTCCTGGTCCTGAATTGCCCCGAACACTCAAACACCACATCGATCCCCAACTGTTTCCATGGAAGATGGAGGGGGTCGCGCTCGGCAAATACGGAATAGTGACGATCCGCCATCACAAGCGCATCGCGGTCGGCTTTCACCTGAATATGATAACGACCATAGACCGTGTCGTGATTCAGCAGATAGGCGAGGTTATCGGGTGGAGCCAGATCATTAATCGCGACCAGCTCGAGTTCCGGCATGCTCGCAACAATCTTAAACGTAGCGCGCCCTATTCTTCCCAGCCCATTGATGGCGACTCGCATCATAACGTAATCCCTTCTGCGCCCAAGGGTCCATCTTCAGGATCCGCTCATCCTGGCGAAGCCGATCCAGCCGGCATGACTCGCCGATGCTTTTTATCTAACGCGTGCAGCGCGCTGTCATACGCATCAACGAATGTTTGCACGCCCTCATGCTCCAGCTGCCAGGTCACGCAATTGAAGTTAATGCCCGTTTTCTCCAACTGCTGCATAACCCGCTCCGCTTGCTCGACATCAGCCTCCACCGCATCCGCAACCACCAGACCATGATCGGCAAAGGCTCGTAGTGTGGGCTCAGGCATCGTATTGACCGTGTCCCGACCCACCAACGCTTCGACATACATCACGTCGCGATAGGCGGCATTCTTGGTGCCGGTACTGGCCCACAGAGGCCGCTGTACGCGCGCGCCGGCAGCCGCCAACCGGGCCCATCGCTCGCTGCTGAACGCTTGTTGAAACGTTCGATAGGCCAGTTTGGCGTTGGCGACAGCTGCTTGCCCCTGGAGTTGGGCTGCAGCCGATCGTCGCATGGGGTCGTCAGCGGGGATCCGCCGGAGCAGCAACCGATCGACGAGGACATCGATACGGCTCACGAAAAAGCTCGCCACCGATGCAACTTTCTCTAACGATCGATGGTCCGTGAGGCGACGCTCGAGAGCCGAGATATAGGCTTCGATAACCCCCTGATAGCTTTGAATCGAAAACAATAGAGTGATATTGACCGGAATACCTTCATAGAGCAGTTGTTCGACCGCCAAGATACCCGCTTCCGTCGCTGGGATCTTGATATAGAGGTTGGGACGATTGACACGCTCGACATATCGTCGCGCTTCAGCCATGGTGGCCTCACCGTCGTACGCGAGATGCGGTGAAACTTCGAGGCTGACGTATCCATCGAGACCATCCGTATCGTGATAGGTGTCCTGGAGCAGGTCGCAGGCTTGCTGAACATCCGCGATCAATAGCGCCTCAAAGATGGACTGAGTGGAACGCGTTTCACTGGCGAGGGACTTGATGTGCGGATCATAATCCTGGCTCTGCAAGGCATCACGGAAGGTCGTGGGATTCGCCGTGATACCGCGCAATCCGCGCCGACGAATCCAGTGCGCCAATTCTCCACTGGTCATCATCTGCCGCGTGAGATTGTCCAACCAGAAGCTTTGCCCGCATGCCAGAAGCTGCTGGAGTGGATCGTCATAATGTTCCTTCGTCATGGCGTTCGGTCCAGATAGTAATGGTTGCTTGACTCTCGGGCGATCGGCGCTCCCTTCACATTCGGTCACTGACCGAGATCTATTCGTATCATGCGGCCCACGGGCAACGAAGACGACATGAAGCAAGATCTACACACGATCCACGACCACGAGCTCGTTGACGACATCCTTCACACCCGCCAGGTATGCATCATCAATCGCGTTTCGGACGGAGTCCCAATCCCTTACAGTACCTCTCAATGTGGCCGTGCCGTCGTTGACTGACACATCGATACCGTCACTTTTAATGAAGAGGCTCATTGCAAGTTGGCATTCCACCGCTTGCTTGAGCTCCTCGTCTGATTGCCACTCCCAATCATCTCCGTCGTCGAGCGAACCGTACGCAGCATCCTGACAAGGATCAGGGGAATTGTCGGACCACTTGTCACCAGGATATCCTTCGGCGCGAGCGTCGTTCTGATTCGTTCCCGATCCATACAGGCCTTTGTCTGAGTCGTAGCCTGATAATCGCGCTCGCTCTTCAACGGCAAACAGAAGCGCTCCACCGATTAGGACAATCACGAATAATGAAGCTCGTGTGCCCATTTTATGCCTCCTTTTTCATGCCTCCTTTTGGCAAGGGCATCTGATCCCACAATGGCTGCAGTCCATTCTGAACACGAAGCACTCAGCATATTTCATGAAACCTGAGCCATCACCCTGGTGGTGGATGCAGCATAACCAAAGAGAGCGACCATGCCTAAACCTACGAGGAGGATCCAGAATAATGCTCCCAAACCTGTGGCAGTCGCCTGCGTATCCTCCATGACCGTCCTCCTTCTTGTTACCAGCCCTCAAATTGCATAGGGTCGTTCTATCACGTGACTGTCATTTACAGGCTAGTGCGTCAGAAGGTTTTACATGCCTTCTCTCTCTTCTTCTTTATTCGCAAAATGCGCGCCATACGTCGATCGTGATGCAAGCCACTCATACTTTTATTCAGGCACAATGTTCATTAAGCTTTCGCAGGTAGGAGGCGGCTCAAGGCTGGACGGCCGGTCACATGTGAGGGACAAGTCGTCTTTGCGCGGAAGTTCTGTCCCCCCGATGGCACGGGGATGCCACACTGAGTGTCCAGCGGACCAACCGCCGGACACTCAGATTAGCCTTCCTCTCAACCGAATATATATTTTAGGAAGAACTGCGACACACCTCATCTCCCTAGAGAATTCCCGGCGCCGCTATCCATCTCTTTCAAATCCTCTCTCAAACCCTTGACCGCCGGATCGCCTTTTGGGCTGCTGCCGAACGGAGGACTGGAACCACCTATTTCATCCTTATGGCCATGCACACTACCCGGCACATCGATCGAGGGAGTTATGTCTTGACCCCGTTCACGATCAGACAAGCTCATGTCGTCATTGCCATTTTGTAGACCCACAAGGCCTCCTTCTTCGGTCTGGTACCCGGCGGCATCAGGGGCCTTACCAGTACGGCTACGGCCTGGGGCTTCGAAGACATAGACGAGCGCATCTCGCTCGACCAAACCTGGCTCAACTGCGTCATGATCCAGCCAGACAGCTGAGACAAAACCTGGGACGGCCAACCATGAGACCAACAGCAGGCACGCCAATAGACATTTCATGTGACACCCTCCTAATGCTAATGTTTGAAGAATCGCTTGCTCGATCTATTTCTTTTCCACTTCCACGACCTGCAGCTCACTGGCGACATCTTTCACTCCCGCTTGATAGGCATCCACGATCGCACTTCGAACGGAGTCCTGATTGTGTACCGTTCCACTCAATGTGGCCGTACCGTCACGAACCGCCACCTGGATACCACTAGCCTTGAGAAAGGGGCTCTTCGTGAGCTGGCATTCCACCGCTCTCTGCAGTTCAGCGTCCGATTTCCATTCCCAATCTCGGGTACCGCCGAGAGGACCGCGAGGCGACACGTCCTGACACGCCGTGTCAGCGCCATAAGACCAATTGTCATCCGGATACGGATAGTCATAAGCCACGAGGTCCCTCTTCATTTCCGACCCACGTGTTTCTCCTTGTACTTGAGCAAACAATGGAACGCCCAAACCGATTAGCGCGATTCCCAGTACCGTAATATTCGTGCCCATTTTACTTTCTCCTTCTCAAAAGGATGTTTTAGATGAAGTTGCGCGGTCTATGGATCGTTTGAGCTCTCTTCGCTATCGGGCAGCCCGACTGAGAGCACAACAGCTGCGAGCTCACCACCCACACTGCGCCGTTTTCGATTGCGACAACATGGTGGCTACTCCTCTCTCTCACTTCTGTCTCCGACTGATGGGAGTGACGAAACAAGTTAATTTTCCAGAAGACCTGCAACCACCATACCAACAAATTTCTCGTGTCGACCTTCACATACCGCACGATCCAATCCTGATCGTCGCGATCGGCGCAATCAGGACATCACGCCTCAGGAACCATCCTTCGCCTTACCACAGATATCGCACCGTCCGGGTTTGGTCGCCGAAATACAACACGCGCACGTTCCACACGTTCCAATTGATCGTCGGCACCATAAAGGATCTATATACCTCAAAGGATCTATATACCTCGGCTATTCCACCTCAAATATTCCACTAGGATATTCCCTGGCTAACTATCCCACCCCACGGCACCGATGTTGCGTTCATAAATTTTCTGCTAGGAGAAGGTGAGATACCGTTGGGATGCCCCGGCACAAAGTGAATCGTGGAGACGAACCTCACGGGAAGGTTGTACTGGCCACAAGCCTATCACCGCCTGTCATCCGAACGGACAGAATGTCTCACCGAGAAGTTCCGACGGAACTCCAGCTGGGCGTAGCAAGCCTTTTCTTTATGAATCCCGCTCATGAGTACGTCGCGTTTGTCAAAAACCGGAACGACAATGCGAGAAAGCAGATAGGCAATGACCCGACCGCGAAGGTCCGGTGACGTGCTGCGTGTCGGATGCTCACTGCTCGGTCAATCCGACTCACGTCAGAAGAAAGGGGGGCATCGTGAGACCTCACGGTCACGGAAAGAGAAAGCCTGAAGTCGTCGTCGTGACGGGTGCTTCGGCTGGTGTCGGCAGAGCGATTGCGAAGGAGTTCGGCAAGCATGGCGCATCCGTTGTTCTACTGGCTCGCAGCCGAGATGGCCTGGAAGGAGCGAGACAGGATGTGGAACACGTCGGAGGCCGTGCGTTGCCCCTCCAGACCGACGTCTCCGACGACCGGCAGGTCGAGGCGGCCGCGGATCGAACGGAACGCGAATTTGGCCCTATTGATATATGGATCAACAATGCCATGGTTTCCGTCTTGTCTCCTGTACTTCGGATGACGGTGGCAGAATACCGGCGGGTGACGGAGGTCACATATCTCGGTTATGTCAACGGGACCTTGGCGGCGTTGCGCCGCATGTGGCCGCGAGACCACGGCGTCATCGTACAAATCGGTTCTGCCCTGGCATATCGATCCATCCCGCTGCAATCCGCCTATTGCGGCGCCAAACATGCGATTCAGGGATTCACGGAATCGCTGCGCTCGGAGCTGATCCATGACGGGAGTAAAGTTCGCCTCACGATCGTTCAGTTGCCGGCGGTCAATACGCCACAATTTTCATGGATCAAGACCCGCATGCCGCGTCACCCCCGGCCGGTGCCGCCGATCTTTCAACCGGAAGTCGTCGCCCAATCCGTGTACTGGGTCGCGCATCACCCTCGGCGCGAGTTCACAATCGGCTTGTCCGCGGTGCAAACCATCATCGGAAATAAATTCGTTCCCGGCCTGTTGGATCACTACTTAGCCGCTGTCGGGTACGAGGCTCAGCAAACACAGGTATCCGTGGATCCCAATCGCCCGAACAATCTCTATGACCCCGTGCCCGGTGATTATGGAACCAGAGGGCCGTTTGACGGCCAGGCCGCCACGTACAGTGTGCAAGCTTGGATCAATCATCACCGTGGTTGGCTGGCACTTGCCGGGGTGAGCCTCGCGGCTCTCTCTACTTTCTACCTGAAAGTTAGAAGGCATCCATCCAACAGAAGCGGTTTCCCATCGGTTCCGCTTCTCTTCAGCCGAACCGATGATTGACAGACCAGCCGACCTGAATAGGCCAACACATGGAGCTCTCGAATGAACGGTTTCAGCTTCTGCTTTGATGTATATGGCCGCGTTAACTCAGTAAATGGCGTGCAGACCACAGAGACATGATTGGGAGGGAACGATTGTCCCGGAAACGACAACCTGTCCCATCATCCGCACATGAAGCGGTTTTTCCAAGACAACGGCGGTTCTGAGCCTGTCATCTCAGAATGAAAAGCCGGTGAGATGATGCAGTTTCACTGAGCCGGCGACTTCTTTTGGCTCTTTTTGTCATTGACGGCATTTCACTTGCACCAGTTATGAATGATGGCTCGGATGCCAGCCCGGCGACGATGGTGGAGAATACGGTGCGCGAAGTAGTCTGACGATCAAGGGAGATGGGGTCATGTCTATCCGACGACACATATTTCACGATTCCTGACATACGGATTTATGATCTCGGACCTCATTGCCGCTCGCTCTCAGATGGCCATGTCCCTCGGCTTTCACATCGTCTTTGCCGTCTTGGGCATTGCGATGCCGGTGTTAATGGCGGCCGCCGAGTGGCGCTGGCTGAAAACCAAAGATGAAGCCTATCTCGCGCTGGCGAAGCGCTGGTCGAAGGGGACTGCGATTTTGTTCGCCGTCGGCGCCGTGTCAGGGACCGTGCTCTCATTCGAATTGGGCCTCCTCTGGCCTTCCTTCATGGAGCGGGCCGGTCCCGTCGTCGGACCGCTCTTCGGGCTCGAAGGTTTTGCGTTTTTCACGGAAGCGATCTTCCTTGGGATCTATCTCTACGGGTGGTCGCGTCTTCCACCGCGCGCGCACTTTATCGCCGGCCTGATTGTCGCGGCGAGCGGCACCGCCTCCGCAATGTTCATCGTCACGGTGAATGCCTGGATGAACGCTCCGACCGGTTTTGACATCGTCAACGGAGAGATCACCAACGTGCGGCCGTTAGTTCCTTTCTTGCATCCGTTCGCGTTTCATGAAACGTTGCATATGTTGCTTGCAGCCTTCGCCGCAACCGGATTGCTCGTCGCCGGTATCCACGCATTTCTCCTCTTGCGCCACCCATCGAATCAATTCCATAAGAACGCACTCGTCATCGCGCTCGTGGTCGGCGGCATTCCCGCAATCCTCCAACCGGCGAGCGGAGATCTGATCGCTCGGGCGGTCGCGGATCACCAGCCGGCGAAGCTGGCCGCCATGGAAGCACACTTCGTTACGGAAGCCGGAGCGGACTTCGTCCTCTTCGGACTTCCCGATGTCTCCTCACAAACCGTCGACTATGCCGTCGTGATTCCACACGGGTTGAGTCTTCTCCTGCATGGAAATCCTCATGCGATCGTTCCTGGGCTGGATCAGATCCCTCGTCAAGATTGGCCACCCGTCGCCGTCACTCATGTGGCCTTCCAAGTGATGGTTGTCTGTGGGCTGATCATGGCTGGGATGACCATCTGGGCTGGCTGGCGCTGGTGGAAAGGACGGCTGGAAGAAGACCGATGGCTTTTACGCATGTTGCTCGCCACGGCGCCGCTGGGATTCATCGCCATCGAAGCCGGCTGGGTGGTGACCGAAGTCGGGCGTCAACCATGGATCATACAAGGACTCATGCGGACCTCTCAGGCCGTGACACCTATGCCTGGCCTCTGGATTCCCATGGTGACCTTTTCGGCCTTGTATATCCTATTGGCAGGAGTCGTCGTGTGGGCGATCCGGCGTCATATCGCGGCCACCATGGCCGTCTCGCCTGATCAAGGAGTAGGAAGGGACACGGCGTAGGATGCCCTCGTATGAGCTCATGGTCGCCGCCGCGCTGGTCGGCGCCCTTACGTTCTATCTGTTATTCGGCGGAGCGGATTTCGGGGCGGGGATCTGGACTCTGTTTGCGATGGGCCGCCAAGGACAACCGCAACGAGCGCTCATCGATCAAGCGATCGGTCCGATATGGGAAGCCAACCATGTGTGGCTCATCATCGCCGTCGTGATTCTCTTTACCGCGTTTCCTCCCGCCTTTGCCGTCATTTCTATCAGGCTGCATATTCCACTGACCGTGATGCTGATCGGGATCGTATTGCGAGGAACGGCCTTTGCCATTCGTACCCACGACATTTCCTCTCGCTCCGACGGATTCACCGGGGCTCCGCCGATTTGGCACCGAATATTCGCGTGGTCCAGTCTGATCACACCGACCATGCTGGGCATCATCCTTGGGGCAATCGCATCGGGACGTGCGTCCGGTCCGACCGACACCATTCGGGAAGCCTTTGTCGATCCCTGGCTCGCACCATTTTCCATCACAGTCGGCGTCCTCGCAACGGCTTTGGTCGCCTATCTCGCGGCCGTCTATCTGATCATGGAAAGCTCCGATCCGGAGTTACGCCGCCTCTTTCGACGTCGGGCCGTCATGAGTGGGATTCTCGTCATCATCCTGGCCGCCATCGCCCTGTTCCTCACGCATGATGGAGCGCCAGAAATCTATCGCGGGCTGGTACAAACAGCGCTGGGTCGTGCGACCGTGGTTGCCACGGCGCTGGTGCATCTGGCAGCCCTATGGGCGGTGATTACGGCACGCAATCTTCTGGCTCGATTCTTGGCGGGAGTTGGAGCCGTCGCCATTCTCTGGGGCTGGGCCCTGTCGCAGTATCCGTATCTTGTCGAGCCCTCGGTCACGATTTACGATGCGGCTCCTCACAGCACATTGGACATTTTACTGGCGAGTCTGCTTCTAGGATCCATCGTTCTCCTTCCCTTTCTGTTTTACTTATACAAACTGTTCAAAGGGGATGTGCTCTTGCACCGTCACGACTGAGGCCTCTCCAATGGTGCTCTGTGTCGCATCTGCAAACGCCTTTTATTTGTGCTGGGGATAGCTCCAGTGGGCGATGTGATTTCATCCAACTATCATACATGACTGAGAGATGGGAAAGGCCGAAGGAGAGGTGAGAGTCTTGAAGGAAGAGGCCAAGGTCTATGAGGAGCAGAGGAGGACGTTATGCTGCTGAAATGGGCAGTTATCTTTTTTGTGATCGCTCTGATTGCCGCAGCGTTCGGTTTTACCGGCATCGCAGCCGGTGCGGCGGAAATCGCCAAGATTCTGTTCTATTTGTTTCTCGCGATCTTTGTCATCCTATTAATCGCCGGATTGGTCATTGGGAACAAAATCGTCTCCTAGCACTCGGAAGCGGAAGCGACCCAGCCCGCCATGCGAACGTCGAAGCGCCGGGTCTCTCTTTTTTTCAGGTTATCCCAGCGTTAGGGGATTTCCGAGTACCGGACGAGAGGGAAACGCGATACGGTGCAAATGAGAACAGAGCAATGGACACATTGTGAAGGGATAATGGAAACGTTATCATCCATGATGCAACAATTGTTCTGGTCGAGAGCTCCGTCCTTGAAAAAGGACGGAGCTCTTTTTGTGCCCGTTCTCTGCCAGTATGCTCCACCAGCGCCCTCCCGGCCGCCGCTAAAGCTCCCGGGTTACGCCAGCACCTTGCCGCTTGTGGATCGAGGGCGTGATGCCGTGCAAGACTCGGCCACGATCGTCTGAATGGCCACGTACAACCGCTCGGCCGCATATTCTTTCGTTAACAGGACCTGCGCACCGGCTGCTCGCATGGCGTGCTGATTGCTCGTCTCGGCATCGATCGAGAGACCGATCACGTGAACGTCCGGATGAGCCGCGGTAATCCGCCTCGTCGCCTCGATCCCGTTCAGTTTCGGCATATTGACGTCCATGACCACAACCGCGGGATGCAGCTCCTCCACCAACCGCACGGCCTCTTCGCCGTTGGCCGCCTCCCCCACGAGCGTCAGATCCGGATAGCCGTCGAGCACCGCCCGGATGCCTTGCCGCACCATCGTATGATCGTCTACCAGGAGCACGCGAATCGTTTTGTCCCGTTTGCGGTCGGAGGACTGCGGGGCTCTGAAGGACTGAGGGCTGAGGGTTGGGTTTTCCGTCCTGATGGCGGCTGTACCGCTGAGCGGCAATGTCAGCGTCGCGATCGTACCTCGCCCGGGAGCCGACTGGATGTCGAACGACCCTCCCAGCGCTCGCATACGCTCCTGAATGCTGAAAAGTCCGAACTTGGAGGAAATGCCGCTTGTCGGATTCCTCATCGCCGCTGTCACAACATCAAAACCTTGCCCCTCGTCACTCACGGTTACATACAGATAGTCCTCACACTGTTCCATGCGGACGGTGGCTGTTCCCGTGTTTGCATGTTTGGAGGTATTAATGAGCAGTTCCCGAACGGACTGAAACAGCATGATACGATGAGCTTCGGGTAACGGAACATCCTGGTTTGCAGAAAGCAATACCGTGACCGTCTGGTTGTATTTTCTCATATACTCCGCCAGCCAGGTGAGCCCCGCGGCCAATCCGTGATCGTGTAACACGGGTGGGCTGAGCTCCGCCACCAGCGTCCGACTATAGGTCAACGCCTCCGAGAGGATGTCATCGACTTTTTTCAAAGCCATTTCGCATTGTGGCATGCCGCTCGCATGGAGGTTGGCCTTCCCGATCGTCAACTTCCCGACGACCAGCATCTGCTGCAGATGGTCGTGCAACTCAGTCGCCAGGCGTTTTCGCTCGCGCTGTTCGGCAAGATTCAACTCATTGGCCATGGCACGCAGTCGCTCCTGCAACTGGACCAGTTCCTGTGTCCGCTCAGTTATCAAGCTCTCCAATTGCGCCGCAAATTCCCGCAACTTCTTTTCGCTCTCACGCAGCGCCGTTTCAGACTGCTTGCGCTTGGAGATGTCTCGTACTGTCCCGACGAGGCGAACGACTCGGCCCCGTTCAAATATCGTACAGCCTATCGCCTCAACCCATCGCATCTGGCCGTCGGTTCGAGAGAGGACTTGGAATTCGGCATGGTACCGGCCATCACCGGTCGGATCGAACGCGTGGTGCATGGCGGCTTTGGTCATGGCTTGGTCGTCTGGGCACACACTGGTCCAGAATGTCTCGGCTGTGATCGGTTCATGCGCCCCCACACCCCATAACTCCCGGACACGGCCGTCCCATCGGATCGTTCCCTGCCTGACATCATAGTCATGAATCCCGATACCGGCGGCTTCTTTCGCCAACTGCAGTCGGATTTCGCTTTCACGACGCTGTCGATCGGCGCTCGTGAGAGCCCGTGCCACCATCCAAAGCACAAGACTGAAACCGGCGATATTGAGACCGACGCCGACGATCATCCCGGACGTATGATTGAACCAGCCTGTCGCTTGTCCGCCTATACGCAACCATCCGGTGACGATCACCATCACGAATGTCAGGGGGACCATGCGGCGCAACATGAGTCCTCCCGCTTCTTGCGAAAGAATAGCGCCCATGAATCCACGATCCGGACTCACGCAGACGAGTGCACCGCCGAGCAACAGGAAGGAAATCGCGGTAGGCAATGTTATCGAGGCATACTGTCCGAAGGTATACAGAGACTGTTCATCGTAGAGATATCCGATGAGGGCGATTCCGCTGATCCATACCATGAGAAGCACGGCCGCTTCTGAAACTCGTTGGACCGCTCTCCGTTCGCTCACAAACGTGACGACGGCTAGAGTGAAGAGCATGAACGACACTGCGGCGCTCGGAGACATCCAAACGGAAGGAGGCGTTTCTCGTTCCATACCGACGGCGTAACCGACCAACGTGCCCAATCCCATGAGACCTGCGACAGTGGCCGGAAGAACCGACACAAGACGCCGCGACTGTCGAAGAATTCCTGTCTCCGATCGAGTCGTGCTCAGCGCGAGTGCCGAAGTTGCAGCGCAGAGAAACCCGAAGGCCGCAACGGTATTCATGGAGATAACCGGTAGATCCCTGCTGGTCAGGACCTGAATCTGCAAAGACCAGCCGATGAGGGCGAGTGATGCCATACCCACCGTGGCGAGCGCGAGTGCACGATTTACATTGTGGTACGAGCGATATAGGTCGTTCTTGAGTTGCATTGTTCAGGCACTTTGGTTGAGACACGGCATCGCAGACTCGGTCGTGTAGGTATGGTGCCAGTTGATGGATGGCAAACAGAAAGGAAGAGACCATCCCCGGCCTGCGAGACGAACTATTCTCTCTCGGACCGTAGGTGATGATGTCCGCATTTTGGACCAGATCTGATTCGGTATGCGAAAGCTAAGGGTACGTTACACTGACGTCTGGAACGGGACAACTAGGATCTCTACTAGGGATAGAAACCAGCACCGCGCATCAGCCGCCCGCATGGCTCGCCTATACACCGCGGTGGAAGAGATTCCCTTGTGCAATAGACCAAGAAGGGAAATAAACCATTGGCTTATTTGACTCGGTGTAAATCAATCACGGCGCCGGCTTCATTTAATTCCACTGTTACCTCTGTGCCGGGATCGATTCCTTTCGTTTTGATCTCCTGTCTGGTTAAGGGAAACACTTTCTCCCCTTCTGCCGTTTGGAGTTTGACACGTTTGTCCATTTTCCCAAGATGGAGCAGCTTGCCTGTCACGAAGGTGTGTTTTCCTTCTTCGCCCTTGTGATGAACATCAATGGCTGTATTGTTTTCATCCACGACCACGCTGACTCTATCACCTTCCTTGAACGCTGCGTGACCATGTTGATGGGATTGCTTTTCATTCACCTGATAGGTCGCGCCGTCAGGTGTCTTGACTACCAAACCGGTGCCCTGTTTCACGACGACTCCGGAGAATGTTCGGTGGCTGCTCTGTTGCTCCTCCGCGTGGACAATACGAGGCACCATGATCACGGCACCCAAAAGCAGCAGCAACGCACATAGACGATCCAGACGAATACACATTCCTGATTCCTTTCTTAAAGTTATGGCGATCTCACTCGCCAATGGACAAGCCCTCCCCTTCCCTTCATTTCAGTCAGAGAGCCCCATATACGCACCGCAGCGAAACACGTACACGGAGGATTGGGCGCGTTTCTTCTCAGCTATGATTCCTCTTTGGAGCAAGCTGCCACGAGCACACGTTCGCACCATGCATACGTTCTTCCTCCTCCATCACTCGATTTCTCATCAAACGAACAGAGTGCCGAACCGTCTCAATTATTATCACGCTGCAAAGTCGTCGTATGGCCTCGGTCCGTCACATAGGCTTTAACCATGTCGCCCGGCATCACTTTGTCCAACTTGGTGCTCTTATCAACATGGATCTTCCGCTCTTTGCCGTCGTCATCTTTTATGTAGTAATACTCTCCCTCGATAGTCATCAAGGTGCCTTTTATCGTATCTTTCGTCAGGCGTTCTTTGATGGTTGGACTGGCTCCTTTCTCAACCATCGAATCAGCTGCGTACGTCATGCTCATTCCAAAGCCCAGCAATCCCAGGATAAGCATTGAGATTATTCCTGTTTTCATAGTGGCCTCCTTAGGTTTTATTTATTTTCGCGTGAGACTTCCGAATGGGGAACTGGGGAAACACCTTGAATAAGGTTCAACGAAGGAGTGCATCGAAACGCGTCGCCTTTTAGACCGCAGCCCAACCGTCGGCGTCCTCCAGACGAGTTTCCCACCGATCGTCAAGATGGAAGAATAGGGTACTCTACTGACAGCAGCATACGTACACTCATAAATAACGATTTAAAATTAGGTCGTTACCTGAAGAAGGGGATGGTTCGGCTACAAGAAGGGAGACTGGACATTGATTACCTTCGTCTTGGTAACCGGTGGTCGCCGCACAATCTGGTCAGCGGACGGCCACTTTTTTTTGTCGGGCAGTGATAACGGTACCGGGCGACCGATTTGTGCGGAGCGATAAAGCGCCTGAACGATCGACACATCGATCAGGCCTTCCCATCCGGACGGTTCAGGTTGAGTGTTCCGAAGGATGCCATCTGAAAAGTGCAGTAGCTCGGGGGCAAACTGATCGCCTGCCTTGTACGCGCGTGACTGTGTCTTCCCATTGAGCACCACCTGTTGCTCCAGTTCACCGACGTACTCAAACGCGGAATTCAGTCGCACTCGGCCTTTCGTTCCGATCACCTCATACGTGGACACATCGGCCGCGCCGAAACTACAGATAAATGTCGCCAGCCGATCATCTGGAAACCGCAGCCACACCGCAGCCATTTCATCGACTTCTCGAAACCTGGCATCCGTTCCTCGAACGATCGACGCGCTGGCTTCGATCGGGTTCGCCTGAAAGATATAGCGGGCGGCGTTAATGCAATACACGCCGATATCATACAAGGATCCGCCGCCAAGCTTGGCCTGCACGCGGATATCCCCCGGACGCACCTGCATCGTAAACAGCGAGTCAAACAACCGAAGGCCTCCAAGTCTTCCAGATTGCGCCAGCTTAACCGTACTCATGTTGGCTGCTTCGAAATGGAGCCGATAGGCCACCATGAGTTTGACACCCGTATACTCCGCCGCGCTAATCATGCGGCGGCATTCTTGCTCGGTCACAGCCATGGGTTTTTCACAGAGCACATGGATGCCCGCCTGCGCGGCACGAACCGCGAAGTCACAATGAAGGCTGTTCGGCAGCGCGATATAGACGGCATCGATCTCGCCTTCTTCCAGACATTGGTCGTACTGACGGTACGAATACTGATGAGACACATCGTATTGCTTGCCTAGCTGCTTCAGTTTGATCGGATCATTCGATACCAGCGCAGCCAATCGAGAATTGTGTGCGGCATGAGCAAATGCGGGAAGGACGGCAGTTTGCGCGATATGTCCCAGTCCCACGACCGCATACCGGACTGTGCCCGACTTCTTAGCAGTGACACGCTTCCTGTTCATGATGCCCGACCTCGCATGGAAAGAAAAGACAATCACCTCGTGGTTTCTTGGACAACACTCTCGTGCTCTCAGCGATATCCTGGTCAAACGAAGGCATTCGACTCATCGGCCGGCGTCTTGCCCTGCTGCTTTTTCGATTTCTGCATTGATTTCACCGCTCGAAGAAGCCCAGAGAGCATCCAACCCGCCGAGCTTCCAGGGATTGTATGCGGGCGATGGGGTCGTGAGCGAAGATTCTGCCAAAGGCCGCTTCATGACCTGCCTTCAAAGCCGGGAAGAATCGCCTTGAAGAAAGCGTTCTGTACGAGTTTCCCGATAATCTGCCAGGTATTGGCCTGAGGATTTTCAACAGGCCCCGACACATCTGTTGTTGTCGCCGCCTCGTCCCGCGGGGTATTTTCCAATAGCGACACCACCCCCCCGACAATGGCTTCGTATAATTTTTGTGACACGGCCTTGTCTTCGTCCTTTTTCGAGTCATAGACCTCGACATCGCGGAACAGCGGTTTGACATATCCTTCGACTCGGTTGTTTTTCACCGTAATCTCGCTGAACAAGGCGAACTTTCCCCGATGCGTATCGACATTGCCGTAGGCGCGCAAGACGTCGTTGAACGCGGCGACGTCCGTTTTGATTATTTTCACCGCCAGATCAAAATCCGGACGCGGTTGTTCCGGCCGAAACGTCCCCGTGATGACGGTCGGACCGCTGCCCATGAATTTTCCGGTGATCTTCACGACACCGGTACCTTCTTCCAGCCGATTGCTGAAGTTATCCACGTCGGCATTGACGTCGGCCAGGAATATGCGATAGTCCGGGTCAGCCGAGCGATTCTGGAACCCCACCTCGCTGTTGAGTATCTTGCCATGGCCGATCTTGAAAAAGAATGACGGCTCACGATGAGCTTTCGCCGCCTGTTTGGCGCCTCGCTCCAATTGACGCCGCTGCTTGGATTTGGTTGCCTCCTGATACACATAGCCGACCTTGGCGCCTTCCAATACGAAAGAATCGAGCATGAGGACCGTTCGCTTGTCCTGCACGACCCGGCCCGTCGCACTGAAAATCCCGCCCTTCAGAATGAGATTGTAAGACCCCGCGACAGGCATCAAGTCAGTGATACGCATCCCGCTCAACTTGACGGACGCATCGGCCGCAGGAAGAGGCTTGGCCAGCGGATCCGCCCTTCCGTCGATTTCCACGCGCGCATGATCCACCAACGTGCCGCTCATGCGCAATTCGGATGGATAGGGTTGCGCGTCCGGCGGTCGATTCGTCAGGTTGCGCGCCTCGACATCCAGCCCCGTCATCCTGATCGGTTCGTCGCTCGGCTGCCCCGCGTACCTGATCTCGCCGTTCTTGACGAAAAGGTTCGCTTCGAACGGCATCATGTCGCGGACATGATCTTGCCAGGGCACCGACCGCTCCGCGTCTTTCGTCTCTGCGGATGCGGCTTCTATTTGTCGCCGAGTGACGGCAACAACCGGATCGTGGAGACGAATATCCGCCGCCGCTTTTCCGGCCAATAAGGGAGCCAGTTGAGCATCGATCACGATTTCCCGAATGTCGGCCATCGGCGGATCCGGATGAGCCTCTTGCCGCACAACAACATCGCGCAGATCCACCGAAAGGGGGAGTGGGTGTAGGTCAAGCCTGCCGATTTGGAAGCTATACCCCTGCACCGCTTCATTGGCCGACCGTTCGGCATAGCGCCGGAGGGGTTCATCGGCAAAAAACGCTGCGACCACAACAGTCGCTATAAGAGCGGCCACACTGATGGCGATCCATTTGAGCCAGCGAGGTATCATAAATTCACCCATCACTACCCATCGTTACAGGGAGCGTTGCTCGCGAGGCGCGGCACATCTTCTACGGCGTGGAGGAAACTCACGTACCGCCTTGGCCTATCTATCCTGCTTCGATTCATTCCCATTGATATGGACTTTCCATCCTGATCCTCCTTATGTGCCTCGCCCGCTTCGAGACACATCGTAATTGTCGGCGTTGTTCGTTGTTAGCGATCCTTCTTCGAAGTCTCACCGAATTGTTTCAGCGCTTCGGAAGAAACCTCTTCCGTGGGATTACAGCAGCCGAGACGTATTCAGCTCGACGATCCGTAGCTCGGTTCCCTCTGATCCACAAGGCACGATTCTGATCATCGACAGACACCGAAATGCGGTGGCCTTGTTGGATAGGAGGTTTCTGCGTCGTCTCAGTGACCTGGAAGTGCACTTCTTTCCCATTCTTATCCTTCACGACAAAATTCTCGCCATCCATCGGAAATACCGATGCTCCGGGGACAGCTTGTCCATTGCTTTCCATGTCGATGTAGCATCCTCGCATCGAATCTGTCGCGAACGAACTGGTACTATCCATAGATATTTAGAAACAGTCCCTCGCTACTCAGTTCAGAATCGGCCGTTGATGGGCTTCATACGGTGAAAGATGCGGTGAATACCGCCATTGACAGCACACAGGATATCGTGCAGGAGCTGCGCAGTGGCGCAGTCAAAGCCGTCAACCAGACAGTCACCCGAACCATCGATCGCGTAAGGGAGTCTTTGGATCAACAGCGCCTTCGGTTTGAACAATACTAGAACAAGACCGTTGCGCGAGAGGAGCCTACGCGAAACTGATCAGGCCTCAGCCTTGACGTGAGATTCTTCAACCTGCAGGCAGACCCTCTTTACTTTCCACCGTTCGGATTGTCATCTTGGGTGGGTTTCTCCCGATTGGCCATGTCCAGGTAGTCACGGGCCTGGACGACTTCGGACGCGCTCGGCCCGAAGGCCACTTCCTGTATGCGTAACGCGTCTTGATAGAGAGGGACGGCAAGATCTCGGCGGTTGTGCGCTTCATACATGCGGGCCATCGCACTGAGCGACAGCGCGACCATCGGATGATCTCGCCCAAAAACCTTTTCTCGGATCTCCTTAGCGCGGAGGAACAGCGGGATCGCGAGCGATAAGTTATTGGAATACAAACTGATCGCGACATGATGGAGACTATCTGCAATGGCAGGATGGTCCGGTGCTAACGCCCCCTCTCGAATGACCCATGCGCGGAAGAATAATGGACCGGCTAATGCCCGCTCTTGTTGCTGTTCAAATAACGCGCCGGCAAGTAAGTCCAAGGTATCAGCCACACGAAGATCCTCAGATGCACGAGTTGACGTATAGATGGTGAGTGCCCGGCGTAACACAGTCTCCGCACCAGTGAAGTCGTGTTGCATGAACCGCGCAGCGCCCAATTTGCTAAGAAGAGACGCCAGATCCTGATTCGTTTCTTTGTCGATGGTTCGCTCCAAGAGTCCGACAGCCATCGTATAGGCTTTTTCGGCTTCGGCCCAGTGACCGACGGACTTTGCATGGTCTCCGTTGGCCTCATGTCCGGACCAGCCTATGTCGTCGACAGAGGCGACCAAGCCGATGCAAACTCTCATCACCGGCAAGAGCAAGGTCCGGCTGCCAGTCACTTCTCGGGGGAAGCATACATCCCTTCCTCCTGCAGACATAGGGCCGCGTGCGAGAAGCTTGTCGCTTCTCGTATGGCCTCCCCACTCCATATCGCTCGCCTCCATGTCGCTCGCCAGCGGAGGAGTGCTCGCGCGATTTTCTAGAGAAGACCCACCAGCAAGAGACACCGTGGAATCCAGACAATAGCACAGGACAGCGATGAGCCCCGCGCAGCATTTTAGAAGACCGGCCTGAGGCTTGGTGTAGGCTTTTGCTCCAGACATGCTCCACCTCATGAGGAACAGTTATACGTGTATTCTTAGACGGAGACGCCCAGCATGAGAACCCGCCATCTGTCTATGGTCACCACATTCAACAGGTCGGTCAACACGTCTCCCGATGGAGCAGTTGAAGACCACATTGCCCGAAAGTGACTCACCACAGAGATATCGCTTCACCTCGTGAAGACAACATGTCTTGGAGCGGTGAAGCGGACATACAACTGCTCGTCTGGTGCCAGGAAACCGTTCAAAGTGGCAAAGGGAAATTCAAAGTTGTCGAGTCCTCGCTGTCGGCTGATAACTCCGGGTAGCTTACCGCCATTGCCGAGCCTATCTCCTGATGAACGGTCGGAATCAAAACTCATGATGCTCCACCCTGCGCTCAGCGCGAACATGAATAGCCCACTGGTTCATCAGCGGTTCATCGCGGCCAGGACTCGCCTGGCTTCGCCTTCATCAACAGTGTGGGTTCTCGGCAAGTCCTCGAAGTCTCCGCGGATGGCTTTCAGCCCATACCGCTCCGAATCGATCTCTCTCGCAGTCCGAATTCCCAGACGACGGAAGAACGGCACCGGCGGACACCACCCTTGCACCGCATGCTGCAGGAGAAATCCAGCGACCACCGCCGGAAGGATGAAGAACCGTCGATTGACAAGAGCACCAAGGCCGAGCCCTACAAGAGCAATAGTGGCGGCATTGGCCTCGAGTGTTCGCTCCATATCCCATTCCTGATCCAGCTTTTCAAGCCGCCGATTGATTTCATATTCTCCTTGTTTCCCCACGGAAGCGATACGCTGCTCTATTTGTCGTTGGATCTCTTCATTGACCGCTTCATCGGTATGCTGCTCGACACGGGTGGTCGTCGGAATCATAGTTTCCCCCTTATTGAAAGAAGTGACCTAGTGAACGTCTACGGTAAGTGCCGCGGAATGATCGAAATGCTTCCCGTAGTTTCCAAGACAGCGCACTTGATCTGCTCCATGCGCTCCAAACCCTGAGATTCCCGCGCCGCCGTGAGGACATCGACTTCGCTCACTCTTGCCTTGATCATCAAGTCTTTGAGCGGCCTGCCGTCCCGGACGATGATCATCGGCAACCCGTCCATCCACCGTGCTACGATCGGCACTCGCTGCTTGACGTACGAGAAGGCGATATCCAGGCTGATCAATGTCAGAATGACAAGCAACGCGTTCGTGATCGAAGAATCGTTCTGCAGCAACGCGTTCTGCGTGGCTTCACCGATGATCAACAGGAGAACGAAATCGAAGCTGGTCATTTGCATGAGCGTCCGGCGACCCGCCAGACGAAGGAAGACCAGCAGAGCAAGGTATATGAACGCAGATCGAACGACCGGATCCATATCAGCTCCCTTATGGAAAGATAAACTGCCGAATGGATAGAGAAGCCGCATCGCCCACACCCATCCTGGATGTCAGCAACCCAATGTGTTCGGGCTGGTATGATACCGTCACCAGCATAGAACCATCCTTGGCGTTGGAGGACCATATGAAACGGATACCATCGGAGATCGGCTGTTCGACAACGGGCTTGGGAGTAACTCGCGTGATCTGCACATCGGCCAAAAATGCACGATCGAGGTAAAAGGAGAGAATATCGTCCTTAACCAAGCCGGCTTGAAGGTGTAATCGCAGCTGCAGTGGAGCCTGGTACCGGCCGAACCGCTGGTATTCCACGAACAAAGACTCACCCGATGCCGTAGTCCAGCTCACCGGACCATTCCCAAATAGTCCCAGCAACGCGCCTATTAATAGAATTGCCATGGCACTCCAGCCCATCCGCTCCACTTTCCACATGCGTCGCTGGAACTGAAGGTCCTCGTTGATTTCAAGGTCCCCGTTTCTCACCATCTTAGTCGCTCTTGAGTCCCCACGATGCTCGCGTCAGCAGCTCGGCTTCCTCATCGGCCAGCAAGTTTCCGGCGTGCGTGGAGCGCCATACCTGCTTCTATATCCGTCATCGAGTCGGCGCGACTTCAGGCGTCGCGATCTCCAACACGTAACCTTGATCGTCCATCAGCAAGACCACGTCCTGACCGGCCTGCAACCGGTCCAGCTTGTCGAGTGGCGGGCGGTAGGGAAGCTCCTGCTCCCGTCCCTCTTGAGCGATCTTCAGCCGTCCTTCTCCACCGGCCGCCGGCGCCTCAGCGCCTTTGAATACAGCATGCATTTGACGGTGCGCGCCCGAGCCTTTGATGGGAACCTTGTCGCTCTCGGCTGATTCCTTTGCCGCCTGCTCGCTCGCCAGCTGGGCGTCGACGAGTTGTCCGGTTTCGTCGGCCATAAAGAGTAATTCCGGTCCCACCGGCATGGCACTTAGCTTGCTGCGTGCCCGTTCGGCGATGATGAAGGACTTGTCGCCCTGCTGAGTTTCGATGACGGCCTTGTCCAACCCCACAGTGAGCGGTGTCTTTAATCGCCCGCCGAACACCTGGTGATGGGAGGCCTCCTCGGGATGGTGGTAATCCACAACGGCGTTATGGTCGTTGATGGTCACGACGATCACATCCCCCGGCTTGAACGTCTGCCCTTTCTGCTGGGCCGGTTTGAGCGGCACGAACAGCGGCTGCGGGTTGCCGATGTCGATTTTTATCTGATTGCTCCGTATGTCTTTGATCCGCCCCAGCACCAGCTGATTGCCGGGAAGTAGATTGTCCGTCGGCTCGCTGACGACCCGTTCGGTACCCAATTTCATGCCCTCTTTCGATGACGTGGATTCGCGCTGGGATGATGATGCCGAAAATGCACGGTCTGTCTCCCACAACACGAGAGCCAGCACTGCGATGATGATCGTGTGTCTATTCATTTAGGTTTCTCCTTACTGTCTGGTCGACGGTTCAGTGTGGCCCCGCGGCGGAACGCGTTCCTTCTCTGATCAACCCTGCGTTCCTACCATCTAGACTCTCAGCATCATTGCCAGAAAATAATAGGCCATGCAGCAGCCGCTGCCATCTGGGGCAAACCCTGGCGGAGCGGAGTGGGATTCAGGCCATTGCGACAGCCCATGACTGGCATAGAGGGATTAAGATCTTTAGCGCTCAGGTGCTAGAGGATATCCCGGTATCGCACACACCAGATGGGGTCTTGCGTTAGAAGAGTCTGGATGCCCATATTGATATGGCATTCTTGGAACGGACCTGATCGAGGCCATGTTGGAAATCAGAACGCTATACGATGGAGCCGGCCTTATATCGTCTCCATATCTCACGAAGGTTTTGCGTGCAACATATGACGGTGACTTGATCTTCAGCGATTCGCCGAAAAGACCGCTGGTCTTCTGCAACTTTGTCCAGACCTTGGACGGCATTGTCTCGCTCAAGATTCCGGGCAAGTCCGGCGGAGCTGAGATCAGCGGGACAAACCAAGAGGATGCGTTCATCATGGCGGTGTTACGCGCCTGTGCCGACGCAGTCATGATCGGAGAAGATACGTTTCGGAACGCACCGGGGCACGTTTGGACCGCGGGCTGTGTGTACCCCGCACTCGTCGATGAGTTTCAGGCATTTCGCAAGCAAGTGGGCAAAGCCTCTCTTCATCCGTTGAATGTCGTAGCCAGCGGCATGGGCCATGTCGATCTGGATCAGCCACTGTTCAGGGATGCGGAGATCCAAAACCTTGTGCTGACGACCCAACGAGGCGCCGCACATTTACAACAGCGCTACGGTGCCACGTTGCCGGCGACTGTCCGTGTACTTCCCGGCGATGCCGTACTCAATCCGTCCGATATGATGGCATTGCTCCAGGCCGAGTATGGAATACACCTGCTCCTCCATGAAGGAGGACCGACGTTGCTTGCTTCTTTTCTGGAGCATGCGTGGCTTGACGAAGTATTTCTCACGGTGTCCCCTCAAGTGGTCGGCCGGGGTCTGACAGGCGAGCGGCCGTCCTTTTCCGGCCCGCTCCAGTTGGAGCCCAAGCAGGCGATCTGGACCACGCTGCTGTCCGTGAAACGGGCCGGCAAAAGCGGCCATCTGTTTCTGCGTTATCGAGTCTGATCGCAAGGAAGGCGAGAATACGATGAAAAGGCGACCGATCAAAGAGCCGCCGACTCCCGAGAGACCGCCTGTCAGGGAGCCGCCACGACGACCCGAGAAAAGCCATACACCGATCGGTGATCCACCGAAGAAGCGACGTCCCAACAAGCTTGAGACCCCCTACCGATCGGCAACACCTAGGCAAGCTCGGGTGCTCGGCTGATGTCCAGCCTTTCACAATTGAGCGATGCCGATCTCGACGCGCGGCAACGACCAACGGTGCCACGCGATCAGTGTTCGCTATAGGAGATACGATAGATCACACCGGCGGAATCGTCAGAGACCAGCAGAGCACCATCCGGCATGACAAGGACATCGACAGGACGGCCCCATGCCCTTTGGCCTTGAAGCCATCCTTCCGCAAAGACAGAGTATCTCGTTCGCCCTCGCTCATCTCGTGACACAACCGTGATCCGATATCCGACTTTCTCGCTCCGATTCCAAGAGCCGTGTTCGGCGATAAAAATTTGATTTCGATATTCCTTTGGGAACATATCACCGGTGTAAAACCGCATGCCCAGAGAAGCGACGTGAGATCCCAGTTCGGTGGCAGGCGCCGTGAATTCTCGGCAAGCATGTTTGCGCCCGTACTCAGGATCTGAGATCGTTCTCCCATGGCAGTAGGGATAGCCGAAGTGCAATCCGGGCTTCGTCGCATGGTTGAGTTCGTCCGGCGGTTGATTGTCACCGAGATAATCCCGACCATTGTCCGTGAACCATAAATCCTGGGTGGTCGGGTCCCAGTCGAAGCCGACTGAGTTTCGAACTCCGCGCGCGACGACCTCATACCTGCTCCCGTCCGGATTAAGACGGCCGATGAGAGCATAGCGATCGGGGTCAGGCTCACAGATATTGCAGGGCGCTCCCACCGGCACGTACAGTTTTCCATCGGGGCCGAACGCGATAAACTTCCATCCATGACTGGTTTCTTTCGGGAAGCGGTCCGCGATGACCACCGGTGGCGGCACATCTTTCAATTGTGTGTCGATATCGTCGAACCGCAAAACGCGATCCACGGCGGACACATACAGCGAGCCTTCTCGATAGGCCACGCCTACCGGCATGTGCAGCCCGCGAGCGATCGTCAGCACTTCGTCGGCGCGCTGATCGCCGTTTTTGTCCAGCACCGCGTAGACATCGCCTTTGTCCTTTGTACCGACAAAGAGAACACCGTCTTGCCCTAGCGCCATACCGCGAGCGTTTGGAACATTGTCCGCATAGAGGACGATGGTAAAACCAGGAGGAAGTTGGATCGTATCGAGAGGAAGAGTGCCGGCTTCGACCCGGCTCCCGAAGAAGAACAGTATCAGCGAAGCGCAGACCGGCCCGACGAGGCGATCCATGGCTGTGCTTTTTCTCACGCGCGTTGTGCTCATCATGATGACTTCCTCCCCAATAGATTAAAGATCCACTGTCCCAGTATCCCCATCATCGGAGGAACCAAGAGAGCAGGTACGCACCGAGCAATGGTCAACCGCCACCCGAGCAGAGGAGCTTCATAGGTCAGGATTCTGATCGGGCTGACCATGATTTTGGCGGTAATGAGTGCGATCAAGGCACCGGGAGGCACCCCGGTTTTCCAGAGACTCGCTGCCAAGGGAAACAAAAAATAAGGCCCTCCAGGAATCACTAAGCCGGCCATCCACCCCACGAGAATTCCGCGTGTCGAAGACTCAGTTCCCAGCCACGCGGTGATCTGAACCGGAGAGATAAGCACCTCAACAAACCCCGCAAGAAGGAAGCCCAGCAGCAATTCGATCCAGACGCTTTCGAATAGCCTGCCGCTCGCATAGAGTCCCTGTAGCGGCAACGAGCGATCTCTTGCAAACGCGAACACGCCGACAGATACGGTCAGCACGAGCAAAATGATCAGACTGGCATTCATGCGTCGGGTCATCGTGAAGAACGTCCCCGACCGGTCCGATACTCGAACAGGACAGGGATTCCGGCCGTGCGATCGGCCTGAGTTCTTGCCGACTCAATGACGTCATGGCCGGGAGCGAGAGAGCAGGCAGGATCTGGCATGCCGGCATCTCCGCTCAGATGAAACGCTTGGCAACGGCAGCCTCCGAAGTCTAGGACGCGGCGCTCGCAGGTCCTACAAGGATCGGGCAGCCACTCGTTCCCACGGAATCGGTTGAATCCCGCCGAATGGTGCCAGATATCCGAGAGCCGGCGCTGCGTGACATGCTCGAAACGCAATCCAGGTATCGTATGCGCCAGATGGCAGGGCAACGCGAGCCCTTCAGGATTGACCACGATGAACCGGCGCCCCCATCCCTCCATGCAGGATTTGGGGTGATCCGTGTAATAGTCTGGAGTGACGAAGAGCACCTCCATGCTTCCACGAAGGCGCGCTTTGGCCTCAGCTGCAACGGTTCGCGCCCGCTCGATTTGTTCACGAGTGGGCAGGAGCGCGGCACGATTCTTCAATGCCCATCCAAGATACTGCGTATTCGCCAACTCGAGTCGATCGGCGGAGACGCATTCAGCCAGAGCGATGAGCTCTTCGATTTCAGAGATGTTTTCTCGATGGAGCACGACGTTTACAGTCAATGGAATTTCGAGCGATGTGGCCCATCGCATGGCATCCAGCTTGCGGTTGAACGATGGCGCGCCGGCGATTCGGTCTGCTACGGACCGCCTCGTGCTTTGAATGGAGATTTGCACGCTATCCAATCCCAGCGCGCGAAGTCGGGAGAGCCGCTGGGATGTGAGCGGAATTCCGCTCGTGATGAGATTCGTATACAGGTCGAGCTTGCGGGCCCCCTCGACAAGCAGTTCCAGATCATCTCGCAACAATGGCTCGCCTCCTGTGAGGTTGAGTTGAACCACGCCAAGTTCTTCGGCTTCATGAAAGACCCGGAGCCAAGTGTCGGCGTCGATTTCATTCCCATGTTCTGCAAAATCCAACGGATTCGAACAGTAGGGACAGTGAAGCGGGCACCGGTAGGTGAGTTCGGCGATCAACGTATACGGGCGATGCTCGTTGTTCATGTCGCACCTTGAAGCAGGCCCCGGTCGGCAAGGACACCCAGAAACTCGTGCACCGCTCGCCTGATTTCGCCGGGAGACGCGTCAGCATAGGTTCCGGTGAGATGATCGACCATGTCATCGATCGTCTTTTCGCCCGTGCAAAGACGCGCAATCGCCGTGGCGGTGTCGTTCAGTTCGAGTCCGGTTTCTGGGTACAAGAGCAGGTGGCGGCCGGTACGCCGATCGAACCGCAGGCGAACTTTCGGATTAAGCCGAGGCCTGACGGCGGCGAGAGTCATGAGCAGTCCGCTTTCGTTCCGATTCCGTTTCAACATATGCCACGGAGAGGTGATCGAGCATGGTCCACAGAATATCCGCCTTCTTGATCAAGGCCCTCACACATCTTTCTTGAAGCGCACAGGTGGTCGCGTGCTGAATTACGAATTCGACGGCCTGGCTCGAATCGAGCGTTGCGCGAGCGATGCGCAATTGAAAATACTCCAGGGACTCCGAGCGAACCCAGGGATAATGTCGTTTCCACGCCTCGAGCCGCCGCGCCATGAGGGAAGGAGCAAACAATTCCGTGAGGGAGGAGGCCACGGCTTCGAGAAGCGGAGCCTCGCGGACAAACCGGACATACTCGTCGCATGCGAGCCTGACCCCCGGGAGTACGTATCGGCAACTCCTCACGACTTCGGCGTCGAGGCTCACGCCTCGGGCCAATTCGAGCCAGAGGGCGAGTCCGCCTTCTCCTTCCTGTTCGCCGTCATGGTCCCGAATGCGACGGAGCCACATCCGTCGAAAAGCCGGGTCCTCGGATTTCGCGATAATGAACGCATCCTTGATGGGAATTCGCGTTTGATAGTAGTAGCGGTTCAGTACCCACTGTTGGAGCTGTGTCTTCGTCAAATTCCCGTTATGCATCAGCTTATGGAAAGGATGGTGGTCATGGTAGCGACGAGAGCCTTCCCGCTTGAGCCATTCGATGAAGGCCTCCTTTGGGAACCGATCCCGATGCGGATCCTCCTTCATCATCACAACAGGATCTCCATCCCGTCCCATGCGACTTCCCATCCTGCCGCCTCGACGAGTGTTCGTTCGCAAGAATCTTCTCTCAACATGGGATTGGTGTTGTTGATGTGGATGAACACCCGGCGACGCGCGGCAATCTCCGAAAGCATCGCAAGGCTTCCTTGCAATCCGCCGACGGGCCAATGTGCGAGAGCTTCCGCCGATTTCTCGAGGAAACCGGGCGCGGACAGCTCATCACTCGACCAAAAGGTTCCGTCAAACATGACGCAATCGGCTTCGTCAAGCGCGTTGAGAACCGCAGACGTGATCCGGCCGACAGCCGGGAAATAGGCCAGCGCACCCCTGTCGGTCGATTGCCGAAATCGGAGTCCCACATTCACGTCCGCTTCACCGGATGCAACGAGTCCTTCCAAGTGGATGGGGAGTTTTCCCGGAACGGCCACGGCCGTGACCGTCAGCCCGGACGGCTTTCCGTCCGAAGACAACAGCGGTTCTTCAACATCGAGTTTCAGTGTCCGCCACGTGACCTGTTCGGCGAAGCGCTGGAGTGTCCGATACAAGACATTGCCTTCGGTGAATCCGCGACGCACCGAGTCCGTCGCATACAGAACAAGCCGGTGATTCTCCCGGAGCGAGAGGAGTCCCAAGCAGTGGTCCAGATCTCCGTTGGTCAGCAAGATCGCGTGGATCGGGGAAGAACGTGACCGATGAGGATGGAGAGGAGCAAAACTCTCGATCTGAGCACGAATGTCCGGCGAGGCGTTGACGAGAAACCAGTCACCATCTCCCGCGCTGAGACCGATGGATTCCTCCGTCCGTGGGCGTGCGGAGATCAGTCCATTCCGCATGCCATTGCAATTCACACAGGCGCAGTTCCACTGTGGGAACCCGCCTCCGGCAGCCGATCCTAGAACCCGAATGAGCATCACATCGATCCATTGCTATCCGCAACGAGTGCCGATAACGACATGTCCTTCGATGGTTCCTTCGTCTCCGTGTCGTCTCGAAAATCATCTTGGTACGAGTTGATTTCGGCATCCATTTTTACTTCCACAAACGAAGGCGCTTCCCAATTCATGATAGCTCCTCCTTCCGCCATCGGCACTGCGCGATCATCGCCGGGATCGAATATGCTTGCAAAGTCCTTTTTCCACTGCCACATGCGACCGAATCGATATCGCATGCCTCCTTAGGAATTCATTCACGACAATCGGTTGGATCAGTACCGAAAACGGGCGGCTAAAGATTTCCGGCCCGTCGTGAGAAATACACGTCCCCCGTTCATGAATGTCTCTATGATCGCCAGCTCGTGGAGGTCTTCATCATCCGGCCGCCGTTCCTCGTGCACTTCAGCCCATTGACGGTCCGGATCAAAACGTCCCCAGAGAGGGTGATTGATTGGGGCGACAAGCAAGTCGACTCGGCCCTGTACAGCCGCCGGTAAAATCTCTGTTACATGGTTCGCTCCTCGGCCCGTAGCGATGGCTTCTCTGACTTGCTCCAGCGCCTCCCGCCTGATCCGAACCAGTCTTGGCTCCATGACTTGCCAGGCGTCGCGCTGGAGTTCCTCATCTCGCCGTCCCTCGGCATTTCCCAGAAGTTGTTCTGAAGCTATGAATCCATAACGGCTGATCGACCGATACAGCGGCAGGAGATAGTCCACCCCGGCTAGAACCAACGGCTCGTGACGATCGCGCAGGACATCGCAGACCACGCCGTCTACGGCGCGAAAGTATCGTTCCACATCGGCGGTGGAGACATCGCTACTCGAGCCGTGCCCATGGAAAATCGCCGTTCCGCCTCCACTGCTCGTGCCGGCGGCGCCCTTGGGTGCGATGGCTTCGAACTGCAACTGTGTCTCACGGCGCTCATAGCCCGGCGTCTCTGTCATGCTGACAGGTGCGTCGGCCAGATCCAACGGGACCACTGTATGCCTCGTGCATCGCAAGAGACGGCATCCGTTCTGGCTGAGGGCGAGCACGTAAAAGCGCTCATCCTCGGTAAAGTACGGCAGCAGCGGTGAAACATGGAAACGTTCCGCCACGACCATCCCTTCCTCGAACCGAAGGGGAAGGCGAAACAAACGCAACAAGCCCGGTGCAAGAAACAGGGTCAAGCCGTCACTTTGATGCCGCCAAAACTCGCCATCTTCCTTGAGTGAATCTATGGGAGCGAGCCATGCACGGACATCCGGCGAACGGTGTCCTTGTTCGATGAGAGTCTGTTCCGCCGCCCGATGCAGATTCTTCAGCCTGATGGGATCCTGCCGGACTTGAGGCCCGGCACGATGAGTCGGCATGAAGATCGAGACACAGGGCCCGTCATGATAGGAGACGAGCGCTCGTACATCGTCTCGGCTCAGCTGATCTTCCGAACGGAGAGACCAGGGTTCATGTTCAGCCAACAATGATTGTTCCGGCATCGTTCCTCCAGTTCAATCAACGACATTACTCAGCAAGCTTGCTGATCTGTTTGACACAGGCATCACTATCGAATTTTCGTTCAAGGGCCGGCTCCGCGGCCATGTATCGCACCTTTCCAAAAGACAGGACGCTCATTCCATGTATAGATGGCCTGATAGAACCCTATGGCAAGGTTGCCGCTAGAAGTGCTCAGCTCCTGATGGTGTCTAGATAACAACTCAAGAATTTCTGCGCTGGCAACTTCCTCGATCATGCTGGTCACACACATCCTACCGTCGTAGGTCCACATGCAAGACTGGTCTTTCCCCTAGCATCAGTTGACTCCATCGGATGGCGAGGACCCTTTCAGGTAACCCCCGCTGTAGACCACGACCACCGAGCCGGTGCCGGTGATCAGTAGGGCGAATAGGAGGCTGAGACCGTCCAAGTGGAATGCCAGCGAGAATCCCTGGCTCGGTATCCAAGGATGGGAAAACAATGACCGTCTCACCGGAAAAAACGAGCGGAAGGCACGAAAGAAGCCAGGCGGTTTCTCTTCCTCTTCGTCCACCACCATGTGCCGGCTATCACGGCGAGACCCACGCCCACGAGGAGCGCCCTTTCCCACGCCGCATAGTTAGGCTGGACTCCGTTGCCGCTCATGCGCCGAGACTCAGGATACGGCTCCGGCGGTCCCTCCGGCCCTTCATGCAAGGCCATCTGAAGCACTTGCGCCAAGTGCAAGGCTCGGCGGTCCGTACTTTGAGCAATCTGCTCGCGACAACTGAACCCATCTGCGATGACCAAGGTCTCTTTGGGAGCCTTTCGGACGGCCGGCAGGAGGACACGTTCCCCGATTTGCATAGACAGGCCGTAGTGCCGGCTGTTGAATCCGAATGAGCCGGACATGCCGCAGCAGCCGGAGTCGAGCAACGTGAAATTCAACCCGAGCTTTTCGAGTATCTTGCAATCGGCCTTCATCCCTAGAACTGCCTTCTGATGACAGTGTCCATGGACGACCGCCTGTTGATGGAGCGTCGGCAGAGCGAAGTTTTGCGCCCGGTCTTCAAGAAATTCGCTAAGAGTCATAACCTGGGAACGCAGACGCTGCGCATGTTGATCATAGGGAAAGAGATTGATCAGCTCATCCCGAAATACAGCGGCGCAACTAGGCTCCAAGCAGACGATCGGGGTACCGGCGATAATATCCGCTTCCAACGCGGTGAGCACGTTGCGAAGCAAGGATTTAGCTAGAGACAGCATGCCGAAGTCATAAAGGGGACGCCCGCAGCACAACGGTTGCTTCGGGACCGCCACGTAAAAGCCGGCGGCTTCCAAAACCTCCACCGCTGCCCGAGCCGTCTCGGGAAAGAAATGATTGTTAAAGGTGTCGGGCCATAGGAGGACGCGAGGGCTGCCATGATTGCGCGAACGGCGGCCATGGAACCAAGCCAAAAAAGTACGGGACGAGAAGGGAGGAAGCCGGCGTTCGGCGGCCAAGCCGCCGAAGGCCTTCATCAGCCGGCTGGCCAGCGGCGCTTGGGTCAAAAAGTTCGCCACGCCGGGGAGCCATGAGGCAAGGCGCGCCCACCAGTGGATCAATCCCATTGCATACGCGGCGAGCGGCCGAAGCCGGCCCTTGTAGTAATGCGCGAAAAATTCGGCTTTATACGTTGCGATATCGACGTTGACCGGACACTCGCCTTTACAGCCCTTGCATGCCAAACAGAGGTCCAGCGCCTCTTTGACGTGCTCATCCCGCCAGCCGCCGGTGATCGTGTCACCCTCCAGCATTTCAAAGAGTAATCGAGCACGCCCACGGGTCGTGTGCTTTTCTTCGTGCGTCGCCATGTAACTCGGACACATGGTCCCGGCATCCAACTGCCGGCATTTGCCTATCCCGACGCAGCGCAGAGTGGCCCGGGAAAAACTGCCGTCGTCATCCGGATACTGAAAATGGGTGTCGAGCTGCGGAGGACGATACCGCGTGCCTAGACGCAAATGCTTGGTGGGGGGATGGGGCAGCACGACTTTGCCGGGGTTCATCTTCCAATCAGGGTCCCAAATCGCTTTGAACTCCTGGAATGCAATGACCAGTTTCTCGCCGTACATTTTCGGCAACAACTCGGCCGTGGCCTGCCCGTCTCCGTGCTCACCGGAAAGAGAACCTCCATATCGCAGAACCGCATCAGCGGCTTCGTCAAGGAATTGCCGGAAGCTCTCGATGCCGCCACCGGTGATGAGATCGAAATCAATCCGTGTATGGATGCATCCATCACCGAAGTGTCCATACAATGCGGCGCGGAAACCGTATTTATCATAGAGCTTGCGGAGATCCCGCAGATATGCCCCCACCTTATCAGGCGGCACCGCGGAATCTTCCCATCCCTCCCACTTGTCCTTTTCTCCGGGAACGATCGCCGTGGCGCTCAATCCTGATTCGCGCGTCTCCCAGAGTTTCAGTTGGGTATCCAGGTCATCATAGAGCTTCATCGCCGGCGGATGCTTCCCGTCGTTCAGTTCCTCCATCAAGCGTCGCGCTTGATCATGAGCCTCTTCCTGGGTTTCTCCGCCGAATTCAGCCAGCAGCCATCCGCCTCCTTCCGGGAGAAGCGCGATTTCATCGGCACGCAGGCCTTTCTTCCTCAAGTTTTCGATGAGCATGTCATCCATGCCCTCAAGCCCCACCGGACGATGCGCCAAAACCTCAGTGACGCGATCTCCGGCGATGAAGACATCCGGATAGCCCAACACGAGGAGCGACCGTTTGGGCGGGCTGCTGACTAGACGCACGGTCGCTTCGAGCACCGTGACGCACGTGCCCTCGGTGCCCACAAGCGCTTTCGCCACATCGAACCCCTTTTCCGGGAGCAGTTGCAGCAGGTTGAACCCCGAGACGCGGCGAGGTATGTCCACATAGCGCTCGCGGATCGCGTCCGCATACCGGTCGCGGAGGCTTTTCAACTTGCGGTAGATCTCACCAGCCCGCCCACCTGCCGTGATGAAGCGTTCGAGTTCCTCGTCCCCGGTCTTGCCGACGCGCATGCGTACACCGTCATAGGTCAGTATGTCCAGCTCCTCGACATTCTCTTCGGTCTTGCCGCCCATGACCGAATGCACGCCGCACGAGTTGTTCCCGATCATGCCGCCCAACGTGCACCATCTATGAGTCGATGGATCTGGCGCGAAGGTCAGGTGAAATTTTTCTGCCGCGGACCGAAGATCATCAAGTACGAGCCCCGGCTGAACGCGCGCCCGTCGCTGCTCCGGATTCAACTCCAGTATCCGGTTCAAGTATTTCGACATGTCCATGACAACCGCAATATTACAGGTCTGCCCGGACAAGCTGGTGCCGCCGCCTCGCGACAGTACCGGTGCACCGTAGCGGCGGCACGCGGCAACCGTCTCGATCACATCCTCAACGGTCTTCGGCAGCACGACTCCGATCGGCACTTGGCGATAATTCGAGGCATCAGTGGCATAGAGCGCTCGACTCCCGGGGTCAAAGCGCACCTCACCCTCGATCGCGCTACGCAAAGAGCGGGCCAATGCGTCGCTGTCCACGCGAGGCGCCTCGCGCACCGTTCGTTCATTCTCTTTCAGCATAGTTATCCAAATAGTTATCCAACGGAATACGGCGCCGCATCCGAGCGTTTCAATTCAAGGCCGAATCCGGGTCGTGACAAATCCGGATAAAGCGCGCCGGTGTGCAATGTCGGTACCCCATCGAACAGCATCTGCTCGACGCGGACGTGATCGTGAAAGTATTCCATGTGCCGCACCGGCTTGAGCGCGCAACACGGATGCAGGTGCAACGCTGGAGCGGTGTGTGATGACAGTGGGAGCGCGTAGGCTTCGCAGAGGGCGCCGACTTGCATGAATCCGGTCACACCCCCGCACCGCCGGGCATCGGGCTGGAGCACATCCACCGCTCCGGCCTCCATCATGCGGCGAAAATACAACAAATCGAATCCGTATTCGCCAGCCGCGATATTCATCCCCGACGGCGACCGATCCCGGAGCAACCGCAAGCCCTCCAAGTCATCGGAGGAGACCGGTTCTTCGAACCACGTCACGCCAAACTCCGCGAACACCTCGCTAAAGGCCAGCGCCTGTTTCCGATCATAGGCGCCGTTGGCGTCGACCATGAGCTCCCCTTCCTTCCCCAACGCTTCCCGTGCGGCCGCGACTCGCCGGCGATCCTGATCCGGGTCGCGTCCGACTTTGATCTTGACTCGCGAAATGCCTTGACGCACCCATCCTTCGATTTCCCGTTGAAGCTGGAGCAAGGAATAGGACGTAAACCCCCCGCTACCGTAGATCGGCACCGAGTCGCCGACGGCTCCCAACAGGGTCACGAGTGGAAGCTCCAGCAAGCGCGCTTTGAGATCCCAGAGAGCGAGATCGATAGCCGAGACCGCTGTGGACGAGACCCCTGCACGACCCGATTCACGGATGGCACGGACCATGGCCGCCCACGTACCGGCAATCGCCATTGCATCGGAGCCGCACACCGGCTCCTCCAGCACGTCTTTGATCAGCCGAGCCGCTGCGCCATCGCCATACGCATAGCCCAACCCCCGTATGTTGCCCGCCACGGGTTCGACAATGATGATGGTGGTGCTGTTCCATTCCCGCGTGCCGTCTGATTCCGGGACTTCGGTCGGAATGGTGTAGACCGACACGTCGAGACGCTCGATAGGAAACTTCTCAATGACGGTGCGAGGCATGGCCGATTCAATCTTCCTCACACCATCTCCCGTATTTTATCTTTGAGCACCGTCCAGATGATCTTGTCCCGATCGGGCTGGCCTTTGGCCAAGGATTTGGCGAACATCGCCGCCTGCTCCATCGTAATCTTCGGCGGCATCGGCGGGACGAACGGATCCACCGTCGCTTCGACCAGCACCGGTCCCGGGGTGCGGAGCGCTTCGTCCAGCACCCGTCCGCAATCGGCCGGGTCGTCCACGGTGAATCCGGCGCCTCCACACGCGCGCGCGATAGCGGCGAAATCGATCGGCATCAGCTCGCAGCCGAATTCAGGATGGCCAAGGAACACCATCTGTTCCCATTTGATCATGCCTAAGCTGTTATTCTTGATCACGATCACCTTGATCGGCAGCTGATGCTGCACGGCGGTGGCAAATTCGGCCATCAGCATGGAAAAGCCCCCATCGCCGATAAAAGCGATGCATTGCCGGTCCGGATAGGCGACCTGCGCCGCGATGGCATAGCACAGCCCGTTGGCCATCGATGCCAGCGTTCCGGAGAGGGAATATTTCTGCCCGCGTTTGACAGGAAGTTGGCGCGCGAACCAGGTGGCAATCGTGCCCGAATCCGACGAGACGATGGCGGTCTCGGACAGCCGCTTCCCTAACTCCCAGGCGACCACCTGCGGTTTCATCGGCTTTTCCGATCGGGTCCCGCGCTCTTCCATCAGCGCCCACCACTCTTTCATGCTCTTTTGGGCTTGCTCGAGAAACGCCCGGTTCGTCTTCCGTTGCAGAAACGTCAGCAGCATTTGGAGCGTCCGACGACTGTCGCCCACCATCCCGACCTCGACCGGGTAGCGCAGACCGATCCGCGCTGGATCGAGATCCACTTGCACGCCGCGCGCTTGTCCGGGTTTAGGAAGAAACTCAATGTACGGGAATGATGTGCCGATCAGAAACAGCGTATCGCAGTTTTCAATAGCCTCTTGGGATGGACTCGTGCCCAAGAGACCGATCCCGCCGGTGGTGTATGGGCTGTCATCAGGAACTGCCGCTTTGCCCAGCAGCGCTTTGATGATCGGTGCACCCAGCACATCGGCGATCGCTTCCAGCTCTTTGGTCGCGTGAAGCGCGCCTTGACCCGCGAGAATCGCCACTTTTTGCCCTTCGTTGAGCACGGCCGCCGCCCGGCGCACGTCCTCCTCGGCCGGTAATCGCGCGCCACGGGCGAACACGTCCGACGTATGCCCTTGAATGTTGCGTTTCGATCGCTCGCCCCCGACCTGTTCCTGGAGATCAACGGGGAAATTAATATGGGAAACGCCGCGATAGGCGAGGGCAGTGCGGCACGCCAGATGCGTCACGGCCTCGACATGGGATGCGCCGGTGATACGCGTGTTGTAGACGGCGACATCCGCAAAGACCCGATCGAGACTGATGTCTTGCTGCGCGTGGGTGTCGATCAGATCGTGATAGTGATGTCCGGTGATCGCGAGGACGGGCTGGCCGTCCATTTTCGCGTCATACAGGCCGTTCAGGAGGTGAATGCCTCCAGGCCCGGACGTGGCCAGACAGACCCCGAGCTTACCGGTATATTTGGCGTAGGCGCAGGCCATGAACGCCGCCGATTCCTCGTGCCGGACTTGAATAAATCGGATTCGATCCTGCCGGGTCCGGAGCGCTTCCATGATGCCGTTGATACCGTCACCGGGAAGGCCAAAAATCGTCTCCACGCCCCATTCCTGTAAGGTCTCCACCAAGATTTCCGCTGCGTTCTGCGCCATATGTCACCTTCCTTCCACTCTCGATGATGATGAACACTGTCTCACCCTTTATGTTGGACGGCTTCATGATCCACTATGCCCTTCCCATTGTTGGTCGTTGGATTGAACGTTATGGCCTGCAGTGCGGTAAGCAAACGCTGCTGAGAATCTGGTCCACGCCCGCCCTTCTTTTTCCTACTTTTAACCTAGCTCTGCGGATTACGGCTCATCAACTCGTGGACTCCCTAGCCCGTATCAAGTTCTGTCAAACACGAGATGAGTCGAATGCCATGATAGAGGGGAGAATGAGCCTCACAGTCATTGACTCCGGCGTAGAGTCGTCAGCCGGTGATCGCCATCAGGGCCACCATGAAAACATTGGGGTTGGTGAGGCATCTCTTGATGCCTACACAAGCACGGGTCCAGGCAGCGCTCACACCTTTAGCCGTAACGTAATTTAAGTATTACGTTCATGCCGGCGAGCACGAACGTAACGGCGTTGGCAATGATGACGGGCAGTGAATCGATCATGACGCCGTATACCAGCCAGCAGAAGACGCCCGTCGTGAAGGTCACCAGCATAGTTATCGAAAGATCCTTGGCCGACTTGTTCCTCCAGATCCGGATCACTTGCGGCAAGAAGGCGATCGTCGTCAGCGTGCCTGCAAGTAGTCCTAATGGGGTAGCAATGTCCATCGTCTCAGCTCAGTTTCTTTCATGGCTCTCATTATCCACCTGTATGTCCAACACACCCTGCAACTTCACCACCTCGACGTCCACACCCTCCATCCCACGTCGAAAAGCGAGATCGACGACCGCTCCACCCACATGCAGCCGCCGCAGTTCCAGTCGGTCGAGAAAGTTGGGTAACATCGGCCGCCTGATGCGGAGCCGCTTCTCGAACCCCTCCGGTGTCAAGCCGAGCAAGGTCGTCAAGAGAAACGGAAGCGCGCCGGAGGCCCAAGCCTGCGGATGGCAGGCGACGGGATAACCGACGGGGACTTCGTACTCCGTCCGGCCGAAGCCGCAAAACAATTCCGGAAGCTGATGCTCTTGGAAATGGTAGGCGGCGTCGAACAGCCCGTGAAAGATCCGCAGAGCATCCACATCCTGTCCATAGCGGCGGAATCCCGCCGCTATGATCGAATTGTCGTGCGGCCAAACCGTCCCAAGGTGATAGCCGATAGGGTTATAAGCGCGCGCCTTTGACGACAGGGTACGGACGCCCCATCCGTTGAACATGTCTTCAGCCATGAGTCGCCTGATCAACCGTTCGGCTCTGTCTTGCTCCACTATGCCGGTCCACAGCCCCTGGCCCGCGTTGGAAGAGATGACAGCGGCCTGCCGCCCGTCCCTCTGCAATGCGAGCGCGTAACAATCCTCATTCTCCATCCAAAAGTCGCGGTTGAACCGCTCTCGCAGCCGCCGTGCCTCTCGAATCAGGCGATCCGCTCGGTCTCGGTCGCCGGCCCGCTTGAACAACCCCGCGATCCCGAGTTTGGCGGCATAACCGTAGCCCTGGACCTCAGCCAGCGCGAGCGGCGGCAGAACCACCTCTCCGTCGGCGTTGACAATGGCGTCTCCCGAGTCTTTCCACCCCTGATTGATTAACTTGCCATTCGACCGGGTGGTATAGGTGATATAGGCTTCACCATGCCGGTCGCCATAGGTATCCATCCAGGACAGCGCCCGTTCGATGGAAGCCCGCAATTCGTCGAAGAGGCTCAGAGAGCCAGTCCACGCCGCATGTTCCGCGACCAGCATCAGGAACAGCGGCGTGGCATCGACCGTTGCATAGAACGGGGTATGGGGAATCGCGTTCAGGTTCGCCATCTCTCCGACCCGTAATTCATGGAGAATTTTCCCTGGCTGCGCGTCCCGCCACTGGTCTTCTTTCGTACCCTGATATTTTGCCAGTAGGCGCAAGGTTTGCTCAGCTATCCGCGGATGATAGGCCAGCATTTCCCAAGCGGTGATCAGGCTATCGCGTCCGAACAGCGTGACGAACCATGGCACTCCAGCCGAAAAATACGTGTCCTTCCCCAGGTGTGTGCGCAAGACCAGGAGTCCGCGGAAGGAGCGTTCCATGATATGATCGAGGGCCGAGCCGTTGGTCACCACTTTGGTGACATGCGTCATCCAGAGTTCCGTTTCACGTTCAAGCCCCCTACCCAGTCGGTTGAAGTCCTCCGGATCGGGCATTGTCCGGCCGGCGACCACCCGGTCTTTGGATTCGCCGATCACGAGTGTCACATCGATTCGCTGTTGGCCGTGGGGGCTCAAGCGCACGACGAACTCCGCCGTCGTGCCCTGCCGCTTGTTGGGTGGAGGGTCAAAATAGACCGTCACTGTGCGAAGGATCTCGTCCTTGCCGTCATAGGAAAAGCACAACTGGTGGCCTTTCCAGGACGGGGGATGGAGCGTGCCCAAGCGTCCGGGCGACTGTTCTCGAACGGCGAAGAGATCCTCGAAGGCGGATTGAATCGTCAACGTAACGGGAAACTCGAGCGTCTGAAGTGTGAAGTTCTGAATGTGCAGGCGGTCTCGCAGCGCCGGTGTCTCGTTGTCGATGAGCCGCCGCCATGTAATGCCGAGTTTCTCCTCCTCGAGAACATCCCCGTCCATCAACTCAATTCTGGGGTTCGTCAACGCAAAGACACCGATCGCACCCTGGGTTGACGAAGCCGACAGGTGAGCCGGTTTCCTTCCCGCCAGTTCAATCTCATAGCCGTTCACATAGCGACAGTCGTGATAATAGAGACCCATGCCATGAGAGCTCCTGAGAGGCACGCTTCCGTCCGGCCGCGCCACGAAGAACACATCCTCGTGCTTTATGACAATTGCGTCGGCGATGCTGTCGGTCGGGGCCGGGCATGCCTTCGTGAGTGTTTCCTCCCGCCGATCATCTTTGAATTCGGCCCCCTGCAACAACGTGCCGGACCAGAGAGGCAGGGTCGCCGGCCAGGTGAGAGAAAAACGAAGCAGCGAACGCCGATCGATCTTCATGGTTCACCTTTTTCGTGTAGCAGCATCATCACAAGCTCGGCAATGGTGCTGACGCGGGTGTTGTCGCATCAAGGAGCCGGCTTCCCATCGTACGTAGCCCGTTCATCCTCAAGGGTCGTGACCCCGTAGATCAGGTATCCGTTATAGGCTCGGGCCGTCTCTCGCACCCAGCCCATGCTGAGCATCGTCAGCATGGCGCACAGGGCGACCGTGATGAGGATCTTTTGATTCCCGTGATCCTGGACGCTCATCACGCCGGTCTTCCACCAAGAAGCAGAACCAGTAAAGGAACGTAGAAAGAGGATCCAATTCAGTAGACCGAAGAACACGAGCGCCACGATCGCGAAATATTTGTTCGGCTGCATCTTACCGAGGGGATTGATCTCGGCGTCGGTCAGTCTCGAGAGGAAGGGAATATGTTGCAGATGATACGGCATGGCAAAGACCAGCCAGGCGATGATGAGCACCGCTAAGGACATCGGAAGGATTACGCGGGCGGCGCTGTCCGGTCTGCTGCTCGAACGGATAACGCGAAGCATATACAAGGACCCCAGCACGGCGATCAGTCCATAAAGCAGGGCGACCAGATCGAACAGCCAGGAGCGGGCACCGAGCATGAGTGTATGAAACGCTTGCGGTTCGGCGTACCGCACGTGCAGCAAATATTGATAGCCGATCACCGGCATGATCAAGAGCGCTCCGAATCCCACGCCGAAGCAGACTCCTCCGGCCCAGCGATAAAATCGGCGGTCTTCCTCAGCCCGAGCAAGGAGGAACGCGGCGCCGCACAAGGCCGCAATGGCAAATCCGGACCACGTCAAGTTTCCGAACCACCGATGAAGGTCGAGATCGATCATGGTCGGATTCAAGATATTGGCCCACGACGAGTCAGTGGGATGCGGCGTCAACATGTAGGACGCGGTGATATCGATAAAAAACATCGCCACCACCGCGCAGACGGCGGCAAGCCAACCGAATGCCAAATGAACGTTTCTGCGCCATCCTGCGGTGCTCGACCAGTCCCACAGGTAGTACCACGCATAGGCAAAGACGGCCTCGCCAAAGAACAAAAGTCCTTCCAGCACGAACGGCCAAAACATGATCCGAAAGATCTTGTGCCAAAACTGAGGCCAGAATATGTTGAGTGCGAATACCAATGACACTCCGAAAAAAGAAATCGTGGCGGTGCTCACTACCAGAGCGAACGCGATCATGTGCCCAAGCCTCCGATACCTGGGCTGATCCGTCATATGTGCCAGCGTCGCGACGACTGCACCGATCACCGCGCTGCCGACGACCAGCGTGGCGAAGAGACTATGGCTCAGCGCCGCCAAGGCAATGGCAACACGGCCGTATAGCATTGGCATGTTGAGTGGTTCGAGGTCCATACAAGTCCAACGAGTCCCGAAGGTTAAGGTGGATGCTCAGTTTGAGGAGGCTTACCTTTAGGCTGGTCCTCAACTCCTTGTCGAAATGCTGCGGGTTGCCTGGCCTCGTCATGAAGGGAGATGACATTCCGCACGGTGTCCGGACGGCGCGCTGTCTCCCGGATGGTCCCCATCGTGAGGTACGTCATCACAGCAACCACCGCCAGAGCGGTGGAAAGGAAACGAATGAACGGTCTCTGGTACCGTTCCGATGATGAGCCATCCGCCAGTAGGCGGCGGGCTCGGTACAGCACCACGGCGCTCAGCGCCACAAGAGCGAAGGTCCAGCCTCGCCGGAGATCCGGATCCGGATAGCCGACGGATAGCACCATCGCGAGTGCGAACGAGCCGGCAGCTACAAGGCGCCACCTCCCCGGCCTCCCCGCCGAAGATACGCGGTGAAGCCACACATGACTGCCGAGAAATAACGCGCCAATCAGTAGAAATTGAGCATAGATCCATGGCTGATAGGGTCCTTGTGTCAGTTGTCGATAGGCCTCCGGCGCGGACATGCTGATCGCCCGGGCATAGAGCAATCCGCTTAAGGGCTGAATCATCAGCATGATGAAGCCGATCAGTAGCCCCATCTTCAATAGGTGCACATAATAGTCGACGTCCTCCCCTCGCGCGGCGGCAAGCCGCCAAGCGGCATACCCCGCCATCACGTATCCGGCCATAACGAGATTCCCCAAAAAACGATGTACGATCAGAGGAATCCAGGTCGGATTCGCGAGCCGGCTCCACACATCGTCAGCCGGCGCCGGGGTGAGCATGTACGACCCGATTCCGTCGAGCACCGCGACCCAGATGAGCATGAGCAAGGCCGCGAGGAATCCGAGTGTCCGATGGATACCCGGACTCCTCGCGCGCAAGGCATCCCAATAATGATAGTAGGGATAGAGCGCCAAGAGCTGGAGGAGAAAGGCAATCATGGCGACGTAGATCGGGTAGCGAAAGCGATTGAACAGATACGCGTTTGTCACCGGGAACAGCCCAATGAATAGTTGCACCATGATGACCGCCAACACCACGCTTGCCGTATAGGTGACGATCGTAAACCTCGTCATCGATCGGGCGGCGTCGAGCAACCATGGATGTCTTTCTCCCGCCCATTCGGCGGGCGGCGCGAGCATCATGAATCCGACCCCCAAACCGGCAAGAAGGATATGCAGCAGGGCGAATAGGCCAATCGCGAGACTGTTTCCGATCAGCGGGAATTCGATGCCAGGAAGTGTCGGCATAGTGGATATGGAGTCGGCGGACCAGCCTGTTGCTAGGGTTGAGACAAGGATTTGACGTACATGACTACGGAGCGCCGCTCTTCGGCCGACATCTCACCTTTAAAGGGCGGCATCACATCTCTCCCATCGACCGACCGCCCATACGTCACCGTATCGTAGAGTGCAGCCTCGGATAATGCCTGTACATCCGGAGCGAGGAGGTCGGTGGGTTTCTCCTTCAAATAGGCGATGACCAGACCGTTGCCTGTCCCGTCCATGCCATGGCAATGGGAACAGTTGATACGGAAGAGGCCGGCTCCTTCATCGACCAGCTGTTGAGTGGGCAGAGACTTTAGCACCGACCGGCTCTCTCGCGGCACCGAACCTACCGGTGAATGGAGGCGCGGCGCTTCTTGCGGCTGATACGACGGTTGCTCTTGCATATCGCGCGAACAAGCCTGCATCCCGCACAAGCTCCAGGCCGCGACGAGGACGGCGGCGGTCACCCGTCCTTCTCGCTCCGCTCCATGCGGGACCGACGGCGTTGGATGGCGATGCCGGATTTCCAGCGCGCCGGTCTGTTGCAGAAGGTCCCGCACCATCTCGAACCGAGCCGAATCCGTCGGCAGAGAGAGGATCACCTCAATGAACCCATCATCGATGCGCGGATCGCGTTCGGCGGCGTTCCGGCTTTCCGACCGAATCCGGACGAGCATCGTTACGAACGTCGTGACGATCGCCACGAGCATCATAGTTTCAAAGGCGATAATGCCGAGGACCGGAGGGGCCACGATCGGTTTTTCTCCCGTTACGATGGGATACAGAAGCGCCGTACCTCCGGCGACCATGACCCCGAGGCTGATGCCCACCACACCAGCTATGATCGTGATAACGTGCAACGGGACACGTGCGGGACGCAGCAAAGCCGCCTTATGAAGCGGCAATGGAGAGAGGATCTCGACAGCGTCCTCCGGCACACCTGCGTCTCGGAGTTTCGCGACAAGCGACTCCAGATAGACGGACGGCTTGAAGAGAGCCCGCACCGTCATCTCATGTTCCGTGACAGGACGCATGAACGAGTCATTCCTTTTCCTCCCAGATGGAAATCACCGGGACGATCTTGACGGCCAGGGCATAGAGAAGGACCGCCAGCGCCAATGATCCGACGATGATGGTCATTTCCACCCAAGACGGGAAGTAGCTTCCCCAATTGAACGGCAATCGGGGATAGGACAATGGGGGCACCAGGATCAAGACACGTTCGATGTACATTCCGATATTGATGAGGACGCCGATGATCATGACACCCAGCGGCCACTGGCGAAAGGCCGGGTTCGTCAAGGTGGCCAGCGGGAGGATGTAGATGCAGGTCGCCATGAACCAAAACGGTACGGCAAACGGACCGGTCAATAACGCGTCCACCACCCACATGTGATCAGGAATGTTTGCGTACCAGATGGTGAGCAATTCGGCGAAATACAGATAGGCCAGGCTCAACGTCGTCACGAGCATCAACTTGGCCAGTTTGTCGAAATGCTCCGGCGTGATATAGTCATCGAGACGGTAGATCTTACGAAGAACGTACAGCCCGATCGCCACCAATCCCATACCGGAATGCACCGCGCCCACGACAAAATAGGGCGCGAAGATCGTCGAGTGCCACGCGGGCACCAGCGACACGCCGAAATCCCATCCGACGATCGAATGGACGGATATCATCACCATCACGATCAACGGCGTAATGATCCGCATGGCGGTTTCCAGGATCTGCCATTGGTTCTGCGTGCCGGTCCATCCGAGTGAGAGTACTCGGTACAGCGGTTTGCGCCAGCCACCGATTCGTTCCCGCAGCAGCGCAAAATCGGGGATCAGTGGCAGATACAGATAGATTGTACTGGCGGTCGCATAGGTGAAGACTGCTGTCGCATCCCACATGAGCGGCGACCGAAAATTCGGCCACATTTCCCGCTGATTAGGATAGGGAATCAAATAGTACCAGCGCCAGACGCGCCCCAGATGGTAGAAGACGAACAAGGTGGCGATTATCAAGGAAATGAAGGTCATTAATTCGGCGATTCGCGTGACAGGCCTTCGCCACTCTGCCTTCGTCAGACGCAGCACGCCTGAGATGAATGTGCCTGAATGGCTTGCGCCGACCCAGAAGATGAACGACGCGATATAGACCGCCCAAAAGATCGGCGGATGCAAATTGGTTTGCCCGATACCGGTTTGGACTTGATAGGTCCAGGCGCCGGCGCCGGCCGCCACAAGACAGGCCAGCACACCGATCAGCAGAAAATACGTCCAATGGGTCACGAGCAGGGGCGCCAGGAGTTCGTGATTGATCTTCGGAATCCGTTCCCAGTGTCTGTCCTCTTGTTCCATCTCCGCTCGTCTATCTGTCGTCCACGGTTTACCCAGCACTGTCTCTATGTCAGCCGTTTCAAATAGGTCACGGCCGGATGAGTCCCGACCGATTCCAGCAGATGAAAGGCGCGGTCTTGGCGGGCCAATTTTGAGACGCGGCTGTCGGGATCACGACGATCTCCGAATACCAATGCGGAGGTGGGACAGGTCTGGACGCAGGCCGGCGTGATATCGCCGTCACGGACAGGCCGGCCTTCCTTTTCCGCCCGCTCCTTGCCTTGCCGAATGCGTTGCACGCAAAACGTACATTTCTCCATGATGCCGTTCTGTCGGACCGTTACGTCAGGGTTGAGTTGTTCCGCCAACGGTTCATCCCAGTGCGGGTCGAACCAATTGAATTGTCGCGCGGTATACGGGCAGTTGTTGCCGCAGTAACGGACGCCGATGCAACGATTGTAGACTTGGGCATTGAGCCCTTCGGGCGTGTGGTAGGAGGCGTAGACCGGGCAGACTGGTTCACACGGTGCGTCATCGCAATGTTGGCAGAGCACCGGCATGAACCGGGTACGGACATCGGGATACTCCCCTTCCCAGTACCGCTCAATCCTGATCCAATTGATCGCGCGACCTTGCGCCGCCTCATCTTCTCCTGAAATGCGAACATTATTCTCAGCATGGCACGCCACGACACAGGCTTCGCAACCCGTACAGCGATCGAGATCAATGACCATCTCCCACTTGTGAGTTTTCTTTTCCTCGCTCATAGGTTGCGCCTCCTCCTTCAGGATGTCCTCCGTTTTCAGTGCGGTTTGATCGTGATCAAGTTGCTCTCTTCTACTGTCGGCCGTTCGAGCATTGCCAGCCGTCCTTTCAAGCCGGTCTGCTCGATGCGAACCCTGGTGGCGCCTGCTGCGAGGGTTCCGGTCACAGTGTCCAGAGCCGGAGCCAGCAGCTCGGCGGGGTTCACACCTCGGTTTTTTGCGTACCGGCCATAGCTTGCATGGCCCTGTCCGAGCGGCATGGCCACGACATCGGGGCGGATGCCTGGGAAGAGTACGACCGAAGCAGTGAGCGATCCGAATGGCGACGTCACACGCACGACATCCCCCTGAGCGATGCCCAGATCTCTCGCTGTCTTGGGATTGACTTCCACACAAGATCCCCACACGACCGTTGTCAATGTGTCGGGCAATTCTTGTAGCCATGGCCGATTGGCTCCCTCGCCATGACCGAGTGCCATCGAGGGGTAGGGATGAAGGACAAAGGGATATTCGTGTTCCTCTCCGAAGAAGACCGCCTGTTCGAATTCCCGCGACGGAGCGAAGTTTACGGGCAGCGCACGACGGCTTGGTCCTTGCCACCAGCCCCCCTGTTGCAGACTGGCGATCCAAGCGCTCTCAAACCAATCAGCCGTCTCATCATGAGGCTTGTCGGCAAGAAATGTTTTCCATCGTTCGCGCAGCAGGTCGTAGAATGTCGGGGCTTGCACGTACCCGAGGTCCAACCGGCGACTGAGATCAAGAATCGTGTCGCCGATTTGCTTCGTGTCATACAACGGTGTCACGACGGGCTGGGACAATCCAATGGTCTGTGTCGTGCTCTCGGCGACATGATCGCCCCACGACTCCAACATGTCTCGATCCGGTAGCAGGAGGTCGGCATACTCTGACGATTCGTCCAGAAATGAACCGAAGCTCACGACGAAAGACGCCCGTTCGAACAATGCCTTGATCGGCACCGACGGCGGCATCGTAAAGAGTGGGTTGCAGCCATACAAAAGCAATGCTGGTCGAGCGTCGACCTCCTTCTGTTTCTCCACCAACTCGAACACCATCTGTTCGGTCAACCACGGGATCGAACGCTCAAGTCGCGTTTCGTCCTGTCGAAGGCCACGCGCCACGGATTCTCGCCCCATACTCGTGACCAGCGCGTTCAAGCCGTTGATGGCGATCAACGATATCGTGCCGTTCGTGTGTGAGCAGGCAGCGCCACCTCCGATGGCGAGGGGAGCACGCGCGGAAGCGAAGTCGTGAGCCAGACGAGCGATGACGTCGCGCGCAACGCCCGTGGCGCTCTCGACTTCATCCAGCCGGACAGTGCCGTAGAATCCGCGGAACCGGTCTAGTACCTTCCCTGCCAATGCCGATAGAGGGGTATCGAGAATGAGCTGTCCGATCCCAAGGGCCAACATCCCTTCCGTGCCCGGGCGAATGGGAATCCATTGGTCGGCATTCACCGCAGTCACCGACATCCGAGGCTCAATGTGGATGTACCGGCCACGCACCGTCGTCCGGCCTTGCCGCATGTGTCCGAAGGCGATGCCCATAGCGACCGGCGACAGCCAGTGTTCGAGGAAAGGAGCGCCGAAGGACAGCAGATAATCCGCGTGAGCCAGATCATAGAACGGTGAAGCGTCAGATCCCATGCTCTCATGCCATGCGGCATGCAGCGGCAACTCCGCGTCCGGCGCATAAAAGTAGAGTCTGCCACCGATTGAATCCATAAAATCAGATAACAATCGGGCAAGGGTTCCGGACACCGGCCTTGTCACCATCATCGGCGGCTCACTGATATTTTGGAAGGCCTGCGTGCAACGACGCAGACCTTCTTCCCATTCGAGTGGGATAAACGTCCCTTCCCCTCGAGGACCCTCTCGTTGAAACGGGTGCCGAAGCCGATCAGGGTTGTAGAGACTTTGTAACGAGGCTTGTCCTTTTACACAGAGTTTCCCGTGATTCACCGGATGGTCGGGATTGCCTTCGAGCTTCTTGGCTCGGCCTTCCCGAGTACGCACAAGCACGCCGCATCGGGCAACACATTCATTGCAGACGGAGGCATACCAATCGTCGACACCCGGTATAATCTCGTCGTCAGGCAAGAGGTATGGGATCAGATGATCGACGTGCTGTCGGCATCCAGGCATGACCGATCCCACCGTGGCGAGAGCAGCCGTCTTTAAGAGCGTCCGACGTTTGACATTCATGGAACTTTTACATTTATGAAAGATTTGATGGTTATTGGTGGCATGTCAAACAGTCCAGCGACGCACCGCGCTGTCGATGACAGGTAAGACACCAGCCCATTTCATAGCTGGCGGCACGCGGCGTATGTGACATCCGCTCCACATGTCCGTGGCAGTCGGTACAGTTCAAATCAGCTCTCACATGCATTTCATGGGAGAAATACACGAAGTCTGGCAGCCGCTGCAGCCGCACCCACGGTATTGGTTGTTGTTGATGCCAGTATCTCGATAGTGTTTGGGCCTCGGCGTTTTCTTCGATCAGATTGCCATGGCAGCTCATACAAAGTTGAACGGACGGGACACCTGCCGTCGCGGAAACGGCGGCAAAACGGTGGCAGTACAAACAATCCACTTGCAGTTGTCCGGCATGCCATGCATGGCTGAATGACACAGGCTGCATATCTTGGCTCTCCGAATCCGAACTGCCCGAGGAATAAAGAATGCCCACACCAGCCGTTATCACACCGGTAAACAGCAGCACGGATACGCCGCGCAGGATCGGGCTATGACTCATCACGGGGAGCGGAACTGCAAGGAGTAGACCTTTTCAAATAATGCTTAAATGGAAAGATAAGCGATAAATACCGGACAAGCTGTCCCTTCTCGGACAAGCTGTCCAAGGAGAATAGGTGCGCCCGCCAATTCAGAAAAACCCGACGGCTCTCAACCGACCCGTTCGATAACGGCGCAGGCGATTCGATCGCCCGCATCGCCCGCCGGTTGGCTTTTGTAGTCGTCCGCCTTCGCGTGAACAATCAAAGCCGAGCCATCGCTATCGAGTAACGCACCGTCGCCGTTGGAGAGAGATACGTTGGGACTGAATAGGTGAATATGAAGCGTACCGTCTGCGTGAACGAACTGGTTCGGCATGTCGCCTGTATGCGGGCCTCCCTCGACCTTATAGCCATGCTCACGTTTTTCGGATGAGTAATGAGGTCCCGCGGATTTGAATCCGTCCGCGGCGTCGCATCGTCCCGTTTGATGAATGTGGAAGGCATGCTCACCCGGCGGCAGGCCCGTCAACTCGGCCTCGATCAGCAGGCCGGTCGGCGTCGCGATCAATGTGGCGGTGCCGATCTGTTTTCCCTTGCCGTCCTTGAAGACAGCTTTGACGTGGTCAGCGGCCGCCGCACTCCCTGTCGAGAGGAATATCAATACTATGCTGAGAACCCATGCGTATCTATCGGCCATCTTCGCCTCCTTAGTCTTGGAGCAGTTTGGTGCAGCCTGGGCCTCACAACCCCCTGCTCCGATTAAAGCGACTTTCATCATATCGTTCCCTAATCAATCTTATGAGCTGGAATCCTATACCGGCGGCATTCTGCGCCGCATTTGCCAGCGGCACGGCCTGAACTTCGCTGCCGACCTTACCGGCTACCTCCTTAGCTCGCTCGGTGTTTTTTGGATGTGATCGTCACCTGGTGGCCCGACGCGCTCAAATGATGAGCAAAGGCGGAGCCCATGTTGCCCGCTCCAATAATCACAATATTCATGGCGCCTCCCTCCCACTACGGAGTCATGACGATTTTGATGCAACCGTCTTCCTTTTGATTGAACAGGGCAAACCCCTCCGGCGCCTCCTTCAGTTTCATGCGGTGCGTCACGACGAAAGCGGGGTCGATTTGACCGTCCACAATACGTTTCAGCAACGGTTGAAAATATCGCTGAGTATGCGTCTGTCCCGTTTTAATCGTCAGCGCTTTGTTCATCACCGCGCCCATGGGCATTTTATCGATCAAGCCGCCATATACCCCCGGCACGGAGACAGTCCCTCCTGTTCGGCAGGCCATGATGGCTTGGCGCAGGGCGATGGGTCGATCCGATTCGGACATCACCGCTTGTTTCACGCGGTCGTAATAATAAAGAGGGCCCGGCATGTGCGCTTCAAGCCCTACGGCGTCCATGCAAGAGTCCGGCCCTCGCCCGCCGGTGAGCTGCATGAGCGTGTCGTAGACATCCGTCTTTTCATAGTCGATCGTATCCGCTCCCCCGTCACGAGCCATCCGGAGCCGCTCCGGAAACCGGTCGATGGCGACCACACGCTCCGCCCCGAGCATAAAAGCACTACGGATCGCGAATTGGCCGACAGGTCCGCAGCCCCAGACGGCGACCGTATCGCCAGGCTGAATATTGCATTGTTCGGCGGCCATATAGCCGGTCGGGAAAATGTCTGAGAGAAACAGGACTTGCTCATCAGACAAGCCGTTTTCGACTTTCACCGTCCCGACGTCGGCGAACGGGACGCGCACATATTCGGCCTGCCCTCCGGCAAAGCCGCCCGTCAAATGTGAGTAGCCATAAATGCCGGCCGGCGAATGACCGAACAATTTCTCCGCCATCCATGCATTGGGATTCGAGTTTTCGCACAGGGAGTACAGTTCCTTTTTGCAGAAGAAACATTGCCCGCAGGAAATCGGAAAGGCGACGACGACACGGTCGCCCACGCGTCGGTCCTTGACCTCCGAACCGGTCTCCACGATCTCACCCATAAACTCGTGGCCCATGATGTCGCCCTGCTCCATCGTCGGAACGAAGCCGTTATAGAGATGTAAGTCCGACCCGCAAATGGCCGTCGACGTGACCTTAACGATGGCATCCTGCTTGTTGAGGAGTTTCGGCTCTGGCACGTCCATCACCCGCATGTCTTGTTTGCCGTACCAACAGTTGGCTCTCATAACTCCTCCTATCGGATTTCCTCAGGGCATCTCCTAGCTACAGGTACCTTCGAACAGCACCGTCCGGCTACTGGCGCACGGCATGATCGTATTTCCACGACGTGCTTTCTTCACGTCCCGCCGGTTGCCCTTGGGTCGTGATCACTTCCCCTGTTTCCATGATTTGTTTGAATCTGCGCAGATCCATCTTTACGGTTTGGTTCGGATCTTCGCCGAACCAGGGTGCGACCGCAGCACCGACTGTTCCCAGTGGAGGCCGATATTGCATCTCCACGGCGACAATCGTTCCCCGACCTCCAGGCGCCTGTTCAAATCGGACGGAACCGGCATGATCCAGTTCGGATCCATCAACCGAATGCCAGGCGATCAGTTCATTTGGGCGATCTTCAGTGAGCTCGGCATCCCACTCTATCGTTGACCCAACCGGCCCTTTCGCAACCCAGTGAGACCGGCGGTCATCCGACATCTCAATACGCATGACATGCTTCATGAATTGCGGCAAGTTGCTCAGCTCTCGCCAATGGCGGTACAACGGTTCTTGCGCGCGATCAATGATGAGCGCGGCGCTGATCCGGATCATACCCCCTCTGGTTTCAATCCCTCGGCTCAATTGCTGAGCCGTGATGACATCCATCACCATGGCACCGGCGACAGAGGCCGTCGCGGCCGCGAGTCTGGTACGATTGGATCGACCCGATGTGAAGGCCGCCCCTAAGAGAACCAGATCAAGAACGTCTCCCGCGACGCGAGACCAGACGGCACCGGCGGAAGATCGGTCATTAAGGATCCCTGCGCTGCTGGCAAGCTCACGGAGACCCATCATGCGGATCAGTGTCCGGTGCTCCTGGCTCACCCCGACCATGGCCGCCACTCGTCGTGGGGCGAGAACTTCTGCAAGACCCAGTCCGATGCCGAACCAGCCCAGGCTGTTTGCGAGTCGCTGTTCCTGAGTCAGACGACCACGGGCATTGGTCTCCGGAACATGTTGCGCCGACTGGGTGCTCATGCCCCTCTTTTCTTGTTGTTGTGTTCGCCGCTGATCCCTGCGTGGTTGCTCGCTCTGTTCACTGGTCATGTAGGGCTCCCTTCTCGTGCTTGTCGATGAAGGATGGAATCGGATTCTTGGAATTCTTTCAGCACGGCGGCTATCGCTTGCTCGTTCTTTGATTCGACGGCCGTCGGCACTCGTTCGGATCGCCGTACGTTTTCCGTGGAAGACTCAACATGATCGATCAGCCATACACATCAGCCCACGGATGGGGTCGTACTCACACTCATCATCACATATGACGCTAGAGCAGTGGCTTGGTCCGATCTCTCTTTTGCATCGGGTCTCACGGCTCGTGTTGTTTCTTCTTCAGAATGATGGCCCGTCCCTGTGGGGTCATCGTGCCTGTGATGGTATCTCCAAGACGCAACACGGTATCGCCCCTCGTATACTCATCAATAATGAGCAGCCTGTCTTCGCCGGACTTCTGTCTCACCGTGTGAGTGTTGTCCTCAGATTTGATGATTTCTCCGCGTATGCTTTTCATGCCGGTAGCTTGTCCGGGATTCACAGTTGGATCGGCAATTCCTGTATTTTGACGGCCGTTGGGCGATTCATCCGGCGTAGCAGATCGGCTTCCTCCTTGTAGTTCTCCCTCGATTCGGTAGTTTTCGCCCTGCCCCTGCTGTTTCAGCCGGTTTTTTCGGATTTCCTCACGCCGTTCTTGTTCCGCAGCATCAGATTGCTGAACCCGAGGGTCTCCTTGAGGAAGAATGGCGTCCCTAGCCGAGACTGGAGAGGCCCAGAGAGAGAAGTATAAAAGCACGAATAGCATATATCGAAGGACTCGGCTCATGATGCTCTCCTGTTTGCCTGATACTCCGATACTGTGTGGCATTCCGAATACTATCTGCCGACGTCACTTCATGATTCAGCAAAAACTCTGAAGCAACTTGCGAGCCGATGGCTATTCTTCAACATTCTGAGGATTTCTACGTCAAAATGAACAGGCTTTTCTCAAATCATGATGTCCAATCAGTCTTGCGAGGGACAGAATGCGCGGGAGCGGCGTCAGCTCTGGTGACGTGATAAAGTTCTCAGTAGTGGGCTGGCCTAAGCGCTTGGCCCCAGCGATAACGATATGGTCGCAGCTCCGCAGCACCGCCGTCGGGTTGATGGCGGCGCTGCTTGCGAACGCATTGAGCCACACTTCACTCAGGCGACCTTTCCTCGCCAGGCGCCCGTTTCTTGACCACGTGACTCAATAAATTTCTTGAATCGCTGGAGATCTCCTTCAACTCGTGAGGAGACTATACCAATCGTATCCCCGGTTTTCTCGACGGCACCTTCCGGCTCATATTCCAAACGAAGGTTGAGCCGCGACGTGTTCTCAGCAACCTTGGAAAAGGTAATTATTCCCCCATTCTTGGCACCGTCCTGACTCATCCAAGCGATTCGCTGATCCGGAATCTGCTCAGTGATGACAGCATCCCATTCTTTCTGTTTGCCCCCGATACTGGCTTTCCAGTGCAAATGTTTGTCATCGATCTGCAGCACTTGTTCCACGCCTTCCATGAACCGCGGAAATTCTTCGAATTGAGTCCATTGGTTGTAAGCTGTATTAACCGGAACGTTGATCTCAATAGATTTCTCTATGACGGACATAGTTGCCTCCTTGTTTGGATAAGTAAAATGGATACATCGGATACCGTTGATGTGCGCTCGCTCGGTTTCTCTGTCAGTAGTCGCCCGTCGTTATAGATACGGCGCTGAATCTCGATCCCGCATACGCAAATCGACTGACCGCTAGATGCTTTTGTGTTTCTATCGTCGATGATGGTTGCGGACAACTAGTAAATTCCCGAGAAATACCAATTGTAGAAGACCGTGTGTCACGGGGTGGACGCGGTACGCGGTCAGCACCCTTATCATCTCATCGCCCAGGCCCTGGCGACGCCTCTTGGTCTCCGGTGTGAGAAAAGACGCCCGTCTCCATGTGTTCTTTGAATCGCTGTAGATCGTCGGCCAAATGGATCTTCGGATCTTCTCCGAACCACTTCGCGATGGCAGTGCCGAGCTTACCGCCGGGAGGTTCATATTGCAGCGTCACGGTCAGCCATGTTTGCCTTCCATCAGCTATCGGCTTGAACTCCACTGAACCAGTGCTATCCACATCCGCGCCTTGCAATGACCTCCACCCAATGCGTTGATTCTCCACATCGTTGATGATTTCAGCGTCCCATTCAAGTTTTGGGCTGCCCGGCAAGGCCTTCACCGTCCAGTGAGATAACCGGTCATTGATGACCTGCACCGAATCGAGATGGTTCATGATGCGCGGCAGATTGTCCAATGACCGCCAGAAGCGATACACTTCATTCGTAGGACGATTGATCTCGATCGCTTCTTGAATTCTCGTGGCCCGGCTCGTATGCACTTTGCGCCTGCCCAGCCTATTGGTGTCATTGGCAAGTCCGGGCCGATTGTTACCACTCATATCGATTCCCATGGCCCCGAAGGCGAGACAGTAGCCGCTTATCGCTCGATGAAGGAGCCCGATTCCCGCCATGGTTAACGCGGCACCAGACCAGTTACGGCGAGACAATGCGGAAGCAAGGACGATCATCCCTGCTAGACCCGATAGCACGCGCTGACCATCGCCAATGTTTGTGTGATACTTATCGAACGCCGCTCGTTCTTCGTTCCATTCTAAATCCTGTGTATTGGTCCGGTACTGTTTTCCCCCTGACAAATTTGCATTCATTCTCTTCCTCCTCATATTCCATCATGGGTTGAACATGGAAAGTCCTTAGGAGTGCAAGAGGCAGGCCGCTTCAGCGTGAATCCAACTCATATGTTTTTCTTGGCCTAGGAATTCAGGCGGCAGACTCATATCGCTCAATCTGTCTTACAGGGACGCGATTTCTCCCTGTCTATTATTCTTCCAGCAACCCACATTGGCACCCGCTTGCGCGGTGCTCTAGATACCTAAGATACCTATCCTGTATCGCTCGACTCAAGCTTAGCGATGAGCATGGACACAATGTTTCAGACTTCAAGTGATGCAGAGAGGAAGATGTCACCTCCGCTATGCGACAACGGCCGCATGGCGGTCCCGTTGTCGCATAGCGATGAGGAAGGAAGGCTCAGGCGACTCGTTGGTAGTCTTCGGCTGTTTCAGCAGCTTGTGCACGCTTGCCGTAGCCGTAATAGGCGGCAAGAGCGGCTGTTCCGCCGTGCAGCCATACGTCCCAACCATGTAAGGGAATGAGGCCGAACGTCATACTGAGCGGTGGGATGACACCCATCACAGCCAGGATGCCGTAAAACCATGTCAAGCCCCGAGCAAAACCTCTCGCCTGTCTGACGCTGCGGGCAGAGGAAAGGGCTGCAATCCCCACTCCCAGATGGACCAGATTATGAATCCAGTTCACGGGAAACAGGCCAAAGAGGAGACCATACCCCTCATCCGCAAATAAAGCCGGCACGGCGTCCGGGTGAGGATTCGACAGGAAGCCTGGTATAAACCCCAGGACTCCTACCAACAGGAATAAGGCTCCGATAAGTCGGGTGAACATTCGACTCGTCATGCAAACGTCACCTCCTTTCAGTGATGACTCAATGACTCGCAAACGCCACGCCAAGTCCGACTCTCTGAATATTGGACCGAACACGTAGCTCTTGGACATCCTGCATACTAAGTAAAGACACGGGCGTTCCTGCGGAACGGCCGACAAGGGAACGCCCGGACGAAGGACACTGCTTTTGTGGTTGCTTTTATTGTTTCATGCCGCCCGTCGTTGGTTGCGCGAGGATTTTTGTTTCGCCATTCGCTCTTTGATACTCATTGCTTCCTGCCCTAATTCCTCCCAATCGATATCGGCTTGTTCCGTCTCGGGAAACATCTCCTTCTCTTCCTCTTCTATATGGTGTTTTACCAGTTCACTCAGTACTTTAAATTTAGTTTTATACCCCTTGGCCGATGCCTTCATTTTGTGAAGCTCTTTAATCAGCAACCCCACGACATGGTGTTCTTCATTGGCCTCGTCAACCATATCCTCCTCTCCGGTCGCCTCGCGAATAGCAGGATACACAAGGCTCTCCTCGATCTTGGTATGAATTTCCAAAGCCTTGAGCACCTTATCCGCAATCCCTTGCCGGGAACGACCATCCGCCTCTTCAAACGATGTGAACAGTTGTTCCACTTCTCGGTGATCCTCTTTTAAAAGCTCCAGCGCGTTTACCGACTCTTGTTCCTGCATGTCATCCTCGTCTTGATCGAACGTGTGCTTCTTCGCCATCACAACCTCCTTATGTACTGGTTTTAATTGAGCTTCATCACGCTCTGAGCTTTTCTTCCTCCTCGCGTCTCGGTCCTCATCGCCGCGGACTGAGCTTTCAACTGCACAAACTCTGCCCGCGGTTTTTCGGTGGCTTCAAGAAATCTCGCGCTTTGGCCTTGAAAACATGAACCCGCCTCGCCCCCACAGCTCTTCTCCGATGAACCAGGTAACGGTGTCACGGACAATCTGTCTAATGACGGACAAACTGTATCGGAGAAGCCAACGAGTCGAATTACGATGGCACCGATATGTGTCTCGGCGCTTTGCTCGATGCGGAAGGGTTGCACCAATCCTCTCGCGTGAGAGTCAGACCCGATGATGAGCCTATGTCTTCGGTATAGAGGGAGAATATGTCGCCACATTCCCGGGGTTGCCGGGAGTTGGGTTGCCAGGAGGTCGGTGGTGCGCTATCCCTCCGTGTTTCGATGGCGCTAGGGATTGGTCTAGTCGGCGAGGACGACCGCTCCTGTCAGGATTAAGGCGAGAAGGCGTGGAGGCCAGCAGAAGAGATTCCCTCTCAGGACGTACCCCTCGGGAGGGGTGGGAAAGAGGACGTGCTATGGCTCGGGCCCGGATTGTCATCGCGGATGATCACCCCCTCGTCGTGGAAAGTGTCACCCAATTACTGGAGCCGACCTTTGCGGTGGTGGGCACCGCGCGGACGGGCCACGAGGTCATCGAGGCCGCCACGACGTTGCATCCGGATATCGTCTTTCTCGATGCGAACATGCCGGAAATGGGGGGCTTTGACGCGGCAAAAACGCTGAAACGCGTGCTGCCCCTGGTGCGGATCATTTTTGTGACCATGCGGACCGATGCGGTGGCCGTCAGTGAGGCCTTTCGCGCGGGCGCCACGGGGTATGTGCTCAAGCAGGACGCCGCGGAAGAATTGCTGGCGGCGGTCCACAGCGTGCTGCTGAATCGACGCTATGTGTCGGCCCAGCTCAGCCTCGAGATCCGCGACGTCATCGAGGCGGACTGGTCGAGGCCGGAAGGGTATACGGCGCACTTGACGGAGCGCCAGCGGCAGATTCTCGTCCTGCTCGCCAATGGAGGCCACACCAGGCAGATTGCCGAGGAGCTGCATATTTCGATGAAGACCGTCGAATTTCACAAGGCCAATATCGCACGCAAGCTGGGGGTCCATACCACCTCCGAGTTAATCCGCTTTGCCCTGGCGGCAGGCCTGACGACACTGTAACGCTCCCTCCATGGCGAAGCCGCCGTGTCCACGCACCGGCCCCCGCCCGTCAGTAAATGGAGATGAGCCCGTTCGCGATCGCGTATTTCGTCAGTTGAGCGGTTGAGCGCATGATGCGCCAACCTGACCGAGGTCGGGAGGTGATGATGAGGGACTTAGCAAGGGCTAACTGATGTCAGCGCATCATTTAGATGGAGGTGGTGTCATGGACCAGCCCTTCATCTTCGCCAACCAGCGTTCTGCGGCGGCTGGTGATACGGCTCCCACTGCATCGACCAGTGAAAGCGCTCCAACCAGCCCACCTGTTGCATCCAACACAGGGACATGGCCGATGCGATGCTTGGTCATCGCATGCAGAGCATCCGCCAGGATGGCATCCTCACGACATCGAACAGCCGCACGGTGCTTGAAGATCTCTTGAAGTGTGTCCACATTGGAGATATCTTCTCGAGGGATTTTTTCACCAGCTAGATCGAGCTCCGTCAGTGCATGGACCGGTTCATCATCCCGGTAGATAACCAGAATGGATGTCTTTTGATTTCTGATGGTCTCGCTCGCCTTTTCCCGCGTCATGGACGACTGAACGGTAACTATCTTGCGCGTCATAATGTCTCGCACCAGCCGTTCTTCCCCGCTGAGCACCCCATAGGCCTCATCACTCGTGGATTCTCCTTTAATACCGGAACGAGGACGTGGGGAGACGGTAACCATATCGATCATGACCGTGTGCTTCTCCAGCGTGTTTGTTGCCTCGGTTGAGCATTTCCTTCCACTCGGAGATGATCCAGAACCTGTGAGAATCGCTCGATTTCACAACTGGTCTTAGCGACAGCGCTTGATACCTTGAACATCGCGAGCGTGACGCGGCTGAGGATCTCTTGTAGTACCGCTTGTAAACGAATAGCGTCCATTGAGGAAGTGACCGATCGCTCTTCCAAAATTTCGAGCTGGTTGCCTAGCCAGAGAACGTCGCTCGCTTGAACTGTCCGACTCGTATGCCAGGAGAATGATTTCGGCGCCCGTCCGACGATTTCCGCTCTAAGTGGATTGTTACGGCGGTGACTGAACCAATTCTTTCTCCTCTAAAACGGCCTTCTTTAAAACCTGTCTGATCCGTGACAGAGAATGGCTTCATATTGTCCGATGGGGGTGGAGACTCCTGTGCGTGAGGCGGATGAACGAAGCTAAGGGTCACCAGCATAACAAACACATACCAAGTGAGGACGAAGCACATACGAGCTTCCTCCCCCGGCGTAATGACCTCTCCTCAGTCGAGCAACATGTCCAATACCTTCACATACTGATGTGCATCTACACGCTGGGTGGATCTTCTCGATCCTCACCAGCCAAGACTTTCGTTTCCTGAGCTTCCAATGCCTGCATCTCCAAGAGCATTCCGAGCAAAGCTTGACGTCTCTGTTGCAGACCGGTCTTGAACCGATCTGTTGACTGTGGCTCCTGTGCAGACTCCGGTAAGTTAACTAAGGCCTCAGCCTCGCCCAACGTGGCGTATTTGAAGATCTCCAGGTACTGATGGGCCTCCCCGTACAGCCGGGCAAGGACCGCTTGTGTTTGGGCATCAAACGACTCCAACTCTCGTTGGCTTAGATCCTGATTGTCCATCGAGGCCAAGATGTCCAACTGGTTTTTTATGGCATCGCTCCGAGTGAAGGGTGCGAATGATGCATTTGTATTAGGCATGACCGAGCTCCTTTCCCTTACGTAGAGCAACTCGTGATGTCATATTCCTTCAAGATCTACCCGTACGGTACGATGGGCCCAGACGGCCCACACAATCCGTCAAGACCAAGGTGAGGTAGACGTTGGGGCCACCGTCTGCGTAAGACGACGCTCAACAGTCTTCCAGTCGATATTCTCAAAAAATGACTCAATATAATCCTTGCGCTCAGACGGCTGATAATCGAGCATGAAAAGGCGGCGCTTAAATTCGGAATAGGCCGGCAGAATAGCCTGGGCTCGGAAGCACAGGTCATAGGCGATAACCCCCTGCTCGAATCGCGTGCGCGTCGACTTAGTCCTTCATCTTTTCCGACAACTCTTTGGCCGTGCCTTTGCCGTGCTCGGCCGCCCCTTTGACCGTGCCTTTGGCTCGTTCCATTTCCGCCTTCACATCGTTATCTTTGGCTTCTTCCTTCAAGGCTTTCACCTCACCCTTCGTCTCCTCCATGGCTCCCTTCATTTCTCCCTTGGCTTTCTCCAATTGTGCCTTTGCCTCCCCCGCCCGACCCTCCTCCATTGCCAGTCCAAGTACGACCGCCACAGCTAAGAAAGCTCCCATCAGTAGACCTACCATCGTGGTACCCTCCATTGGTTAAAGTGCCCTAAATAATCAAAATGTAGTAATGTGATGATGGTTAGTACTAGCATTGGCTCGTCGGCAATACTGGCAGAATCCCTAGTTACCGCAGTTACCGCGCCGGCCTTTCCATCCACCAACTCGGCGATATCAATCACTGCGTCGTCTACGGTCCACCCGGTACCTTCACTTCATAATAGAAAGATCCTTCAGAACAGATCCTTTTCGAAACGATGTCCCCACTCATGCCAATAGGAAGACACGGTGTGGTCGCCCTCGTTGAAAAGCTGGTATATCGCTGCGCGAGAACTAGGACTTCTTCTGGTATGCCTCACGTCGCAATCCGATTAGACTCGCACCAGACGCCAACTTCATTCAATCCTATCTGATCTGGAGGTGCACGATGAATCGGACTGAATCGCTCGAGAATACCGGGGAACAGATGGCGCGCAAAGGCGAAGAACTCGCCAATAAGGCGAGTGAGAAAGCGCGCGCAACGGCGGAGAGCGTCGGAGAGAAAATTTCGGGGGCGTCCGAAGCGATCCAAGGGAAATTGCGAGAAACCGGGAAAGAGGTCGGCGACGTCGTCAGCGCGGTATCAGATAAAGTGCGCTCGTCGGCGCACTACCTGGAGGAGTCCAGTGTTCAAGAGGTCGTCGAGGATGTGACCGTCCTGATCAAGCGATACCCGATTCATGCGGTTCTCATCGGAGCCGGGATTGGATTTCTTCTGGCTCGCGGGCGTTCTCGGTAGGAGATCTCGTCATGCACCCGACACAGCACGAACATGAGGATACACGACCATCGGACACTCCCGGTCCCCCCGGCGTGATCAGTCTCCTCCACGGGATTGTAGAGGATGTGAAGAGACTCGGCGGTCAACAGGTCCGGCTGGCGATCCATGAACTTCAGTTGGAAGGCGCCCGCGCGGTCAGTATCGTGGCCACCGCCGTCATCACCGGCATTCTCTCTGGCCTCTGCCTGCTTTTCTTACTCTTGACGGCGGCAGCCGCACTTCACGACATCGCCGGACTGGCGATGTGGATGAGTTGCGGGGTGATCGCCCTCATTCTCATTGTCGCCGTCGGAGGTTTCTTGATGTACCTCAAGCGGCAAGCGCACCGGTTTCGACTAGTGCCCATCCGTACGTTCCATACCATGAAGGAGGATGCTCAATGGATCAAGGCATGGATCGCATCGCCCAGGACGTGAAGGATATCGCTGAGACACGCACCGCGATCGCGGACAAACTCGAAAAGCTCGAACACCGCTTTACGTCCACCGTTGCGGGGGCCAAGATCATGGCGGGGGACTTTGCAACCCGTACGCAGTCGATGATCGAAGACACGGTGGATTCGGTCAAGGACGCGACGGATCCGTCTCGCCTGGTCTCCAATCATCCATGGGTGCTGGTCAGTGGGGCCATCATGGTGGGGTTTGCCGTGGGACGCCTTCTCAGGCAAGATGGAAATGGAGTCATCCCCTACTATCCTCCCGGTTCCCATGCCGCTCCTGTCATGCCTTCTTCGGGAGCAGATACGACAAGCAGGGCAGGTGTCTATCCGTTCTACCCTCAATCAGAGGAGGAAGATCCTTCTCGAAGCCTGTCTTCGACACGGTCGTCAGTGTCGAGCTCTCTCGGGCCTATCTTTGCCGAGTCACTTGGGCAGCTTGCAACGGAACTCGTCGATATCGGTAGATTCGCCCTCCGAACGTGGCTCAACGAAGTCGTTCACGGGAAGGGCGCCCGGTCCTTGGCCCACGGACGACCATCGTCAACGGAGGTGAAGGCCAATAGAACTGCGAACAACCAGAATGAACACCAACAGGATTCACAGTTGGTGGATGCCTAAGAGGAGACGAAGAGAGTCGAGCAGTGTGCGATCAGTCAGACGGGTCTCAATTGCCCATACGGATCAGTAAGACCTCTTCGGAATCAGTTTGGGCTTCTTCAGGATATTCCCTCACCTTCCGGATTTCTACATCCACGCACAGTCCAAACTGCGATGTTGACCAGCTAGGTGTCCAGTACTGACCTGACGTCTCATCGAGGAGGCCTTGACGGAGCTGCTCCTCGAGGTGAGCCAGATCCATCTCACACCATCCAATTCTCAGCTGTGAACACCTCCCACTTCAGCTGGATGCGTACCAGGATGCCGCAATGCCCCGGAATCCGTCTCCTCTATTTACCAACCGGAAGTCATTGCCAGAGCCGCCTACCGGGCGACTCATCAACGTCGACGAGACGAAAAGTGACTGTCGGATGGGTTGCAATACAAGCGGAGTCGGAAGCTCCCACATCCTACGCGTTCGCGACTTCCTGAAATGTCGGAGACTCATCCTCCGGTTGCTTTTGCCAAGGATCTTCCTCCAGCCTGGGTTGGCTCGGAGCAGCGGGATCCATGCGATTGTGAAGAATGACCCGATCGACGATGTCTCCACATTGAACACACCGCAACGAAGATACTTGTTGCTCAATCAGCGCATCTCCCGCACTATCAAGCCGTTCCGTGACGAGTAATCCTCCGCAGCGCATACAATTTCGCGATCCACACAGAAACAGCAAGAGTTGTGCAACTCGGGGATCATCTTTATGCGGCGAAATTCGGTCTCTCTCGGTCTTACGAATCCGGTGCTTGACTCGCATTGTTCCACCTCCTTTTTGATTGCCGCAGTTAGTAAGACGGTCTCTCGAGCCACCTTCATGCCCATGATGCGCACATCGGTGGAGTACCTCGAGATGGCATGGTTGGAATTTAATGCGGAGGAGATAAGTGGGAAGCTGGCAAAGCCTCTAGATCCACACCTAGGGGGTGCCCTGTTTCAGATGCTCTGGCACCTGGTCTTAAAAAGTTATGGTCATCATCGGCCTGTCCTGCAATCCGTGGCACAGGTCACGAGCGGTATGCTGCAAGCCGGCGCCAGCCGCTGAGTCAGGGGGAGATCAGCTCTACGAGATGATCATGTCGGTGGTTCCTCACCGAGACCTTTCTTGGCAATGGTCTGACCGCAGGAAGACCTGAACCCGACGGGCACTGAATCGTACGCTCAATCATCCAATGAGGTTCCGATCGATGCCACTTGCGCCCCTCGCGTTCTCTCACAGATGGCCCGACCGTCGTGAGAGCTGAGCGGGGCAGGCCGATTGAAATCATTTCGCCTGAGGCGAAGAGAATGAGCCACCGGATTCAATATCATTGAATCCGGTGGGAAGAGACGGGTCGAACGGACACGGCTTCACCGGAGATGCGCCTGAATCTGAGCGATCGATTCGCTCACTGATTCCTCATCAGACCGTCGGTTTACGCCCGGTAATGAATCCAATGAGCGCAAGCAGAATAAAAATTACGAATAATGCGTAGGCAATGCTAGTAGCCGTGCCGGCAACTCCGGACAAGCCAAGTACCCCGGCAATGATTGCAACAACGAGAAATGTGACTGCCCAACTCAGCATGATGTCCCCCCTGGTTTCATGGTTAACATGTTCACCACCTTCCTCTACCGGTGCGTACACGCCTATTTGCAGGTGAGTCGGAGTGACTCGATCTCATGTTTCATGTGCGCGCCATCCAAATTGCCGATGTTTCGGTTCGCTTGACGCCCATAAAGATTCGGAAGGCCATCACGATGCTCAGAAGTGGAAATTCAATCCCACGGTGATCATGTGCCCGGTATCGTCGAACTTCTTATCGTCAAGGGAGACGTTCTGCGACTCGATTTTTTCCAACCAGATATGCCGATAGGAGGCGTCGGCGGAGAAGTGTTTATTGATGAACACCTGCATCCCCCCTCCGACATGGCCACCGAATCGTTGCTGTGTATCATCAAAATTGCCGGGGCCTGTGACCGTCGTGTAGTACCAGCCACCACCGCCGAGGATGAACGGCGCAATGCGCTTGAGACCCAAAGGATAAATCATCAAGGAGCCCTGGACAGGATACGAGTGAACCCGCGTATCACCGAAATCGTTCCGCCGATAATCAACGGAGCCCTCCACCGCGAGAAATCGGATCGGATGAACACGCACCTGCGCGCCGCCGAACCACTCGCCGTCGCCCTCTTTCGGATCAAAATAGGTCCCGCGACCTCCGATGGAGAACAGCCCGACATCCACATCGTCAAAGATACTTTCCGCTCCGGCTTTCTCCGGCTCCCCCAGAGAGAACGACCCGACTGCCACTAGCAACGCTACAGACAGCATGAACCGAGTAAGAATACCCATGACAACACCCCAACTCCTTATCACTATCACTTATGGTTTCAACTACGTAGAGTCTGACTCCCTACCCTTCTCGAACAGCCTGGGGATCATTTCGACTCACGCGACTCTCTATTTACCTGTACTTGAGACTCGGCATGCGATGTCCTGGTCGATGCCCTAGTCTTTGCTGACCTTTCGCCTAGCTTCGGTTTGCTCGGTGACACCTGATGAAGGAGGTAGGTCAGCACCAACAGCGGAAACGGCGGAGTTGAACTTCACACAAGCAGAAGCGTACGCTACCACACCGGCACGCACCGCAGAGGTGGGATTGTCCTCGTCTATTCTTGCTAGCCGCCACCTTCTGAGCCACATGTCGCCCCTGTGTGAAATGCGAGCGAAGCATTCTTACCGGATATGATTCCATGAACTTTCCATTGACCGAACGGAAAATCACTCTCATCGGCCTCAGCTTGGGATTGATCATCCTGGCAGGCTTGGCCATCTATGCTGTAGACCGAAATTGGGAACGGACCGAACAACGAGAGATGTTTCGCGAAACCCGTAGCATCGTTGAACAGATTCTGTCGTTCCAATTGTATATGTCGGATGCGGAGAGCGCACAACGCGGCTTTTTGCTCACTCATGATCCACAATACCTCGGTCCCTACCATGTCGCTGTCGAGCAACTTCCCTCGCTGCTGGCCACGATGGAGCAGAAGACCATCCAGGACCCGCTTCAGCACAAACACATGGACACCCTACGAGCGCTGACGGAGAAGAAGTTAGCGGAGCTCCGCACGGCGCTGGAAGTGGCACAGAATGATCCTACAGCGGGCACTAATTTCGTCCGAAGCAATGCCGGAAAGTTTCTGATGGATGACCTCAAGCGCGACCTCAGCGCCATGCTCAAACGGGAATACGAGCTTCTCCGGTGGGCCGATCAGCGGGAGAAGAGGGCAGCCGATGAGGCATTTCACACCTTCATCTGGGGAACGGTCCTGGCGCTGGTACTGTTGGGGGTCAGCACTTACCGTGTCGTTCGCGATTCAGAGGCACGAGAACAGGCCGATCGACTTCTCGATCAGACCCGACTGTTAAATCTGGCGCCTATCATGACCCGAGATGTGGACGGCCGGATTCTCTCATGGAGCAAGGGGTATGAGCGGTTGTATGGGTGGACGGAAGGAGAAGCAGTCGGGAAAATGAGCCATGACTTGCTCCAGACCCGTTTGACTCAACCGCTGAACGAGATTCAGGCGACTCTCTTGAGTAATGGTCAATGGACCGGCGAACTCACGCATACTCGACAAGACGGGACGACCGTCGCCGTCTCCGCCAACTGGACCTTACTGAAAGAGAAAAGTCGAAGCCCCACGGCCGTCATCGAAGTGACAACCGATATCTCCGAGCTGAAGTCGGCACAGGCGGCTTTGATCGAGAGTGAGGCTCGGTTTCGGCTTTTGGCAGACAACATCTCTCAATTTGCCTGGATCGCCGATGAGAAGGGATGGATTCATTGGTACAACAGCCGGTGGTTCGATTACACCGGCACAACCCTCTCAGAGATGGAGGGTTGGGGATGGAAGAAGATCCTCCATCCCGATCATGTGGACCGGGTCGTCGAAAAAATCTCGCGATGCTTCGAAACCGGAGCGGTTTGGGAGGATACGTTCCCTTTGCGTGGACGGGACGGTCAGTACCGCTGGTTTCTCTCCCGCGCCGTTCCGATTCGAGATCTCCAGGGTTGGATTCTCCAATGGTTCGGCACCAATACCGATATCACAGACCTGCATCGGACCGAACAGGCACTCCAGGAACAGACGGCTTTCGGGAAGGCCGTTCTGGATTCGCTGCATGCGCACATCGCCGTCGTCGACGCAGGCGGGTTAATCCTCCAGGTCAACCAATTCTGGGACAGATCTGCGAAGGAGAGCCGTGGAGAGGACCTTCCTGGGTTCGTTGGCATCGGGGGCAACTATCTCGAGACGGTCCGTAAGGCCGCGACATCCGATGGGCAGGCTCGGCAAGCGTTGGAAGGGATCACAGCGGTCTTGGAGGGAAGCCTGAACAAGTTCGAACAGGAGTTCTCATGCGATGCTCCCTTAACACGACGGTGGTTTCAGATGACCGTTTCTCCCTTATCGGCCGTCGTAGGCCGCGCGGTCATCACCTATGTCGACATCACATCACGCAAGACCGCCGAGGAAGCCCAGGGATTTCTCGCCGCCATCGTGACGGGTAGTCCGGACGCCATCATCACCAAATCTCTCAATGGAACCATTCGCACGTGGAACAGAGGAGCCGAGGGTCTGTTCGGCTACGCCGCCGAGGAGATCATCGGCCAGAGCGTGGACCGGTTGGTTCCAGAGGAGCGGAGAGACGAAGAGGTGAAGCTTCGTAATCGGGTACTGCTCGGCACGAGCGTGGAACAGTTCGAAACCCAGCGATGCCACCAGCGGGGTCGCCGGATCGATGTGTCGATCAGCATGTCCCCCATCCGAGACGAAGGGGGCAGAATTGTCGCCATTGCCCAGACGATGAGAGACATCACGTTTCGCAAACTGTCAGAGGAAGCCCTACGGAGAAGCGAAGAGCGGTACCGCGCCCTGACGACGAACATTCCGCAACTCATATGGTCGTGCCGACCCGAGGGAGCCTGCGAATATCTGAGCGAACAATGGTTGGCCTATACCGGCACGACCGTCGAACAGAATGTGGGGTACGGCTGGCTATCCCTCATTCACCCTGATGATGCCCCGGTAGTTGACCGGAGCTGGAAGGAGGCCGTGGCCTCCGGGTCCCCCTATAATACCGAGTATCGGCTACGGGCTGCCGATGGCACCTATCATTGGCACCTGGCCAGAGCAACTCCTCAACTGGACCAGCAGGGGAACATTTGCGGCTGGTTCGGCACCACAACCGATATTTCGCCTCAAAAAGAATCTGAAGCGATATTGGCCAGGATGAACGCTCAGCTGGAATCAAAAAGCGAAGCCCTTGCTGCGGCCAATAAGGAGCTGGAGGCCTTCTCCTATTCCGTGTCGCACGACCTCCGCGCACCGCTTCGAACCATGACGGGATTCGCCCAGGCCTTGATCGAAGATTATGGCGATAAACTGGAACCTGAGGCTGCGCGCTATCTGAGGACCATTTCCAATGGTGCCAGTCAAATGGGTCGCTTGATCGACGATTTGCTCTCCTTTTCTCGGCTATCTCGACAGAAGCTCTCCATGAGTTCTATCTCGATTGCAAAGGTGGTCCGGGAGATTCGTGACGACCTGTCCGCGGATCAAGCCGGCCGAACGATTGAGTGGGACGTCGCCGATTTACCGACTTGTCGAGGAGATCGAACGACCGTCAAACTGGTCCTTGCGAACCTGCTCGGCAATGCGCTTAAATACACTCGCCCACGTGATGTTGCGAAGATCCAGGTCGGATGGCAAGCCGACGATCAACAGCCAACGTTTTGCCGAATTTTTGTCAACGACAATGGAGTCGGCTTCGACATGCGGTATGCCGACAAATTATTTACCGTATTTCAACGCCTCCACCGAGCGGAGGAGTTCGAAGGAACCGGCGTGGGGCTCGCCATCGTGCAGCGCATCGTGCATCGACATGGAGGGCGGGTCTGGGCGCAGGGACAGCCTAACGCGGGGGCCACATTCTGGTTCACGCTGGAGCTCGTCACATGACGAACACCGACATCCTGTTGGTTGAAGACAATCCCAACGACGTTGAACTCACTCTTCGAGCCCTCAAGAAGCACCATATTGCCAACCGGATTGTTGTGGTCCAGGACGGGGCTGAAGCCCTGGAATATTTATTTGCCACAGGCCGATATGCCGATCGCTCGACCTCCAGTCTGCCGAAGGTGGTCTTGCTTGATCTCAAATTGCCGTTGGTGAGCGGCATCGAGGTGCTGCGTCAATGTAAGACCGATGAGCGTACCTGCCGACTTCCCATCGTCGTCCTCACCTCCTCCCGCGAAGAACCGGACATTCACACATGCTATAGTCTCGGGGCAAACAGCTACATTGTGAAGCCGGTCGATTTCCAACAATTCACGGAGGCGGTGCATCAAGCCGGCCTGTATTGGCTGCTCCTGAACGAGCCACCGGCGTGACATAAAGCAAAAGACACCATATGTCTTCTCCGGCCCAGACCGACCAACAACCGCCGATGCCTCTCCGTGTTCTCATGGTCGAGGATCGCGAAACCGATATGGAGCTGATCGTCCACGAGCTCAAGAAGCAAGGCTTCTCTCCTTCGTGGGTGCGAGTCGACACCGAAGAGGATTTTCTCGCTCATATCCACGGTCCTTTCGACTTGATCACAGCTGATGCCATCATGCCGCAGTTCAGCGCGCTACGCGCCGTGACGTTGCTCCAAGAACACCAGCTCGACATCCCCTGCATCATCATCTCCGGTTCGATCGGTGAAGAAGAGGCCGTCGCACTCATCCGTGCCGGTGGGTCCGATTACTTCATGAAAGATCGCCTCGCCCGACTTGGACAGGGCATCCACCATGTTCTGGACCAACGCCGTCTTCGAGAGGAGCATCGTCGAGCTCAAAAAGCTCTTGTCGCACTGAACGAAGAACTGGAGCAGCGCGTTGCAGAGCGCACTGCCAAACTCGAAGAGGTCAATGAACAACTGGCTCAGGAACTGATGGAACGGAAGCAGATCGAACTGCGTCTCCGACGACACGAAGCCACACTGGAACGCCGAGTGGCCGCGCGGACGAAACAACTTGAGCGGTCACATACTCGCCTCCAACGCCTGGTCGCCGAGTTGACGCTGACGGAGCAACGGGAGCGTAAGCAACTGGCCTCTGAGTTACACGACTATCTCGCTCAATTGCTGGTCGTGTCGAAGCTCAAGATCGCTCAGCTCTGTCGCAATCCCTTGGACAAGAAAACCGAGCGACTTTTGCAGGATGTGAGTTCGTTGCTCGATCAAGCGTTGACGTATTGCAGAACCCTGGTCTCTCGCCTCAGTCCAGTGATTCTGTTTTCCCATGGCCTCATTGCGGGGCTTCACTGGCTCACGGAGTATTTCTCCAAGCAAGGGCTTCGCGTTCATGTGCAGTCTCAAGTCAGTGCGGTGCCGTTACCGGAGGACCACTCTGTTTTGCTGTTTCACTCCGTCCGTGAACTGTTGTTCAACGTGTTGAAACACGCCGGCACTGGCGAGGCTACCGTCGACACAATGGTTCGCGACGGTCGAATCGTGCAAATCAACGTCGTGGATGGCGGGGCAGGGTTCGACGAAAACGCCTTAAGCTACGAGGCAACGGGGTATGGTCTGTTCAGCATCAGGGAGCGGATCGAAGGATTGGGTGGCACGTTGGCGGTACACTCCTCACCGGGATCCGGCACGCGGATCGAGTTGTCCGTGCCTTTGCCTGACATGGTGGCGGTATCGGACATGTCAAGTGCCGTTCTGGGAACCAGCGAGGTGTCGCCAAGCGGGCCGAGGTCGTGTCGCGTCATGATCGTCGATGATCACGCGATGGTACGACAAGAGCTGGCGAAGTTCTTGACCACCATGAAAGAAGTGACCGTCATCGGTGAGGCGTCCGATGGGCGCGAGGGGGTGGAGTTGGCCGGCACACTTTACCCCGACCTTATCCTCATGGACATCAATATGCCGGTGCTCGATGGAATAGAAGCCACCAGACAGATTCTTGCACAGAATCCACGCGTAAAAATCGTCGGCGTAACAATTAACACAGATACTGACCTTCACAAGCGCTTGATTGCCGCGGGAGCAGTTGCCACGCTGACTAAGGATGCGCTCTCTCGTGATCTTGAGCCGACCATCTTTCGAATTCTCGCTCAACCCAGCACATTGTCATCTTCTTGAAGCAAGGCCCTAACGAAGTTTTCCTCTGACGTAACTCTTTGGCATTTTCCTCGGCGAGGGTCGGCTATCATCAAAGAATCCCGAAGAGGTACAGTAAGATAACAATACCTCCCGGAACACCCAGGAACCATAAGAGGAGTCCTTTCCACATATTGCTTTCCTTTCTGTGATAGATTTTACAACCCGAACTTTTCCTCTAAGCGGACGTGATTCTGGTAATGGAACATCAGAGCGAGAGGAGAACCGGTCGCAATGTCACCCGCTTCTCTTATTCGAAGGAGCAAGGATGCGCCACACTTGATCCTCCGAATAAGCTCGCTGTTCAGCTCCTCGCTACTTTGTACGAGAGCGCCCCCGGGCGTCATGCCGCTCGAACCATTCGTCGACCCACTTCTTCACTTCCTCTTGCTTGTCCCCGTACCGTTCTTGAATCTTGCCTTCTAGCTTGTCTTTGCGGCCTTCGATGTAGAGTAGGTCGTCATCGGTGATGTCCGCCCACTTCTTCTTCAGCTCTCCTTTGAACTGCTTCCAATTTCCCTTCAGTTGGTCATCGTTGACCACCGGTACGACGCGGGCATCACCTCGCTCGGTGAGCATCGGTATCCAGACCGAGGTTGTCCCACCGAAGGATAGGCCCGCAATCATGACGCTTCCCGCGACGATAAACGCTGACAACAGTTGTCGATCGCTTTTCATGTCTATCTCTCCATGATCTGATGACGCGCTCGGCTGGTGCAGAGCATTCTCTTCTTTCTCGGTTGGCCAGCACATGCTTCTCTTAAAATCTCCATATAAGAACGTTCAGTGTGAGTGGTCTTGCCCCACTAGTCGATTCCACTAGGTCCGCTTGCGTACATCTTGCGCGGCAAGTCTGCCGCGCAAGGATCCATTGTCCTGTTCGCTTGCTTACCTGTTAGGTGCCCCGGCTTCACCCGCCTGTCTTTCGTACCAGTCGTTTGTCCACTTAATGACTTCTTCCTTTTTATCACCATACCGCTCCTGTACTCGCCCGACGAACTTGTCGTAGTTCCCTTCTGCCTGCGTAATATCATCGTCGGTCAGCTTCCCCCATTGACGCTTCGCCTCACCCTTGAATTGCTGCCACTTTCCTTTGAATTGCTCGGCATTCATAAAAGCCTCCCCCTGATTGTGTGAAATGGATGAATTACTCCCAATAGAACCTTTGGATCGGGAGCCTTAACACGCACACTCTACGTCGGGACCCAGCATGTCTGGGACTAGATGATTCCCTAGTTATCATTGGATGGTTCTCTAAAATAGCTTGGTCCTCTCTGCGACGGATTGATCGAGCGTTCTTTACGATCCGTTCCCAGAAGCGACTGCTCCGGGCCGGTCATATCTCTCGTTTGATTCGAAGCCAGTGAAACGCTTCTTACTGCCATTGTGATGGCAAGACCCCGCCGATTTCCCTTGTGTATCCAAGACCGGCCAGCCCCCCAGGCTTGGCCAGGCCCGGCGAGGGTGAATATTAGGGCTTCCGCCAGCTTCGGCCCCGGCCTCCCTGCGACTACCCTTCATGCACGGGCCGTTGTTCATACGAGTTCTTCTCTACCGAAGGAGGTCGCACATGCTGAATCTATTCACGGGTAAGGGGCTTGGCGTGGGGAGCCTCACGCTGGTGGGCTGCCTGGCGCTGGCCCCTCTCGCCCTTTCGACGGAAAGGACC
>JAHBWT010000010.1 GCA_019636815.1 Nitrospira sp.
GTATTTTGCGATATACCCGTTGAATCGGCTGATCGCTTCGCCACAGGCATCGAGAAAACGTCGGATGGCCGTTTGGAGATCTTCAGGGTCCAACCGACGAGCCAGTGCCGTCGAACCGACAAGGTCACAAAACATGACCGTCAGTTGGCGACGTTCCGCCTGACCTCGTTCGGAAAGGAACGGTTTCGTTTCCTGATCGGTCGGAATGGGTAGAGGCTCCACATCATCGCCTTCACGGCCCTGCGGGAGTTGGGCGATGGCGCGCAAGATCTTTTTCCGATGACCCAGTAACACCCCTAAGGTTGCGAGGTCCGTATCATTCAATTCTGGCAGGATGTCCCAGGTGATCGCATTGTGCTGAAACGCCTCGTGATAGCGGCCAAGACCGAGGCTTTCGAGCCATGCTGAGACGCGGTCATTCATAGGAAGCCAATTTGTGATGTATTTTCAAGAATGCATGACTGAGACGTACAACTTGACTACCTAATTGCAACACGTGCCGGTTTGCTCCATACTGTCGACATGCGCACCGGTGCTTCAGCCATGAAGATCCGCCATCGGTCCGTTGTACGGCAACTGGAGTATCGGCTCATTGGCATCGGCATGTCCGTACTCGCCTATCTGCTCGAAAAAGCCGTTTTACGTTCGCTCACGCGCGGTGGAACGAAATCTTAATACGGTGCGCGGAACGCTCGTTAACGTCCCCGCATCAGATCGAGAACGAATCCAACAATCAGCAGCCCGGCGACGATCCCGAATGTGATGGGGATCCAACCCGCGACTGTCGCCGACGTAGCGGTCAGCCCGCTCGCGAGGATACTTGCGGCAGCAGTCAAACCCAATGCGAGGCGACGCCCGGTACGGCGAACCATCTCTTCAAGTGAATTCGCCTTAAAATTGACGACAAGCTTTTGGCCGGGTCGGGCGCCGATGAGGTGTTCAATGGCTTCGATGACCCGCTCGGCTCGCACTTTCAACTTCTGCGACTGATACACCAGCGATTTGGGATCCAGAGCGGCGCCCATACGTTTCATCATCAACCGCATTAAAAACTTGCCCGCCACATCGTAGGGATCGAGTTTTGGATCCAGTTGCGCAGTCGCCAGCTGGACTTGCGCCAGCGCCTTGGATGCGAGCGTGAGGGAAGCCGGCAGCGGCACGCCATGTCGAAACCCGATCGCGCTCATCTCCTGGAGGAGCGGTCCGATCTGCATGTCCGCCAGAGCGGCCTTGCGGTATTTCGCGATCATTGCACCGATTTCGCTCTGAAACTGAGGCACGTTCAGATCGCTCCGATCAAGAGACCCGGCCATCATTAAGGTGATGTCGCTCAGGAACACCGTGTCTTCTTTCCACAACGCCATCAGCAGTAACAACAGGTGCTCGCGCACATCGGCATCGACAGCCCCGACCATGCCAAAATCCAAGAGGTAGATACGGTCCTTCCACCACATGAGATTGCCGGGGTGAGGATCGGCATGGAAGAAGCCGTCGACGATGATCTGTTTATAGAAACTTTCCAAGAGCTGACGGGCCGCCTCGATGCGTTCCGGACCATCCGGCACCTGTGTAATTGAGATACCTTGAATCTCTTCCATCACCAATAGGCGGGCTGTCGACAACTCTTGGTGCACGGAAGGGACCGCCAACCGATCATAGTCTGCGAGCACCGCCTGCATCCGGCCGATGTTCTCTATTTCCTGGCGGAAGTCGAGCTCGCGTTGGAGCGACGTGGAAAGGTGCTTGAACACGGCCTCCATGTTCACCACTTGATTGAGCGCGGGACGCTTGCCGATCTTTTGGGCGAAGACCTCAAGGAGAGCCAGATCCTGCTCAATTTCCGCTCGTGCTGTGGGCCGTTGAACCTTGACGACCACTCGGTCGCCGGTTTCGAGCGTGGCCCGATGAACTTGTGCGATCGTCCCGGCCGCGAGCGGCTTGGGATCAATCGACTCAAACACGTCTTCCCACGGCACCCGCAATTCCTGCTCCGCCACCCGAACGACTTCTCTCTCGGGCATGGGCGGGACATGGCTCTGCAACATGGCTAATTCGTCTATATACTCGGGTGGAAGAAGATCCGGACGGGTCGACAATACTTGGCCGAGCTTTGAAAAGGTGGGACCCAGCTCTTCTAGCGCAGCACGGAGGCGCTTGGCTTGCTCACGACGTGCCGAAATATCCGATTGATCGCGTTGGCTGAAGAGTTCTTGAAGCCCATGCTTCGCCATCACGGTGGCGATTTTTACCGCTCGAGCTCCCAGGCGAGGCTCCACGGCTTGGGGTTCGGCTTGAGAGGGAATAACTCGCGCGGCTTCCGCCGTCTGCCCCTCGGCTAAGAGTTGAGTATTCACGATGATCACGGTGCAGCGGGAATTATGACTGATGCGGTTCGGCACATTACCGAGCAAAAATTCCTTTCTCCCCGCCATGCCCGAATTCCCGACCACCAAGACATCGATGGCTTCTCGCTCAGCGGCGCGGACGATGGCCAACGCGGGATCGTCATTCATGACGACGAACGCATGTCCGCGCTCTCCGGCCAACTGTCTCACCATATTTTCGAGCTCATCATTGGCGGCAGCGGCTCGTGTGTGTTCAGCTGCGCCGAACTCCGTTGTGGCAGGATGTTGCGGTAGGATGACCTGCAACACAAACAGCTCCGCCTCGTAGCGGCCGGCAAACTCAGCGGCCCATTGGACGGCGTGGTCCGCCGTTCTTGAACGATCCGTCCCCACCATCACGCGTCGTATGGCGTTGCCTTGATGAACGCTGTCCATCTCGTCCTCGATCCTTTCACAAAAACATGTGGCGATGTCCTTGCACTACAACCGCTTCTCCTCCAAATCGTAGACATCGAACCACACATAGACGGGACGGTGGTTCGGCACGAACTTGGGAATGTACTCTTCTAGATATTGCTGCGCCTGGAGACTCATGTCGCTGAGCCTCATGTCGCGCAACCGATTGTTCCATTTCAGCACTTCGTCCGGATCCCTCACCTGGGAGTGTTCAGTGATCCATCGAGCAACGTCGTCGTCTGCGGCTCCGGTGGCGACCATGTCTTTGAATTGTTCCGGCGTGATGCCGGTGAAGGCGAACCATTGGCTCGCCAGCGAGCAGGGCCAGTAGTTATACTCGCCGTTCATGCCCAGAAGAAACGCTCTACACTTATCGACGCACCGCGCCGCAATCACGTAGCCGCCAAGTTTTTCGCGAGGACTGCGGGGAAACGTCTTCCGGAGATCCTTGGCGAACGACTTCACCTTTTCGAGTTCAGTGTTCATGATCCTCCCTCCCTACATTGGTTGTCATAGCGGCAAGCAATGACTTGACCTGCGCGTCCCACTTCAGACACCAGCTGCACTGCGTCGTAATACCGTCTGTCAAACCTTCCCTTTGGCGAACCAACGAAGCGGCCCGCGCCGATCTGTTCCGTGGGAGTCAGTAGACTTCGTACCGGGATAAGCACGGTAGCGAGATCCTCGCTTGATACGACTTGGCCGATTTCGACAGTTCGTCGAGTCTGGCGATAGAGTGAGACATGGGGACAGGTTATCCAATTGCCTATTCATCCGATCCTCAGGCGACGCTCGCTCACGATCCTCGACGCATCTCCTCTGCGCCAATCCGGACGATGCAGGCGGATCGCGCATCATGCCACGCCCTCTCCCAGAGGCGAAACCCTCCAGTAAACGCATGGTGGTTATTGCCAAGTCGCACCCACTTCGGCAGCTTCCCCAGTTTCTTGGCATTGCCGCCGCCCAACACCACATAGTCGGCCTGTAGTGCGTCCTTCAGTGCCGTTACGACATCGGTGACATACCGGCGCCATTTCTTTTTGCCGTACCGCTTGAGCCCGCGCAAACCGACATGATCCTCGTACGTACGGCCTTTCCGATAGACGAGGTGGGCCAGCTCCATCGGGACCAATACCCCATCGGTGATCAGCGCGGAGCCCAGGCCTGTCCCGAGCCCCAAGAAGAGCATGCGTCTGCCCGCGTAGCTCCCGAGGGCCTGCATCGCGGCATCGTTGACGATCTTTACCGGACAGCCAAAGGCCGCTGCGAAATCAAAGTTCACCCATCCCTTATCGAGGTTCTTCGGTTCCACCGCGGGTCGTCCGGCCCGGACGGCGCCTGGATATCCCAGTGCGACGACATCATACGACCAATCGGCAACGAGCCGCCGAACGGCTTCGACCATGTTGCGGGCAGTCATGGACGGGCCGGACGGGACTTTCCGCGGCGTTGGTTTTCCAGTGGCCAACACCTTCACGTTGGTCCCGCCCACATCGATGACCAGCACCTTGAGAGGACGGAGGGATATTCTGCTGTCGTCCTTCGCCCGCAAGGTATTCAATCCGGGCTTGCGCGCCTTTCGCGATGTCTTCGTCGCCATATCGTCACCCCACCTTCGATCTGGATCTGGCATCGAGCGTGCGATCGAGATTGAAGGCGGCGCTGATGAGAGCCAGATGCGTGAATGCCTGCGGAAAGTTGCCGAGCGCGTCGCCACTTGGGCCGATCTCCTCCGAATACAAGCCGACGTGGTTGGCGTAGCCCAGTATACGTTCAAACAGCAGCCGCGCCTCGCCCAGTTTCGCGCGATCGACACGCCCCGCTCTGGTCAATGCTTCGACCAACCAAAACGAGCACATGGTGAACGACCCTTCTTTCCCGTCAAGTCCGTCTTCTCTCGTTTCACTGTCGTAGCGGTACACCAACCCATCCGACACGAGGCCGCCGCGCTTCGGTGAACGATTAATGGCATCCAGCGTTTTAAGCATTCTCGGATCGTTTGGAGAGAGGAAAAACACGAGCGGCATGATGAGATTGGACGCGTCCAGCGACTCGCTGCCATAGTGCTGCACGAAGGCCTGGCGGGTGGCGCTCCATCCCTTCTCCATGATCTCGCCGTAGATTCGGTCCCTGACCTGAAGCCAGCGCGCGCGATCCGCGGGAAACGACCGCTTGTCGGCCAATCGAAGACCGCGATCCATGGCGACCCAGCACATCAACTTGGAGTACACGAAATGCCGCCGGCCGCCGCGCACTTCCCAGATCCCTTCATCCGGCTGCTGCCAGTTCTCACACAGCCAATCGAGCCGCCGCCGGATGCTCGTCCACACTTCGTGCCCGATGGGCATCACGTATTTGTTGTACAAGTACAGCGCGTCCAGCAGCTCACCGTAGATATCCAACTGCAGTTGGTTATACGCGCCGTTGCCTATTCGCACAGGTCGAGACCCTCGATAGCCGTCCAGATGATCGAGCGTCTTCTCCGTGAGATCGTGGCGGCCGTCGATGCCATAGACGATTTGCAACGATCCATCCGGCGCCACCTCCCCCGCTCGCGCCTCCAACCATCTCATAAAGCCGACCGCTTCGTCGGTAAATCCGATCCGCAGCAGGCCGTAGAGGGTAAAGGCGGCATCCCGAATCCACGTATAACGATAGTCCCAGTTTCGGCCTCCACCGAGAGTCTCCGGCAAACTGCACGTCGGGGCGGCGATGATGGCACCGGTCGGTTCGAACGTCAGGAGTTTCAGGGTGAGCGCCGAACGGGAGACCACTTCCCGCCAGCGACCGGTGTAGGTGCATTTGGACAGCCAGCGATGCCAATAGTTCACCGTCTGTTCGAATAGTGCGTCGGCCTCACCCATCGACGGAAAACAACCGCAGTTCTCATCCGATTGAATGCCTCCGAGCACGAAAACCGCTGACTGTTCCTCGTGCAGGACAAAAACCGCTTCGGCGCCGCGATCGCCCGCCGCAAGTGGGATATCGGACGCGAGTCCCAAGCTGAGGCCGGCGGAGTGGAAACTGGCTCCTTGCTTGGTGATGATCGTGCGATGGGTTGCCCGCGCATAATCAAAGGCGGGCTGGCATCGCACGCGAAACTCCATGCTTCCCTGGGTCACTCTCACCCGGCGAATCAGCGAATGCCGCCACGCGGAATCGCTCGACAGACCGGGCGGCATGAAATCTTCGATTTCGGCGATCCCGCTCGCCGAGTAGAAGCGCGTCATCAAGATATTGGTGTCCGGCCAATAGAACTGTTTGGTCTTCACGTCCTCATGGGTCGCGACAATCTCGAACCGGCCTCCTTTCTCGTGATCAAGAATGGCCGCGAAGACGCTCGGGGAGTCAAAGTGCGGAAAACAGAACCAATCGATCGATCCGGTCATGCTAACGAGCGCCGCCGTGCGCATATTCCCGATGATGCCGTAGTTTTGAATCGGCTGGTAACTCATCGCTTCGTTTCTTTCCATTGTTGAGACAATGCCCATTCCTGTCCCTGTTCACCGGGCGACCAACCGCCACCCAAGGCTTTGTACAGCTGGACCACCGACGTCAGGTATAGGCGGCGAGTCGTCGCGAGCGCCAACTCCACATCGAACAGGTTCCGTTGCGCGATCAGCACGTCCAAATAGTTCGCGAGACCGCCCTTGTATCGGAGATTCGCGAGGCGAAGGGCCGTTTTCAACGCACTGACCTGCCTCTCCTGAGCAGCCGCCTGCTCCCGCGCAGTACTGACGCCTGCCAGCGCGTCTTCAACCTCCTTGAACGCAACGAGGATCGTCTGCTTGTATTGGGCGACCGCTTGCCTGGCTTGAGCTTCGGCGGCATGTTGTTGAAACCCGAGACTCTGGGCATTCAGGATGGGACCGATCAGAGTCGGACCAAGGACCTCGAAATCTCCTCCGGATGCGAAGAGTTTGGACAGGCTGGGATTCGCGATGCCGAGTAGCCCCGTGAGGGAAAGTTTTGGAAAACGATCGGCTTTGGCGGCTCCGATCCTGGCCGTCGCCGCAGCCAACTGCTGCTCAGCCTGTACGACATCCGGTCGCCGCTGCAGCAATTCTGACGGGAGGCCGGCGGGTACGACCGGCGGCACCACTTGGTCGGTCAGCGATTGCCCTCTGGAAATCTGACCGGGATTCCTCCCTAACAGCAGGCTCAACTCGTTTTCTTTCTGAATCGTTTGGCGCTTGAAGTCCGCGATGCGCGCCGCCGCGTTTTCTCGCTCGGCTTGAAACTGTTCAACATCCAGCCCGTGAATCAACCCTTGCCGGTGGCGCGCTTGGCTGATTCGCACCGACTCATTCCATGCTTTCAACGTGCGTTCGGCGATCTCCAGTTGCAGGTCGAACTGCCGAAGGTCGAAATAGGCCTGAGCCACCCCTCCAACCAGCTGCAAGACCATCGCGCGCCGGTTTTCTTCCCGAGCCAGCAGATCACCGCGAGCCGCCTCGTTCGACCGCCGGATCCGTCCCCACACGTCGATTTCCCAGGCGAGATTCCCCTGCAAATAATAGTTGAATGGGTTGGGGAATCCCGGAATGCGGGCGCCGCCGTGCCTGACTAAAGGGCCGTTGACCGTGCCCGTCATTTGAGGAATATAGTCGGTCCTCGCGATGAACAATCGCGCCTCAAACTCTTCGATCGTCGCCACCGTGCGCTCGAGATCTTTATTTTCCTCCAATGCGATCTCGATGAGTTTCCGGAGTTCCGCGTCTTGATAGAGTTCCCACCACGGCATATTGGCGAGAGACGGCAAATCAGCCGCTTCCTTAGCCATGCGAAACGAATCGTTGGTAGGAATATCGGGGCGCGAATAATCGGGCCCCACCGCACAAGCGAGCAGCAGGCCCGAAAGCCCCAGCAGCGAGAGGATACGCATATTAAAGCCCTACCTCCCCGGACACCGGTGCAAGTCCGGTGCGGTCTTTTCCGATTCCGTCCTGTTGGCCAGGTCCGGTCGTAGGCTTCCCCAACATTCGGATCAGCATGAAGAACAAGGGGACAAACAAGACAGAAAGAATCGTCGCGGCGATCATCCCTCCGAATACACCCGTACCGATCGAATGCCGACTGGCCGCACCGGCCCCACCGGCGGCAACCAAGGGCACCACGCCGAGAATAAACGCCAATGAGGTCATGAGGATGGGGCGGAACCGAAGACGCGCCGCCTCGATCACCGCATCCCTCAATGGAAGGCCGTGCGTGTATCGTTGATTCGCGAACTCCACGATGAGAATGGCGTTCTTGGCCGAAAGCCCGATGAGCGTGACGAGGCCGATCTGGAAATAAATATCGTTGGCCATCCCCGACGACCACACCGCCGACAATGCGCCAAACACGCCGAACGGTACGGCCAGGATCACGGCAAACGGGACACTCCAACTCTCGTACTGAGCCGCCAGCACCAAGAACACCATGAGTAAGCCGAATCCGAACGCGAGAACCGACTGGGAGCCGGCCTTACGCTCCTGGTAGGAAATGCCGCTCCAATCGATGTCGAACCCCTGAGGAGTCAATACCTCTTGCGCCACTCGCTCCAACGCATCGAGCGCCTGGCCTGAACTGTAGCCCGGCGCCGCTGAGCCCAGAACAAGAGCGGTATTGAACCCATTGAAGTGGGTGACGGGATCAGGCCCGCTGGAATAGGTCGTCGTGACCACTGTGTCGAGCGGGATCATCGCCGGCTCTCGACCAGTCAATGCCCGAACGTAGATCTTGCCGATATCGGCCGGGCGCGATCGATACTGAGGCTCCGCTTCGGTCTGGACCCGATAGACACGACCGAATTTCACGAAATCGTTGATGTACAGGTTTCCGAAATAGGCCTGAAGCGTGTCGAACACTTCGGAAATAGGCACTCCGAGCGCTTTGGCTCTCTCTCGATTGATCTTGGCGTGCACTCGGGGCGCGCTCACGCGAAAACTGGTACTGACCGCCCCGATCGCCGGGTCCTGCCTTGCCTTTTCGACGAACTCCTGAGCGACCGCGCCAAACTGTTTAAAGTCCCCGCCGCTCGGGTCCTGGAGCTGCACGGAAAATCCCCCGGTGGCGCCCAGACCGCGAATCGAGGGAGCATTGAACGCCAGGATCAGCGCGCCGGGGATCTGCGCAAACTCCTTGAACGCGCCCCCGATAAGAGTCTTTACATTGTCCTGCTGGCTCTTCCTTTCATCCCAGTGTTTGAGGGGCGCGAAGAGTGTCGCCGTATTGGTTCCTCTGGTATTGAAGACGAAGTTCTGTCCCGACAGCGCTTGTGTTCCGTACACCGCGGGCAGGGTATGATAATACTGCTCGACCCGATCGAGGACCGCGTCCGTCCGTTTTTTCGACGCCCCATCCGGCAGCTGAACGACGGTAATAAAATACCCCTGGTCCTCCTCCGGCAAGAAGGCCATGGGAATCAGCGTAAACAATTTCACCGCGATGCCGATCACGATCCCGCACAGCGCCAGCGAGAGGACCATGTGCCTCAACGTGAAACTCACGCTTGTCGCGTACCGAATTTTGACCCACTCGAACAGCCGATTAAACAGTCCAAAGAACCCTTTGCGTGGCCCATGGCTCGGCTTCAGCACCAGGGCGCAGAGAGCGGGGCTGAGCGTCAGCGCGACGAACCCTGAGATCGCGACGGAGACCGCGATCGTGATCGCAAACTGTTTGTACAATTGGCCGGTGATACCCCCGAGAAATCCCACAGGCACAAAGACCGCGCACAGCACCAGCACAATGGCGATCACGGGACCGGCCACCTCCCCCATGGCCTTCTTGGCCGCGTCCTTCGGGGACAGTCCTCCCGCCATGTGGCGCTCCACGTTTTCCACGACCACAATGGCGTCATCCACCACAATCCCGATGGCGAGCACCAAGCCGAAAAGGGTGAGGGTATTGATCGAAAACCCGAGAGCCGCCATCCCCGCAAAGGTGCCGATCAGCGAGACTGGAACCGCCAAGACGGGAATCAGGGTTGCGCGCCAGCTTTGGAGGAAGAGATACACCACCAGAACAACCAAGACCATGGCTTCTCCCAAAGTCTTGACCACTTCCTTGATGGAGACGTCGACAAAGCGGGTCGTGTCGTAGGGAATATCGTAGGTGACACCGGGCGGAAAGACCTTGGTAAGTCTGTCCATTTCCCCTCGGATTCGCTTGACCGTGTCGAGGGCGTTCGCGCCGGGCGAGAGAAAGGTGAGAAGCAGCGCGGTGGGCTTGCGGTTATAGCGGCCTTCGAGCACGTAGGATTGCGCCCCCAACTCGACCCGCGCGACGTCTTTGAGACGAACCATCGACCCGTTCGGCATCGCTCGAACGATCATGTTCTCGAATTCGCTCACGTCGGACATGCGCCCGTCGGCAAAGAGCGGGAGGGTGAGCTCCGTGGAGATCGGCATGGGTTCCCGTCCGACGGTTCCGGCGGGAAAGTCCCGGTTCTGTTCGCGTACGACATTCGAGATATCGGTCGGCGTCAGACCCAACTGTGCCATGCGCACCGGATCGAGGACCAGGCGCATGCTGTAGTTCTGTTGTCCGAAGACGAGCGCATCGCCGACTCCGGGCAGCCGCTTGATATTGTCGAGAATGCGCAGGATCGCGAAATTCGAGAGGAAGAGCGCATCTTGCTGCGGGTCGTCGGAGCGGAGCACCATGACGGTCAGCAGGTCCGGCGACATTTTCTTAACGGTCACTCCTTGGCGAATGACTTCCGGCGGAAGCTGCGGCTCGGCCAGCTTCTGGCGGTTCTGCGCCTGGACTTGCGCAATATCGACGTTGGTGCCGATTTCGAAGGTTAGCTTGATGGTCATGTGACCGTCGTTCGTACTTGTCGAATCGAAGTAGAGGAGGCGGTCGATCCCGGGAAGCTGCAACTCGATGGGGCGGGCTACCGACTCCGCCACGACCTCCGCGCTCGCACCGGGGTAATCGGCTTCGATCTGTACCACCGGAGGAGTGATTTCAGGAAATTGAGCGATGGGGAGGGTCAGCATCGCCACCAAGCCCACCACCACGACGACGATGGAAAGGACCGAGGCAAAAATCGGCCGGTCGATGAAAAAACCGAGGTTCATTTCGACGGTTCCGCGCCGCCGATGACCGGCGGTGGAGGCGTATCGGATATTGTCGAGGCAACCGTGACGGGCTTGACTTGGGCTCCGGGCATGACTCGTTGAAATCCCTCCACCATGACCCGTTCCCCGGCACGGAGCCCTTCCTCGATGAGCCACCGGTCTCCTTGCCAATCCGTCGCCTTCACGTCTCGAGCTTCTATTTGGTCGCTCTGACTGACGACATAGACGACCGCCCCCTTTGGTCCCTGCTGGACCGCGCGCTGCGGAACAAGGATGGCATCGGGCTTCGAGACTCCATGAAAGCGCACGGTCACGAACTGGCCGGGCAACAACACCCGATCGGGGTTCGGGAAAACCACCCGCGCCTGCCGGGAGCCCGTCTCGGTCCGCAACCCTATATCCGCAAAATCCAACACACCGTCATGATCATAGGTCGTTCCGTCCACGAAGATGATGGTGCCCGTCAAACTGTAGATCCCCGGATGCTGAATCCGTTTCGAAAGAGTGTCCCGCCGCCGTTTGAGGAGAAAATTCTCCGGCGCGCTCACGATCACGTACATGGGATCGACTTGATGAATGACGGTCAGGAGGTCCGTCTGCGCGGTGACCAGCCGCCCCTGGTAGTAGCGCGTTCTCTCGATCAAGCCGTCGACCGGAGCCACGATGAGCGTGTTGTCCAGATCGAATTTGGCCTTGACCAGATCCCCTCTCGCCGCCTCCAGCGAGGCCCGTGCGGCAAGATCTTCCGCGATCGCGTCGTCGACGTCTTTCTGACTGACGGCATCTTCGACGAGCAACGGCTTGACGCGCGCCAGATTCTGCTTGGCCTGGACGACCCGCGCCTCGGCTTGCGCGACTCGTCCCTTCGCGCTCGCGAATGCCGCCTGGAAGGGCACAGGATCGATCTCGTAGAGACGATCGCCTTGTTTGATGTCGCGTCCCTCGGAAAAGAAGCGTCGCTTGATGATTCCGGTGACTTGCGGACGGATCTCGACGATGCTCGACGCTTCGGCTTGCCCGATAAACTCCGGTTCATCAGGAACAGTCTGAGAAATGATTTCGACGACCTGGACTTCGGGGATCGGGCGAGGCGCCGGAGAGCCGGCTTCGCCCTTGCACCCGAACAAGCCGAGCGCTCCCATCAAAAAAACACCGCCTAACGCAAGTCTCTTTCGGATCGTCTCATTCATGACAGTGCGCGCCCACGGACGCCCAGTATGACCTACCGAATTGCCGATCCTCAAGAGTGACCTCAAGCGGGCAGGCTGATCGGGAGGCGACGGTCTCGCCTCACCGGCCAGGGCACTGGGAATCGGGCTAGGATTGTTCCACCAACCAGCGCAGCATTTTCTCCGACCGAACGATGCCGATCAGACGTCGATCGCCCTTGTTCTCGACTACCGGAAGCCAGTCGATATCATGCTTATTCATCAAGTCGCCAACCATCAAGCTCATATCGTCCGGAGTAACCGTGATGGGGTCCATCCGCATGAAATCCCGCACCTTGGTGGACGGTTTCTTCCCTTGCGCGAAGACTTCAAACAATTCATTCCTGGTGACGATTCCTTCCAAACATCCCTTTTCTTCTACAACGGTCAGATATTCGACCGCATGCTGGTCAAACATGCGAACGGCGTCTTCAAACGTGTCCTCAGGAGAAAGGCGGTGAGCTGGGACCGCTTCCATAAATGTGACCAGCGGTTGACGCTCGAGAGCGGTCCACGCGTGGCTCAAGTGCCGGTTCAATCTGGGTCGCCGCCACCTCAGCGCCTGCGCGATGAGATGACGGAAGGGCGTCAGCGCTCCGGAAATTTGCGAGAAGACTTCTTTGCCCATCACGAGCACCTCGACCACCGTGCGGGCGCGGACACTCCCGATGCGGACAGTACCGTCAAGAAGCGCAATTTCTCCGAAAAACTCTCCCGGCCCGAACACCGCCACGAGGTGCTGTTGTCCCGTGGAGTCGCGCCGGAGAACTTCGACCTCGCCCTGTTCGATCACGTAAAAACTCATCGCCGGTTCGCCTTCGACAAAGATAAAGTCGCCGGACCGATAATGGGCCCGTGCGACCCGTTCGGTCTGATTGCCCCTCGGATGGGCCAGGTCTCGTGGAAAGAACAGTTCCCAGGTCCAATCGAACGCGACTTTGACCCGGCGGGACCAAGAGGGCGATTTCAGCAGATAGACGGTTCGCCACAGCCACCAAGCCGGAAACCCGGAGAGGCGTACGCCCAAAATTTCTGCGACCGCCTTTCGCTCTCCGATCCCGCACAGTTGTCCCAACGGCTTAAAGAAGAACGGCCTGGTGGATTCACCATGCAAGACCCGAATGATGTTCTCCGCTGCTTGCCGCCCTTGCCGTTCGGCAAACTGGCCGGTCGTCGGTGAGGTATCGCCGTCATAGGTGTTCACGATATGGGCGCAGTCGCCGACCGCCCAGAGGTTCGACGTGCCGCGCACGCGCATATCCGGATCGGTACGCAGTCGACTGCGTTCCTTGGGCGCATCAAGCCGGTGTACCAAAAGCGGTGCCGTGGTGCCGATCGTGCAGACGACCGTGGCACCGCGGAGCATTCGACCGTCATGCAGCTCGACCCCCTCGGCTGTCGCCGACACCACGCGCGCACCGAGTAACACATGAATGCCGGCCTGCTCCATCTTCGTTCGAGCGAACTCGCGCAGGGTCTGGCTCACTTCCGGCAAAATCTGATCGCGGCTGTGCGCCAACGTCACCGTGACGTCACGGGCACTGAAGTTGCTGTAGAATCGCGCGCTGGCTCTGATCAAGTCGTTGATCTCGCCGGCCGCCTCCACACCGGTGAAGCCACCGCCGACCACCACGAAGGAGAGATACCACCGTCGCCGCTCTGGATCGTCGCAGACTTCGGCTTTTTCAAGTTGCTCCATCACGTGAAACCGTAAAGCCATGGCATCGCCCACGGACTTCAGTGGAAACGCATGGTCGGCCATACCGGGGACTAAATTCAGATTGACCACAGTCCCGCAGGCCAACACGGCATGGTCAAAGGCCACGCGACCTAGACGACCATCGTATCTCTCGTATTCCACCTCGGACGCAGCCAGGTCGATTTGACGGACCCCTTCCGTTCGACAGCGGACTCCGGGCAGCATCTGACGCAACGGCGCTGTGACGGCACCGGGGTTGATCGCGGCGCCGGCCACTTCGGCCAACAACGGATAGAACACCATGTTGTTTTCCTGGCTGAACAACACGATTTCGCAGGTGTTCGCCGACAATCTCTTCCGTAGAGTCTTTGCGCACTTCACCCCGGCAAATCCACCGCCCACTATGATGATCCGTGTCATACCCATGACTTTGGTTCCCAGCCCGCCTGACTCTCGTTACCTCGGTCTGATGAGACACCTGAAACCAGGAAAAGGAGAGAGTGTCAGCCCATTGCGGCGTTCGGGTCTTTCCTACCCAGGTGTCGCCAGAGGATGACCGCTAGGCTTTCCCGCGCGCCGCGTCCACACTCCAGATGCCAGCCCTTGAGATGAGATGGACAAAAACGTGGAGCAGTAGAGCGCGGCCAGTTCCCCCACATTCTAAATGGGCAACAACGCCTGTGTGCCGTGCGCCAGCCAATACGCGGCGGCATAGTCCCCTCCTCATTCAGTGAGGACCGAGCGTTTCAGTCCTACTGGTCAGATTATCTTCTGCGTCGAACTTGTCCTCTTCTAAATTACAGGCGCAGCGGCTTGATGGGCGAGATGACCGCTTCCGGATTGTTCCTCCACACCGACTTGTCCGCATCCACATAGAGTTCCACTTCGTTCCCGTCAGGATCCTTCAGATAGAGACTCTGGCTCACCGTGTGATCGCTCATACCGTCGATCGAGATCCCTGCTTGTTCCAACTCCCGCTTGGCCTGACGCAGTTCATCGAGACGGTCACCGATTTTGATGCCGATGTGGTAGAGACCCCGTCGCCGCCCTTGCAGCGGTCCCGGAGCGTCGCCGACTTGGATCAAAAGCAGCTCATGGTGCGTGCGACCGGACGTGAGCGCAGCGGCCGCCCCGTTGAAAACCTTTCCCACTTCTTCGAACCCGAGGAGTCCCCGATAGAAGGCCAACGACCGTTCGAGATCTTTCACATAAAACACGACATGGCCAAGGTAATGGGCTTTCATCCGACTCACCTCTTGTTCGGAATAGACTGCTTCAGCAATGCCTTGACCGCCGCGTGCTCCAGCACCACATCGGGACTTCGCTGAAGCGCGTCGTGATACTGCCTGCCGAATCCCTCCCCTTCTTCCGTCGGCGTCACGAGCGTCTGGACGGACGCGAGCAGGGCCGGAAATCCCTCACGAGCTGACTCATCCGCCTCGATTAATTCATCGAGATTGGCTATCAGCTGGGACAGCGGGCGCAACCAGGCGAACCAGGCATCATTCAACACCAACTGCAAGAATGCTCCATTGGATGGGATACGTCCATGCACGCGCTCATAGGAGCCCCGCTCGTCGTCCAACAAGGCTTTGTGCAGGCGAAGAAGGGCGCGAAACAGATCGTCGAGAAAGACGTCTCTCTTTGTGTGCTCCCACATGATGAACGCGCGTACCTCTTTATCGTTTTAAGCCCGTATCATAATAAAATCGCTCGTGGATGATCTTGCCGTTCCTCCACTTGGCGACGGAGACCTGCTCCATATGGACCGCTTGGCCGTTGGTCTCGATGAAGTCCAAGGTACATTCGTAGAACGTCACGTCGGCACCCACGGCCGAGGCCGTTACATTGAACCCTTTCCACTCTTTCACGCCGCTCATGAACTGTTTTTCCCGTTCGATGTTGGCAGCAAGACCCACCGTCGGCGGATTGGCGTTATCTTGCATCACCGTGCCCTTGTCGTAGAGCTCATTCATGGCCTCGATGATCTTGCCTTGGCGAATAGAGCCGAACAGGTCGTTTAACCGTTGCTGAAGATTCTGTGTGCTCATGACCGGCTCTTTCATTTGTTTTTCGACGCGAACACAATTCCTGCCTTCTGCACCTCCTGATAGGGCAGAAGCCAGACCAACGACTCATCACTGAGATCCCCGACTTGAATCCGATTGCCCCAAGGGTCACGAAAGTCGCAGCGAAAATCCGGATGGAGCTTCAACTTGTACTTCTTCGTCAGTTTGTTGCGCACTTCCTGGATTTGTTTGGCGTCGCGAACCATAAGTCCGAAGTGTTTGGTGCGATCAGGCTGTAATTCATCCACTTCAAAAATTGCCATAAACTGATGCTCGCCGAGTTTGCACCAAGCAGTCCCTTCACCTCCGCGGAGCATTTTCAGCCCGAACACATCCTGATAGAACTTGACCGCTTTCTTGGCATCGGTGACTTCGATGACGACGTGATTGCAGCCATATACTTGAACGGCCATGATTCCCCCAGTACATTTTCCCTTACGGTTACTTCGGTTCCTGGAATTTCATCGCCGCGCCGATACTATCCAAACCTGCCTGGGCGCAGGCGGCATCCAAATGTCCCCCCGGCGCACCGCCGACGCCGATCCCACCGACGACTTCGCCGGCGATATCGATCGGTAATCCTCCGGCGAGAAACAGAATTTTGTCATTCATATGTTGCAGCCCTTGAACCACTGGTGTCTTGGCGATGAGCTCGGCGACATTCGCTGTCGGTCCGCGCATGCTCGCAGCCGTATAAGCCTTTTTCTGACTGCTTTCGACGGTATGCGGCCCAGCAGCATCGGCCCGCATGAACGATCTCAAGATCCCGGCCCGATCGACGACCGCCACGCTGACGCGATACCCGTCTTGAGCGCATTTATCCAGCGCAGCTGAGGCCGCTTTCCCCGCCAAAGATAACGGCAACACCGTTTCACGCGGCAAGTCCTCCGCTCGGGCGCTAGAGGGAAAGAGCCCCACCAGCATCGCCGCACCCAGCAGTCCACAGGCACATAATTCCCTCATGGGATGAAATTCGCGATTTTCCCTCATCCTTCCCTCCTCCGTGAATGAAGTCGCTGCTTTCTGCTCCTATCGTCCGCCGTGTGACGCGAGTACGCCGGCAATCATCTCTATCAGGCTACCACTTGCAACAGCAGGACGCACAGACGCAGAGCCCAGAGTCACTATCGATGCGTCGTCTTCTTCTCAGAACCAGTCGCTATCCGCTGGAAGACCTCGAGAAACGCCTCCGGACGTTGCGCCCCTGAGATCGCATACATATCGTTCAAGACAAAATATGGAACTCCCCGAATGCCCATCTGGTGGCCTCCCGCTTCTTCTCTCTTCACTTCTGCAATTCCTGTTTCACTCGCCAAGAACAACTCGACCTCTTTTGGCTCCAACCCTGCTTGTTTCGCCTCTTTCGCGAGGGTCTGGGCATTCCCGATGTCGTTCCCTTCCACGAAATATGCTCGAAAGAGCTCTTCCACCACGGCATCTTGTTTTCCCTGGCGTCCGGCATACCAGATCAATCGATGGGCCAGGAACGTATTTGGTGTCCTGGCGATCTTGTCGAAGGAAAACGGTATCTGCTCGGCCCTTCCCGCTTCCAGCAAACGTTCCTCCATTTCCTTGAAGGCAGCCAGGCTGCCGAACTTGGTTTCAAGATAGACGGTACGATCCATCCCGTTCTGCGGCATGGTCGGATTCAACTGAAATGGTCGCCATTGAATATCGGTTTTGACGCTACTTCCCAGTTGCTGCAGTGCCCGTTCAAGCCGTCGCTTGCCGACATAACACCAGGGGCAGACGACATCGGAATAGACTTCGATCTTGAGGTTCTGCTCGATCACGAGAGGTGTCCCATCCGTTCGGCTTGGTCGTCTTGGGTCGCTTGAACTAGTTCATCTTTCATATTCATGATAAATGGCAGTGATGATATCCGCCGCCATGCTCGCCTCATTTTTATACCATCGCCCTTAATGCTTCGGCCAAGGTCACGTGCCCTCGCACCAGCGACGAAGGCTGTTCGTAGTCAATGGTGCTTCGAGAAAATGCAGCATACATCTCTTCGAACAGTTGCGCCGCCTCGTCGGAGAACCCGAACGACTTGAACGTCGGCACCACCGCGCTTAACGGAGCATGCTGCGCGGTGACTTTTTTGCCGAGAATCGCGCCGAGCGTGTCTGCGACCTGATCCGGGCTATACTCCTCCGGCCCCGCCAGTTCCAGCACCCTCCTGCCTCGTTCACCGGCCGACAGTTGCTCCGCTCCGATCCTGCCGATGTCTTTGGTCGAAATCATCGGGATCTTGACCTGAGGCGCGAGAAACGTCGGCAGGATCCCCTGCGCCTTCGCCGCACCGATGACTGGCGCCCAGTTCTCCACAAAGTAGGCAGGACGGAGGATGGTCAGACGTTCGGCACTATAGCCGAGCACACGCTCGCCATAACTCGCGGTTCGAATCGGGCCGGTCGCTCCTGTCATGTGTCCGGCAACCGACGACAGAAATACAACATGTTGAACCCCGCTTTTCTTGACCGCCTCTGCCGCGCGATCCATTCGGAGATGTTGATCCGAAAGCCAGGCCGCGGCCCCATAGTTCGGCGGCAGCATGAGATAGACGCCCGTCGCTCCGTCGAAGGCTTTGATCAACGCCGACACATCGTCGAGCGACGCAACGGCAACTTCCGCCCCTTTCGCTTTCCAGCTAGCCCCCTTTTCAACCGTGCGGACGAGAACCCTCACGGGTTGTTTTTTGCTGAGTAAGGTCTCCACGACCACTGATCCCGTATTCCCAGTGGCCCCTACGACAACAAACATGATGAGCCCTCCTTCTCTTTACTGAACACCCAAGCAATCATTGCTTATCATCTGCATAATGAAGTCACGATCCTGAGTCATAAAGCATTTCACCACCCCTTCCGTGAAGGAAGCCACTATCAGAAATACGGTCTTGGCAACTTGCGTTCCACTGAAATAGCTTGTATGTGGAATCTCCCATACGGCTGTAATGAGTGAGGATTCGTTGCGTTGGAACCTGGATTTAAGAAAATGGGAGACGCAGATCAGTGGCGAAGTAGCGGCACTGTGCCGAATGGTCGGCTCCTGTAGAAAATCCTATGGCAATCTTGGTGAGGGTCTCATCATGATGGCGTATGACCTTCGAGCCGATCGGCGCTTGCACCCTGACCGGTCTTTGCTCCTACTCCCAACCGTTGACCTCGTAGCCCTTTCCCTTTAGTCAGCATGCACTGACTCAATACGGGAAATTCCCGTCCAACCGTTTAAATGTTCATCCAGCCAAGCCACTAGCTAACAGTAGCAATAGATCGGAGAACCAAAGCCCGTTCATTATTGGCGGCGCACCGTTTCATGACCGGATCCAGGAATTCCCTAATCTAGAGTCTGGCGGTACCGTTTCACGCCGATCGCCAAGGCGACAATGGCAAAGAGGGCGATCTGCCATAGCTGGAGCACGACCTCTTCTGGCCCATTCCCTTTGAGCATGATGCCCCGCACGATCCTAAGAAAGTGGGTAAGCGGCAGCACCTCACCGATCGTTTGTGCCCACTGCGGCATACCACGGAACGGAAACATGAATCCGGAGAGCAGGAGTGACGGCAAGAAGAAAAAAAACGAGAGCTGCACAGCCTGTAACTGGTTCTGTGCCATAGTAGAAAAAGTAATTCCCATCGCCAGGTTGGCGGTAATAAAGACCAACGCGGCCAGGAACAGCATCGGAGTGTTACCGTACACTGGTACCTTGAAAAGCAGGTGAGCCGCCAGGAGAATGAGCACCACTTGAACATAGCCCACAAGAATATAGGGGAGCACCTTGCCGATCATGACCTCGAACGGCCGCGTCGGCATCGAAAGCAGGTTTTCCATAGTGCCGCGTTCGCGTTCACGCGTAATCGCCAAACCTGTGATCATTACCATCGTCATCGTCAGCACCACACCCATCAAGCCTGGCACGATGTTGTATTGTGTGATGGCCTCGGGATTGTATCGCGCATGAATTCGTAGGTCGATGGGATCATCGTCTCTGGAGAGAAAGGCCAGAGGCCCGGTGAAATCTTGGCGGAGTGCCGTTGCCGCCAACACACGCAAAGAGCCGATGGCGTTGCTGGTCGCGGCCGGATCTGTTGCATCGGCCTCGACAAGGATAGCAGGTTTCTCACCGCGGATTACGTCACGCGAAAAGTTGTATGGGATGTTGATCACGAACTGCACGTCGCCCCGCGCGAGCACCTCCTCTGCTTCATGCTCGCTCATCACCTGCCGGGTGAATTCGAAGTAGTCGCTGTTCCGTATCGCCTGGAGGAGTGTTCGTCCGTGAGGACCGTAATCGGCGAGAAGAACCGCCGTCGGCAAATGCTTCGGGTCCGCGTTGATGGCAAAGCCGAAGAGGATGAGTTGGATCAACGGAATGCCGATCATCATCCCGAGCGTCACCCGGTCCCGGCGCATCTGAATGAATTCCTTGACGACGATGGCCCAGAAGCGAGAGGGGGAGAATGTCCGTCGCAGGCTCATGATGTGACTTCATTCGAGGATCGATGCATGAGATGGATGAACACATCTTCGAGACTCGTGCTCACACGCTGCCATTCATACGGCGGAGCACAAAACGCTGAAACCGATGCTTCGAGTGCGACAGGGTCGTCTCCGCTCACATGCAACCGGTCGCCAAACGCGACGGCTTGTTGCACGCCGGCCTGTTGGCGCAATATTTCCGCCAATTGCTGGAGATCCGGTCCGCTGACGGACCAGGTAGTAAGCTGCGCCTGAACAATGACATCGGCGACAGTTCCATAGGTGAGTAACTTCCCATAGGCGATGTAGGCAAGGCGATGGCAGCGTTCGGCTTCGTCCATATAAGTGGGTGGTGATCAAAAAAGTGAGACCTTCGGCGGCCAACCCGTGAATCTGTTCCCAAAATTCTCTGCGCGCTTTTGGATCGACACCGGCCGTCGGCTCATCCAAGAGCAATAACTGTGGTCGATGGATCAAACAGGCGGCCAAGGCGAGCCGCTGCTTCCACCCTCCCGACAACTGACCAGCCAACTGCTCTCGTCGACCAGCGAGGCCCAACCGTTCGAGGCTCTGCTCGACGGCCTGACGACGACGATCGATTCCAAACATCCGCGCGACAAAATCGAGATTCTCGGCGATGCTCAGGTCTTCGTAGAAACTAAAGCGCTGGGTCATATAGCCCACAGCGGCTTTGATGGCTTCGCTTTCTGTGATGACGTCGTAGCCAAGACAAGTACCGCTCCCTTCATCCGGTCGCAAAAGACCGCATAGCATGCGGATAAACGTGGTTTTGCCGCTGCCATTCGGCCCGAGAAAGCCGTAAATCTCGCCGCGACGTATCTGCAGCCCAATGTTGTCGACCACGGTCCGTGACCCAAACCGTTTCGTCATGCCGTGCACGTCAATGGCCAATTCTTGTCCGTTCACATCTCGTTTCATAGAGTACCGTTGAATTGCACATCTACGGGTTGACCAGGATGCAGATCGCGTACCGCATCCTGATCGAACAGCGCTTCAACCAAAAAGACCAGTTTCTTACGGTTCTCCTGGCTGTAGATGACCGGCGGGGTATATTCTGCCCGTGGCGAAATGTAGCTCACCTTCCCCTGAATCGTGCCTTGTACGCCATCCACCGTAATCTGAACTAAATCACCGAGTTTGATGGCCCCAACCTTGGTCTCGGATACAAACATGCGCACTTTGATGTGATCGGGCGGCAGCAAGACGATCACAGGGCGTCCGGCCTCCACCCATTCTCCTTCGCGGTAGAGGGTGTCGAAGACAAGTCCCGCCTTCGGCGCCGCTTGTCGTTTTTGTGCGAGAGCCCATTCTGCCTTGGCCAACGCTGCTTCTCTTGCACGAACCTCTGCTTCGGCTGCCACGACTTGATCCGCACGAGCCCCTAAGAGCGCTGTGTGGAGATCGGCTTTCAGTTGCGCCACTCGCTGCTGATTCTGATCCCGCGTCGCACGAGCGCGATCGACCTCCATCTCCACTGCAGCACCGGGGATAGACTTAAGGCCTTCCTGTCGCGCGACTTCTTGCATAGAAAGACGGAGCGCGGCCTGCGCATATTTCAGTTGCGCCTTGAGTGATTCGATCTCGGAAGGACGTTTCCCCTTCTTGGCATCCTCGAAGTTGGCCAGTGCCTGACCGAGTTTCTTCTCCGCTTCGTCGCGGGCGGCTTTCTCCGAGACCTGTTCCAGTGCGAACAGAGGGTCACCTTCATTGACCTGTTTCCCACGCCGTACAGACAAGGATGCAAGCGCACCGGCATAGGGCGAAGCCACATAGACGTATTCTCCTTCGACGTAGCCCTGGACTCGATCGGACGGAGGTCGCTCACAGCCCGACTGGACCAAGGCAATCAGCAGAAAGCACGCCGGAATCAGCCACTGTATGGCTCCTGTGTGATCTCTACTCATCGATTCACCGAGTATGCTGATTGTGTAGTGCCCCTTCAAGAATAGTTCTAATGATCGACACGTATCCGGCTTCCACCGTCAAACCGAGTTCCGCCAACTTAGGAGGATTCATGATCGTCTGGACTGCCCCGAGTAGAATCTCAATGATGAGATAAACGGGAATATCGTTTCTAATGAGGCGGGTCTTCTGCCCTTGTTCGAACAGTTCGCCAAAATGATGGCGGATCAAATTTCGACGACGCTTTTCGATAACCTGAAACAGCTCGGGAAGCTCGCGGCCGATGTCCCGCACAAATGGTGGTTGAATTTCAGCTGTGTGTCGTTGCACGCAATCGAGCAGGTTGCGAAGCGCCGTCTCGACATTCTGCTCATTGGTCGATTTCAAACGAGTGAGGTCCGCTTCGACTTCCGAGAACTTCTCCTGCATGATTGCTTGGACGAGCGCCGTCTTGCTGGGAAAATGCGCGTACAAGGTTTTCTTGCTCATCCCAAGCTCAGCGGCAATATCATCCATGCGGACCGTTCTGAAACCATGGGTAAAGAACTGTTTCCTGGCCGCTCTAATGACTCTATTGGCCGAGGAACGATGAGAGAGGACTTTATCTATTGGCATCTTCATGGGATTGGCCAAGGACACCGAGGAAACTTATACGGTTTTATAGGTTTCCATCGCGAGTTGTCAACCAGGGTAAATTCCCTCTTCTCTATGCCCCCTCTTATATTGAATGTTGTGCCGATTCGAGAGCCAGTCAGCCCGCAGTGAGGAGCTCGCTGATATTATTTTATGTTCTTGATGGACCGTCAACTGCACAACCTCATCTTCTGATGAGGTCTGATTAATTCACGTCTATCGTGAAGCTTCTTACTTGGTAAACTCGAAATTCGCTCTATAGCATAATCGCGCGTGGAGAAGTAGATATGGAACAGAATCAGCAGAGACTCTTCTAGGAAACTATCGATTGTGTGCTGGCGAGGTCGTGACGGTGTAGGATCTTCCCCGGTCTATTATCCGTTGCCGCTATTCCCAGCTGCTGACTTCATAGCCCTTGTCCTTCAGACAGCTCTCGACGGCATCAGCATAGGGCGGTTCAGGCTCGAGCGGCTTGAACGTTCCTCCGAGCAACCCGATCACCAGTCCTAGCCCGCTCCCGGCGGCAGCCCCGATTGTCACACCGGGCAAGCCCCCGATGATCCCTGCCGATGCCCCGACCGCCCCGCCGAGGGTCAGACCGAGAACCGCGCCGGTTGCAGCATTGGCACTTTGATGGACTCCAGGGTGCAACCCGGTTCTTTCAACTTGTTTTTGACAGGATTCAATCGCTTGTTGAGCTATCTGCCTGCCGTACAAGTGGAGTTGCTTATTGGATCGTAAGGTGGGTTGCGGCCCCGCGCAGGCCGCGACAGAGAGTAGAAGAACGAGGCCGATGAGACGCTGCCAGGATCGAGTCAGCACGGGAAACCCTCTTTGAACTGTCTTTCCTGTGCTTTATACCCTACCCGCTCACTGCCAACCTGTCACTTCATATCCTTTCTCTTGCAGGCATCGATTGACGAAGTTCGTATACGCGTGGCTGGGTTGAGATGGACCGGCGACGCGAAACAACCCCGTTAAAAGACCCCAGACGGCTCCACTGGCTGCCCCGATCATCGATCCTCTTCCTGCTGCTCCGGAGATGGCTCCTCCCACTGCCCCACTCGCAGCGCCCGCACCAGCCCCAACCGCCGTACCGGCCGCAACCCGTCTGGCCTTGCCGCTGCCTTCTTCTGCGCCGGCCGATTCCGCCAACTCTTTGCAGGCCTCAATGTCTTGTTCAGCGACCTCTTTTCCGACAGATTGCAGATGAGTATTTGGGTAGAGCACTGGCCGGGCACCGGAACAAGCCGACAGCATCAACACCACTATTATGAGGGCGCTGCCTATTCGCATTCCGGTCATATCTACACCAGTTCCTTTCGATGTCGTGGTAGTAGACGCGCCAATACCATGCGAGCCGTGATTCCCTTTAGACAAAGTCGCTTCCGCCGAGCACCGGCTCCCGCATGGATGCGCACATTCGCTCGTGGAACCACGCAGTGTTCTGCGACAAATCTGATCAATTCGTCATTCGCGGCACCGTCAACGGGGCGAGCCGCCAGCCGGATCTTGAGCGCATCCCCGTGCGCTCCGACGCATTCGGTTCGCGATGCGTTGGGTTGGACATGGACGGTGAGAATCGCCCCATGTTCACTGTCTCGAACAATCACAGGTAGGGGGGCCACAAGACTTGACAGATTTAAAAGATTGCTTTGACCAATTCTTGTATGGTGCGTTGCATGTCCGCATCGTCGGTGATCGGACGGGCGATCGCAACGTCACAGGCTCGTTCCGGCTGGATACCCTCCTTGATCAACGTGCCGGCATAGATGAGGAGTCTGGTGCTGACTCCCTCTTCCAGTCCATGATTCCTCAGATTGCGGACTTTTTGGCCGAGTTTGACAAGATTCTTTGCCATTCCAGGATCCACACCCGCTTCGCGTTGAACCACTCTCGCTTCGATGTCAGAACCGGGGTAGTCGAACTCGATCGCCATAAATCGCTGTTTCGTACTTTGCTTCAGGTCTTTGAGAACACTTTGATAGCCAGGGTTGTAGGAGATGACCAACATGAACTCGTCGGCCGCCTCCAGAATTTGGCCTTTTTTTTCGATCGGCAGCAGACGCCGGTCATCACTGAGAGGATGGATGATGACGGTGGTATCTTTCCGGGCTTCCACCACCTCGTCAAGATAGACAATGGCCCCATGCTTCACACCCAAGGTCAGCGGGCCATCCATCCATACCGTATCCTGTCCTTTGAGTAAGTACCGTCCAACCAAATCGGACGCGGTGAGGTCTTCATGACACGCGACGGTAATCAGCGGCCGGCCAAGCTTGTACGCCATGTATTGAACAAATCGGGTTTTCCCGCAACCGGTCGGTCCCTTGAGCATGACCGGCAACCGTCGTGCCGCGGCGAGGGTAAACAGACCGACCTCCCCGCACATCTCCTCATAAAACGGCTCATGGAGAATGCGGTACTGTGCCAAATCGATTTCACGAACCGGTTGCATCAACTTCTCACTCTCGGTTGGAACATGACCGCGGTCTTCCTCTCGAACGGTGCCCCGCCACAATAAACAGAACAAACGGCGAAGATCAAGCGCTTGGCGAGCAGGGAGAGCCTCTATACCGTCTTATTTCCGTCGAGCACTTCGCGAACCTTTTGGGTGAGAAGCGTCGGTGTGAACGGTTTATGGAGAAAGGCCGTGTCCCGCTTCACCCCGCCTTGTTCGAACACTGGATGGTCCGGATAGCCGGACATATACAAGACTTTGATGTCCGGCCGCACACCCGTCAGTTTCTCAGCCACCTCCGGCCCGCTCATCTGGGGCATGGCAACGTCGGTCAGCAGCAAATGAATGGGACCCATATGCTTCGCACCGGTCAAGAGGGCCTCGATACCATGGCGAGCCACCAACACGTCATACCCACTGACACGAAGAGCCTCTTGCACAAGACCACGTACCGACGGATCATCCTCAACCACCAGAATGGTTTCCCGCCCGACCGCCCTGCCCGCGTTTCCATTGGCGATCGGCATGGCCTGGGCGGCTTCATCCACTTTCGGGAAAAAGATCTTACAGACTGTTCCCTGTCCCAGGTTGCTCTCGATTCCAATCGTCCCACCGCTTTGCTTGACGATGCCGTATACGGTGGAGAGTCCCAGCCCTGTCCCTTTGCCTTTTTCTTTTGTCGTAAAGAACGGTTCGAACAAATGAGATTGGGTTTCTTCGCTCATGCCCTGTCCTGTATCCCTGATCGCCAAACACACATAGGATCCACTCTCGAGCATCATGGTTTCACGCCGAGCGCCTTTGTCGACTACGACGTTCCGGGTCTCGATCGTCAGCCGGCCACCCGTTGGCATGGCATCCCGAGCGTTCACCGCCAGATTCATGATCACTTGCTCGATTTGGCCCGGATCGGCTTTGATCGATGCCAATCGTGGGTCAAGGTCGACGCAGAGATCGACGATATCCTCACCTAACAACCGCCGCAGCATTCCGTCCATATTCATGATGATCATGTTCAGGTCCACGATCTTGGTGGCCACGAATTGGCGTCGGCTGAAGGCCAGCAGTTGGCTCGTAAGGCCGGCGGCCCGATCAGCCGCTTTTTTCACCTCGTCCATCTCGCGTCGAGAAGGATCGCCTGTCGCCAAACGGCTGAGGACCAACTCGCTGTACCCGCGGATCACCGTCAGGAGATTATTGAAATCGTGTGCGACACCGCCGGCAAGCCGCCCCACGGCCTCCATCTTCTGTGCTTGGCGCAGTTGGGCCTCCGTCTGACGCAAGGCTTCTTCCGCCCTGGCGCGCTCGCCGAATTGTCCGATTCTCAAGGCAACATCGGCAATCATGCTCAGCAGTTCGTTGTCCGGTTCACGCACCTGACGGCTGAAGAACTCGATGACTCCATCGACCTCTCCGCTGATGCGAATCGGGAACCCAAACGCTCCATGAATGCCGGCCTTGGTGGCCGCCTCGGTGTGAACCACAGCAGGATCGCCCATGAGATCTCGTATCCATACCGGCTGCCCGCGTTCCCAGATCTGACCGGGCAAGCCCTTTCCTATCTTAAAGCCATGGAGCTGATTCGCAGCGATGAACTCGTCGGCACAGACGCCCGCAGCGTGCCAATGGTGGAGACAGCGTAATGTTCCCGATGGCTTGTCCACTCGCCAAAAGACGCCCAGATCCCACTCAAGACTTTCGCCGACGGCCTGGATGATTTTGGGCACCGCCTCTTCGAGCGTCACCGCTTCGGACAAGACACGTGTCACCGCGTATTGGGCGGCTAATCGGCGTTCATCCCGGCGGCGGTCTGTGATATCGCGCACGAACGCGCTGAAAATGTATGTTTCGCCGATGCGGGCCGGCGAAACGGCCAGCTCCACCGGAAACTCATGCCCGTCTCTGTGGCGGGCGGAAATTTCGATACGGCGATTCAACACAGGACCGACCCCCGACTGCAGATACTCTCGAATCCCTTGGGCGTGAGCCTCCCGATCACGCTCAGGAATGATCGTCTCCGAAAGCAGTTTCCCCATCGCCTCTTCACGAGTCCATCCGAAGATCGCCGTCGCTTGGGCATTCCACTCAGTCACGATGCCGGCCGCATCAATGGTGATCACGCCATCAAGCGCCGTATCGACGATCGCGCGATTCCGCTCCTGACTCTGCAGCAACGCCGCTTCAGCCGCTCGCGCCCATGCGCTTTCCTGTTGCGCCTGGCGGTATTCCGCGCGCAACCGAGCCGTCGACCAGAGTACCAGCACCAAGAGCGGGATCCACACCGCCGCCACGATACTCCGCTCGACATGACCGAGCAGGAACGTCCCCACCCCCAAGGCAAACAGGGTGATCAGGACCATGACGAACGTCAACCACTCGTATCGCCGCGTCGTGGACGCGCGGCGCTCCTCCGATTGGGTCATAGCGCCACCCTTGTGATCGTCCAGGTGTCAAGAATCGCGACCGGGCGATACGCCAACTTGGCCGCGCGTAATCCCGGCAGGCCGGCATCTTCCATTGCATTGATGGAGACCGCTCCATGCGCCAGGGCCGTCCGACAGGTATCGCGAAAAACCCACTGCGCCAAACCAGGCACAGAGCGATCTGCGACTTCCAGCAGGACGCACCACGTACGAGGGGTCAGCCAGTAGCCGAACGTATACGCCTCGATGGCATGGTCGATTCTGATCACTGTCCCTGACACACCGATCTGTGCATACTCTTCAAGGACACACGCATGGGCAGCTTCCGCATCCTCCAACAAAAACTTTCCCATCACATCGAGGATCCCTCCTCGCTTCTGCCTTGCCCAGCGCCGGTGTAAGTCCATACAGTCGCGTTGGTGTTCAGCGCGATAGGGTTCGCGCTCAACCCTATGCTCCCGCTCCACGCGATTGCAGAGCGCCCGTTGGGATTTATGGGGGTCTCCTGCCAACACAGCCAGCGCCGCAGCCGAGTAGACATAGTCTCCTTCCGCCTTCAGAAATTGGTATCCGTCTGCGGCGAACGGTTTTTTCTGTGACTCCATCACATGCTCAATTCGACTGACCGGCAAGTCCCCGTTCCACTGATGCATCAAGGTGAACGCGTGATCGACTGCGCCATCCAGAGAACCAGGCCCAAGTGGAGGCAACGGCATGAACCATCCGTCCGGGGAGCGCGCGAAAAGAAAGAGCGTACCATCAGCCTCCATCCACCAATAGGGAAGCAGCGAGGTCCACATATAATGATACGGAAAGGCAAAGGCAGCCAGTGTGTGGCGAGATCGCATGTGAGATCGCTCGATCGCCTGCTCGAAATACGGTGCATCCGAGACCAGGAGAGGCCGGAGCCGAGGATCGACTCGTCGTGAACGAAGGCGCGCCGTCAGTTGTGGCAGTCTCTTCACAACCACAACATCGTCCTGAAAGCGGCCGATCAGGCTCGGATTGGCCGCGATCTTATCCACGAGAGCGCCGCTCACCAAGAGGCTTGCAACATAGTCGGCATATACGCGAATCGTGGCGGGGAGCTCTTCTCGCATAAATGGGCACTTGGTATCCCAACCCAGGAGGACCTCTTGCCCCGATGCATCCCACATCAACGCCAATGGGTAGAGTCGGCAATCGACTGGACGCACCTCGTAGACCCCACATCGGCCGGATGTCGAATCGAACGCTGGGCAGAGGTACCCCTCACCGACAGAACTTTTGACGAGATTCACTTGCGAACCGGACTTGTTTGGAAAGCAGGACTCAGGCACTCCATGCGTCACGGCATCGGCGATTTCTTGCGATGTAAAGTATGGACGAAGAAAACTATCCGCTTCCGGAAAACGGCAGCAGACATCACAGCGGAAACACGTTGAATTCTGTACCAGCTGAGGCAATTCCCTCGTCATATGTTCGGAATCCAATGCAACGAAGCCCATCGGGCCCAATCATACGACGCATGCTGAAAGGTAGCAAGGACGCCTCCGTTCCCGCGCATGGCACGTCTTATCCTGCCTCCACCATCTATACACTCCTAGATACTCAGGGCCCTTGTCGCTCTGGGTCCTGCGTGTTAGCATTCGACGTCTCGTGTGCTGTAACGCCGTTGTTCTGCCTGGTGCGACGATGGCAAAGGATACGTCCTCTTGGAACAAGCGCAAGCCTTCTGCCCGACTCTTTCAACGGAGGCGGCATATGACCGCTGTACGACCATTCGAGCATGCTTGGACCGTACCAATCTATTTGGAGCATCCTGGCGCATCAGTCCCTGCCCGCTTCTCTTATCTCCCGATCAACTAGAGTTCTTCAGTACCTTAGGTCCCCACCTCCTGTCGTTCTATCGAGGATTGAATCGCCTCTACAGCGAGAGTGTCAAAGGCCTCCAGCCGGCTTGGGTGGCCGGCTACCTCGATCAAGGCAAACCGGAATCATTAGTGCAGTACGGCCGTATGAAACGGTTTCGCGACGAGGTCCCAGCCGTCATCCGGCCGGATATCATTCCGACGCAAGACGGCATGGTGATCACTGAGCTGGATTCGGTTCCTGGAGGCATCGGCCTGACGGCGTGCCTGTCTCAGATCTATCACGACCTCGATGACGGTCATTCACAGATCATCGGAGGGCGGAATGGGATGGTTCGAGGTTTTGCTCGCATGCTACGATCATATCAAGCCCAGCGCCTCGGGTGTGTGGCCATCCTCGTGTCCGAAGAATCCAGGGACTATCGGCCGGAGATGTCCTGGCTTGCCGAACGGCTTCGCGAGGAAGGGCTACCCGTTTGGTGTGTCGAGCCCCGCGAGGTTCGCTTTACAGAGCAGGGGCTCCGGATCGAGGTCGAAGGCCGCGAGCAACCCGTTGACGTCGTCTACCGTTTTTATGAATTGTTCGATCTGTTGAACATTCCAAAGGCCGAGCTTGTGCAATATGCCGCAAAGAAGGGATGGGTCTCCGTGACCCCCCCCTACAAACCGGCACTTGAAGAAAAATCGGCCTTTGCTCTGTTCCATCATCCTCTGTTACGCCCCTTTTGGGAAAAAGAACTCGGAACTGAATCCATGCTCCTATTGAGGAAAGTCATACCGAAAACCTGGCTGCTTGACCCAGCACCGCTTCCGGCAATCGCCACGATTCCCGACCTCCATCTGAGTCATCGCGCCGTCGCGAGCTGGGCCGATCTCGAGAGAGCCACGCAGAAGGAGCGCCAGTTCGTCATCAAGCCTTCTGGATTCTCGGAATTGGCCTGGGGAAGCCGAGGCGTTTCAGTCGGGCATGACTTGCCACAGGCTGAATGGGTAGACGCGCTTCGCAACGCACTTGTCTCGTTTCCCACCACACCCTACATCCTGCAAGCCTTTCATAAAGGCCGATTGTTCGATATGGATTTTCTGGACGAGGGCCAAGCTGCAGTCGCTCGTATGGCCGGCCGCGCTCGACTCTCCCCCTATTATTTTGTATCGGAAGGAACGATAGAACTCGCCGGCATCCTTGCGACCATCTGTCCTGCCGACAAGAAAGTGCTGCACGGCATGAAGGACGCGATTCTGGTGCCTTGCGCCGGTCGACCAGACTGAGACAAGCATGCAAACAAACTGCAAAATGGCCGTTTCACTTTTCCCGTTTTCCTGGTAGCCTTATGTCACTGTGGCTCTGACTCTTTTTCACGTTGACTGGTGCCCCGACTGTCACGTGGTCCGACAAAAACTGAGCGCCTTGAAGCTCTCCTATCAAGACGTCGTCGTGCCCGACAGCAGGCGGATGCGGACTCAAGTGTACGACGTTTCCGGCCAATATTACGTACCGGTCCTCAAGGATGGCGATCTCATTCTGACAGAGACCGAGGACATTCTCAATTATCTGGATACGCGATATGGAGCGAACAGCGAGGGGGACACCGCACCGACCCACTTTGAGTCACAAGCCCGTGCGATACCGGACACACCGGATAAAGACGACGACCACCCCTCCTGCCGAATCAACTGAGCAACGAAGGACGATTCATGGAAGACTGGAGACAAGCCCTCGCACGAAGCATCGTAAGGCCAAAAGACCTGGCTGAACGGTTCGGGCTCGACGAGAAAGAGGTCGAAGCGATCGTCGGCCCATACCCGGTGCGGATCACTCCAACCGTACTCGAGACCATCAAATCTCCGGGAGACGCGATTTGGAAGCAGGTCGTCCCCGATACGGCAGAGTTGGATGATCTTGCGGCCGATGACGATCCGCTGGAAGAAGATCTCATGAGCCCGGTGCCCCACCTCGTTCACCGGTATCCGGACAGAGTGCTGCTGATGGTGACGAATCAATGTCCTATCTACTGTCGTTTCTGCACCAGAAAACGACTGGTCGGCAAACCCGGGTTCCTCAAGAAAGGTGAATTGGACCGCGCGATCGAGTATCTTCGAGAGCACCGAGAGGTGCGCGACGTTATTCTCTCGGGAGGTGACCCGCTGCTGCTTCCTGACCACCTCCTCGAGCGGATACTCAAGTCGCTTCGCACGATTCCGCACTTGGAACTGATCCGGATCGGCTCGCGAGTCCCAGGTTCATTACCCGAACGCATCACGCCCAAGCTGTGCGAGATGGTGAAAAGGTATCACCCGATTTACATGAACCTCCACTTCAATCATCCCGATGAACTCACGCCCGCGGTCAAAGCCGCCTGCGGCATGCTGGCGGATGCCGGCATTCCGTTGGGCGCCCAAACCGTTCTTCTGAAGGATGTCAACGATGATCCTGAGACCATGAAACGCCTAGTCCATCAGCTCCTCCTCGCGCGTGTGAAGCCCTATTACCTGTACCAGGCCGATCTGACGAAGGGCACGAATCATTTCCGGACGACCGTAGAAACCGGCTTGAACATCATTAAAGCCCTCCAAGGCCATACCAGTGGAATGGCCGTGCCCCATTTCGTCATCGATGCGCCTGGCGGCGGCGGCAAGATTCCCTTGTTACCCGACGATTACTTGGTTCACCTGGACGAAGACGGCGCACTCCTCCGCAACTACGAGAACAAGTCTTTCCTCTATCCTCAACCGAAGACCGAGTCGGGGCGCGAACTGCCGATGGTCGGCGCCCGATCCCCGCGTGAGGCCCCGGATGAGGAAGCCTATGCGGCCTGCAGTGACAGCTACCCTGATCGCGACGGCTTCGCTTCGTGGGGAAACAGCTGCGGCGGAGAGTCGGACGACCTGTGACGACACGGTCCCGCCGGTCCGGCATTCTCCCCTATCAAGACATCAAGCGGCTGCTCGCGAGCCGCGCCGTTACGTCTTCGCTGACGATCGAAGAACGACAACTTCAACCGGCCAGCCTTGATCTCCGCCTCGGCCATAAAGCGTATCGGCTGATCAGCAGTTTCTTGCCCGAGTTGTCGGCCATCTCTTCACGGCTCAACGTGCTGGATTTTTATCAGTCGGATCTTGTCATGTACGAGATGGACCTGACGGACGGCGCCATTCTGGAGAAAGGCCACGTCTACTTGGTTCCACTGTTAGAGCAACTTGCTCTTCCAAAGACCATCCGCGCACGCGCAAACCCCAAGAGCACGACCGGACGCTTGGACGTCTTTACCCGCGTGGTCACGGACCTCACCGCCGGATTCGATGAAATCCGAGCCGGCTATCGAGGCCAGTTGTTTCTGGAAGTCGTCCCGCGCTCCTTCACCGTCAAGGTTCGTACCGGGCAATCCCTGAATCAGATCCGATTCGTAGCCGGTGAAGCCGCCGTTTCAGACCAAGCCCTCCTGTCTCTCCATCGCAGGACTCCGCTGCTATACCAAAACGCCGTGTTGAACAAACCGGTCGGGAACGGGAACTTCCGTGCCGATCGCGGCTTGTTCCTTCGTATCGATCTGGCAGGGCCGGACCGTGGGAACACCCGGGTGATCGGTTACCGGGCAAAGAAGAACAGCCATGTCATCGATCTCGCGAAAATCGGTTATTATGCCGCTTCGGATTTTTGGGAACCGCTTCCCCGCCATCGTCAAGACAGTTTGCTCTTGGAGCCGGAAGAGTTCTACATCCTCGCCTCAAAGGAGCGCATCCGCGTTCCAGCCGGCTATGCGGCTGAAATGGTGGCCTATGAGGCGGCCTGTGGCGAGCTACGAACGCATTACGCCGGTTTTTTTGACCCCGGATTCGGCTATGGCTTGAAGGGAGAAATCAAAGGGACACAAGTCGTGCTGGAAGTTCGTCCTCATGATGTGCCATTCTTAATTCATGATGGACAGACTTTTTTCAAAGTCGTCTATGACAAGATGATGGACATTCCGACACAACTCTATGGGTCAGGATTGGGATCATCCTATCAACAACAAACACTGACATTGAGCAAGCATTTCAAGGTCTAGCTATGGTTCCATCCGACCCTCCACCTTCTCACGACGACCCGATACGCCCTGCACCTCCACCCAAATCAAGCGGGCAGGAAGGCGGAAATGAACATCAAGTCCACGTCATCGGCCTGATGGTCGGAACCGCGCTAATGTTCATCGGCTTTTTGAATGTCTTCCTCTCAATCAGCGGCGGGTTTGAAATCAATGAGGTGCCGTTTCTCATTTATTTCGCCGGCCTGACAATCTGGGCCAATGCGGCCATTGAAACGCCCGGCATTCGTTATGGAGTCATGGGCCTGGCCATCACGTTAGCCTTGGTCCTTTTTCAGTATGGCGAAGTGTTGTTCTGGCATAAGCAGGTACTCTTTTGGGTTACCATCATCATCGTGATGTACTTCATGTTCGTCGAACCGAAGAAGCCCGCGCCGTGACCTCCAGGGTGACGATCTCTGTCATCATCCCAACCTTAAACGAAGAACGGAGTCTGCCGCAGAGCCTGGGGTGTTTATCGGCTTCTGACCCTACCGAAATCATCATCGTCGACGGAGGCAGCACCGACCGCACCCTCGACCTTGCTCAGGAATTTTGTGCGCGCACGACGAACGCTCGCCTCATCACGGCGCCACGGGGGCGCGCGTCGCAAATGAATGAAGGGGCGAAGGCCAGTCAGGGCGAGGTCCTCCTCTTCTTGCATGCCGACACCCAGCTGCCGCCACAAACAGAACGGATCGTTGAATCAGCCTTAGCCAGCCCGTCCGTGGTGGGTGGACGTTTCGACGTCCGATTCGATAATTCTTCGGCCTGGAGTCAAATCATCAGCGCGTTTATGAATCGCCGGTCGCGACTGACTGGGATTGCGACCGGCGATCAAGCCCTCTTTGTCCGACGTGATGTATTCGAGGCGCTCGGCGGCTTCTCCGAGATTCCCCTGATGGAAGACATCGAATTCAGCAGGCGCCTCCAACAAGCCGGCCGTATTACGGCGTTGCGGTCCACCGTCGTCACCTCGTTTCGACGGTGGGACACGCAGGGCCCGCTGAGAACCATTTTCCTCATGTGGACGCTGCGCTTCCTGTACTGGGTGGGAGTCAGCCCGCATCAACTGGCCCGTGTCTATCATGCGGTGAGGTAGCGCATGCCGACTTCTCCTCCCGGCGATCGGAACTCAACTCGCGGCACCGCCTTGGTCATCTTCGCCAAAGCCCCGATTCCCGGGCAGGTTAAGACGCGCCTCTGCCCACCGTTGACTCCCGACGAAGCCGCCACACTGCACGGCAGCTTTGTCCTCGATACGCTCGAACGCACAAAGGCCGCCGTTGATAAGCTGAAGGTGCAGATGGATCGCTACCTTGCCTGCGCGCCGTCCCCTACCCATGTATTCTTCAAGGTCATGGAAGAACGACAAGGAGTCCGGTTGATCGATCAGATAGGAGATGACCTCGGCGCGCGGATGCATCAGTCTGTGGAGACAATGTTCTCGCGTGGCTATCGTCGGACCATCATCATGGGAACGGATGTGCCGACCGTGCCGCTGGAATATTTGAGACAGGCGCTCACTCTGCTCGACAACCACGACCTTACCATCGGGCCAGCTTTGGATGGCGGCTATTATCTGATTGGGATGAGCAAACCGGTCCCAGAACTCTTCGCTGATGTGCCCTGGTCGACCGATCAAGTCCTGAGACTCACACAAGAGAAAGCGGCCAGGCTCGGTCTCAAGACTGCCTTGATTCAACCGTGGCGCGACGTCGATACGCTGGCCGATCTTGAAGCGCTGATTGAAGCGTACACCACCGAGGCCAAGAAACCCAAGAATGAGCGAGCCTTTTCCACCCGCACCGCCGGGGTACTCCAAACGCTCGCAAAACGACTTCGATCGAGAACATAATATTTCACCAACCGTTCGGACGAGGAACCGCATGAACCAACACGTTGCACTGATCACCGGAGGAGCGAAAGGCATCGGGCGGGGGATCGCCCTTGACCTCGCCGCCAGGCAGTGGAAGATTGCTATCTGCTACAGAACCAGCCAAGCAGCCGCACAACAAACCGCGCAGGACATCACGACCCGAGGGGGGCAGGCACTCGTTATCCGCTGCGATGTCTCAGACCCGGTAGCCTCGAAGAACTTAGTCGCACAGGTTGAAGAAGAATGGGGCCGGATCGACGTTCTGATCAATGGCGCCGGGCCCTATCACCGAATCAACCTGTTCGATGAAACGGTTGAGGGCTGGAACGAGATGTTTGACGGCAACCTGCATCCTATCTTCTACCTCGCCCAGGCCGTTGCCCCGGGGATGAAAACCCGCAGGTCAGGCCGAATCATCAGTTTCAGTATGGCTAATGCCGATCAGATGGAAGCGCAGCCTGATGTCACCGCCCATTACATCGCCAAAGCGGGCGTCCTCATTCTCACGCGCACGTTCGCGAAGCTCTTGGCTCCCTATGGCATTACCGTCAACGCCATCTCACCCGGCTTCATCGATTCCGGGAGCGCTCCTCCCCAGGAACTTGCGGCCATGGCGAAGCGCATTCCTGCCGGGTACATCGGAACGGTTGATGATACCGTTGCTGCTGTTCGCTATCTGCTCAGTGAAGAGGCCCGCTACGTGAACGGAGCGGCTATCCAAATTAGTGGGGCGTGGGGAATCTAGAAAAGGAGGACCTATGCAATCAGCGCAGGAACGTGAAGCTCACGATCGATTCGTCCTGGCCCTTCAGCATGAACATCTGACATGTGCGAAACCTGGCTGCGGCGGAGCAATGGATGTGGTCGATCACACTCTGCACAGCGCCCGCATTAAGTCTTACGAAGCGACCTGCGAACGTTGCCACACTGTTGAGAAGATTACCGGCAAGGAAGAGCACCAGCCCTCTTGGGACGTGGCCTCTATCACCTTGATGGCGGAAACGCATCTCCTCCACGAACAGCCGATCTGTCCCTACGACGACACGCCCATCACCTTCATCTCCTTACCCAACCCTCGCCGTAAAGCCCGGTACCGCCTCCTATGCTACTACTGCGGCCGGCACACCGAAATGAACTGGCCGCCGCCGGAGGCAAAACGATAACGGATACTTGCGGTGCGCGATGTGGGCTAAGGGAAGATGGTGGTGCCATGTTGTCCATGCGTCTCCCTTGAGACCCTAGCTCGAGTCTACCGGTCCGCAATTCCCGGAGCGAGGACCACGTTGACCGGGAGCTTCTCTTCTAGAGTATATGGACTGGCTCTGTTTTCCTTTACCCATCGCTTCTCCGCCACAGACTCGAAGGGGGCAGGCAGTTCTCCTTGAAGCGACCACAGGTCAAAGGGTGTTTCATCTATGGATATCTCCCAGTCATATCCCCTGTCCTTCACGAAGGGAGCAATAACTTTATCCAGCGTCTTGACCCACCATTCTCTCAGAATCGGACCGGGCAGTGTCCTGGCGATTTGATCGACCTTGAATCGCACAAATCGGTCGTTCGGTTCGCCACCCACAAAGCAGGACCCCTTGGGCACTTCCTCGAAGATATGGACGACATAGAACTTCGGCAAGGGAATGCTTGCGTACACCTCCGTGATGCGTTTAGCCATTTCCCTCTTATCTTCAGCCGTGTAGGCTCCCGCCGGATGATAGACTTTCCATAATGGCATCGTTCGTCCCTCCTCGTCTGTTGAGCACATGATGTATCAGCAGTGGCCACGTAAAGGCTCCCCTGTCACCTCTCCAATAAACGACTTTTCCGGATCACTCACTCATTGATGATGTCTCACCCGAGAGTCCTTCTTTCCTGGCAAGGACTCTAGCCATTGCCCGCTTCCCGATTGCGACATCTATCCTTCGATATAAGCATATCCCCTTATATACGGGCATATGCCCCTATATATCACCGTGTACGTACCTTGTCAAACTCTTTATGTTCGAGGTGATTCGGTCATATAATGGTGCGGCATGTCTGGGCCGGCTTAGATAAACCATCGATCGCCGCGTATGAACGATGACTGATCATCTGCCGTTTCAATCTCCTTGCTACTGTGCTGAATTGCGAAAGGCCGCACGCCGTGTCTCACTCATCTATGACGCTCGACTGAGGGCTAGTGGGCTCAGAACTAGTCAGTTTTCTTTACTCGCTGAAATTGCCCGAGATCGCCCTGCGCCTCCGACTATGAATGAACTGTCAAATTATCTGGTGATGGATCGTTCAACGCTGGGACATAACTTGCGTCCTCTTCTCCGTAAGGGACTTGTAGTCCTGCAGCCGGACGCCAACGATGCCAGGACGCGTCGCGTCCTGCTGACAGCAAAGGGAACGGTTAAGTTGAAAGCAACGAAGAAACTGTGGCTAAAGGCCCAGCAGGAATATGAGAAGGCGTTAGGGGAAGGAGCAGCCGTATCGCTCAGAAATACTCTCTACAAACTGTGCAGCTCGAAACTTCTTAAAAGATGAACTCACGCGCGCACTATTCTTTACACACGCGAAAGGTTGATGACGGAAACGTCGACCTTGCGCACCTTCTGAGCTAAGCCGACAGGGATTTTTTGACAAACTCGCTAATTCGGCGGAAGTAGGCTTTGCCGCCCACTGCATAAGTGTCGTTGTGGTTGGCCCCTTGAATCACATGCCATTCTTTGGGCGGTTTGGCGGCTTCGAACACATGGCGTCCCAGTTCAACAGGGATGATGTCATCCTTGTCCCCGTGAATGATCAGCTTCGGCAGTGAGAGATACGGCAGGCGATCGATCAATCGATACTCAGCCTTCAGAAACCAATGTACAGGTAGGCCGCCATAATGAACTTTAGCCACGGCCTCGATGGATGGGAACGACGACTCGAGAATCAGGGCTGAGGCGGGTCGTTGGGCCGCAAGGTCGCCTGCCACGGAGGCTCCCAGTGATCGCCCGAACAGGACGACTCGTTCAGGGCGAATCTTCCTGATTCGCGCAAGGTAGTCGTATGCTCCGGTCGCATCCGCATAGAGTCCCTTCTCAGTGGGGTGGATATTCTGGCTCTTCCCATAACCTCTGTAGTCGAACAAGAAAACAGACAACCCCATCTGGTACAGAAGCCTGAGATTATCAAGGCGGTTGATGATATTGCCCGCATTGCCATGGCACCAGAGCATGACGGGACGGTCAGCTGTTGCCTCGACATACCAGCCGAAAAGTTGACCGCCGTCGGATGATTGAAACCACACATCTTCGAGTGGCAACCCGCTCAGCCTTGCCCAGTCTCGATCTTGCCAGGGTTCCGGATGATAGACGAAGAATTGATCGAGGAAGCTCACCGGACGAGCATAACGGAATTAGCTTCGGAGAAGAAAGGGCTGGCTCTCTCCACTGAATACGCCCGACTCAACAATCAGAAAAACGCCTGAACACTGAAGAGGACATCGTTGTCGTGGCTACGATGGTTGTACTCAAGTCGCACCGCCCAGTTACGCGCCAAGGTGAAACGTGACCCAACATACCACCGGAAATCGTCGGACTTATCACCCAGGGGAAATCTTAAATATGATCCGGTCGCCATCATCTTCCACCGTTCGGTGATATCAGCCAGCATCCCGACCGTTCCTCCCCCTCCGACTCGATGCATGTCGTCGTAGGCCCCGCTGATGTTCGCTTCCACTTCGGCAAACGCGAACAGAACCTCCCGCTTCAGCAATCGCAACTCCTTCGCACCGCCGATCCCGCTATTCACGAAGCCGTTGCTGCAGAGCTGACAACCGTTATGGCGGATCGTGTTCATCCCGGTGTTAAGTTTCCACGATGGAGCGTGAAAAACAGAATCGATGGGCGAGAGTGAGAGAAGATTCAGCAGGGTGGCTCGTTCTACGCGCATCTGATCCGCTCGATTGTAGTATCGGACCGTGATGGAGGCCATTTCGATTTGCGCATCAGGTGTGTACCCGGCCTCTGGGTCCAACAAATCGTGGTACCCGCCTCGAAACGTCGCTTCTTCGAAGGTGTCGTTGTTTCGCCAACCTCCCCCGATCGCAACTCGGTGCATCTTATGACCGAGTTCAGGCTGTTTGGCAAAGGGGTGTACGGTGAACTCCTCAGAAGGAATCCGAAGTTGACTCCGAGCCGTCAGCACTTCACGGTTCCGTTCCTTCCACTCCGGCTTGGGAGAATTGGTCGTATCGATTCGATAGCGAAGATAGTCCGACGCGAGATCAAGAATAAACGCTTGCCGAGGACGATTCAATCGAATGAGCAACGGGGAGTCTAGCTCCATCGAATCTTGCGCAACTTGATGGGCCAAGTCTCGTTCTTCTGCAGACAAGAATTCTCGTTTACGCTTGATGACGGTACTGCGGGAAGGACGATAGGTAATGTGGGACACCAGATTCGGCTTTGACACGATTAATCGGACGGTGTCGGCCGGAACGGTCCAAAACAAAAACTCATCGGTCAGGTGCAAACTGGGATCGGCATAATCGAGTAACGCCAGAATGTGATAGGAGCAGTTCTCTTTGAAGAAAAAATAATCGAAATAGGCATTCCCTAACTCCCACGCATGCATGAGAAACCGCCGCAATTGTCTTTCGGTGAGGTTGAGACGATATTCCCAAATATCCCGGTTTTCGATGTCGCGGTATTTCTGCACATTGAGATAGTAGGGAATCGTCGAGAAGTATCCTTTGTAGCTTCCGAAAATACCCCGTATCGGGTAAGCCAGACCGGCGCCGGGAGGAACATCGGCGGCAAAGTTGATGCTATAGGCAAGGATCCTGGTCTGTTCCGTTTGGCCGCTTTGGTCGACACGAAACAACGTGTGGCCAAACATCGAGGCCGGATTGTTCAGGAATGCCGACGGGAAAATGAGAGAAATCGCTTCGACTTCAAAATCTTCGTACCATCGATCAAAGCGTTCACAGGCAAGCGGCGGCAAGCGAGTCGGATCAAACTTCAGTTGCTCCTTGAGCCAATGATATCGGGCAATGAAGGCACACTGAGCTGGCTGTTGCGATCGGCCGACCAATTCAGCAGAGAAAAATTGTGTAAGGGTCGCCGCAAGCTCGGCAGCCGGATCCGTCTTTCCGTTGACGGACATGAAGAAACCCGGATCGTCTTGTTCGCTCTCGTATCCTCCCCAAATACCCTTTCGGTAATGCAGTAACAGATGCCATTCGCGCTGGTCAGCAAGTTTTTCTTGTTCAGCTTGATTGATGAGTTGCGTGAGATACGAATCGCGATCCGATTGCTGCGCGCTGGAAAGGGATGGTACAAACAGCGAAACCAGTAGGACAAGGAGGGAAAAGACCACAGCGCCAACTAAAGACAACAAGGGCCCTGACATGTCTGCCAGGGCCCTTGGAATGACTTAGCGTACCGATGCTTGCGCAAGGACCGGATGGCCCGCGATCGCATCATTGAGAGACTTCACCAGGGCGACCGGAGAAGCTTCCCCCGCCTGAACCAGTGACGTATATCGCTCCTGGGTCATGGCAAAGAACTCTCCATGGCGATCGGCCGGGATTCCCATTAGAGTGGCAAGCGAAGCCAGGTGTTCGCCCTTCCCCTGAGCCATCTCCGCAGAGAGCGCCTCAAAGTTCAACGAGGCAAACATGGTGGTCTTCTGCTCACTCATGATCTTGCCATCGTTGGTGCAGCCGGAGGTTCCAAAGCTAATGCCGAACGTCTGGCTGCCAAAGGTGCCGTTCGTGGTGGCTTGCAGCACTTGGGGGGCGATTTCCTTCTGGCCCTTGTACTCACCCCAAGCCAACTTCCCTAAGCCACAGCCCGGACCCGTGTCTGGATTGGACGCCATGGCCAAACCTGCTTGGGCGCCGAACAGGACGGCGATAGAAAATACAAGCACTTTCTTCGACATAAGTCCTCCTCCGTTAGATTGAATAATAAGTACCCACTACTAGTCCTTAAAACACCGAGCCGAAGTATAGCCGAATTTACCGGCGATGTTGATAAAAAAGTTCGGCTTCTCGAACTATTTGATCCGAACAAGCGAGGGAGATGATTATAGAGAAATCACGGATGAGCGCAACAACTTTTTCTAGACTCTGGGCACTCTTCTCTACCAACCGAGACCTCAGCGAAGCATACCGGCTTTGGTTCAGGTCGACTTTCGAGATTTCGATGATGAGACGAGGATATGCGCTCACAGATTTTCTCACCTCGGCATAGCGCCACAGCAAGCCGAAAATCCGCTACGGTCTCTCCTTCCTTTTTAGGGCCAAATTTCAAATTGACTGGTATTACGTATACAACTATACTCCTCTCTCATGATTGCTTAGTGTACCTAGGCAAATTCATGTCCACTAATTTTTATTAAGGAGGATCTATGAAGCAGGCATCTCGACTCTCTCTTGCGGCCATTGCCCTCGTCGGTCTCAGCTTGAGCGGCTGTCAGATCGTCGCCTCTCCGCTGGCAGGTGGGATCTACAATGAAACAAAGTACGGTTTCAATGCGACCGACGAGGCAGGAGCCGGCAGAGAGGGTAAGGCTTGCGCCACCTCAATCCTGGGCTGGGTTGCGACCGGTGATGCAAGCATCCAGGCAGCCAAGGCAGCTGGAGGCATCACCAAAGTGGCCTCCGTTGACCACTCTGCCAAGAACATCGTAGGTGTTTTCGGCGAATGGTGCACCATCGTTCGTGGTAACTAGACAGCTGTAACACCCTATTGTGAAGGGCCTTCCGGAAGTTCTCCAGAAGGCCCTTTCACTTTCCGCCTTCATAACCGAGTGAAACCGTGGGATTCGTTTCCCTCGTCCCATTTATTATTCTACCGAGTGCGCTGTTCTGCTTCCTATGTATAACTGACGTGGTGGTAGCAGCCGAGTTCGGTGATGTGGAAGTGAGCGCGTATGCGCTAGGCAGCTGGCCCCGTGATCAAGACATTTTCAACCAAGGGACGACAGTTCCCGCCTCAGTTCAGCAGGGTTTTGGCGCTGGGTTGAAGGTCGGGATCTTTCCATCCTTCTTCCATCGAATGGTAGGACTTGAGATGGATTCTAATATGCACGGCGCAGCCCTCTCCTTTCGCAACATTGCCAACGGACAGAACCATGGGACGGGCCGATCCGATCTGCTTATAATCAATACAACGTTCAATCTGATCCTACGCTACCCTGGGGAAAGGATCCGCCCGTACATCGGGGCTGGTATCGGCTGGTCTCATGGCACGCTCCTCAACCCAAGCATTGCAGGGCGAGACGATAAGGATTTTGACTCAGCCCGCGCTTTGACACATCAGTTTCTCAGTGGAGCACAGATACTCCTCAGCCCCAGAGTCTTTCTCTTCGGCCAATACCGAGATTATGCGGTATTTCTGTTTGGAGAATATCGGTATGTCTCATCCAACTTTCATTGGGGTGGACTCGCCGTCGATTTTCGAACCCACTACGGGTTGCTTGGGGCAGGACTGCGTTTTTAATGCTCCAGCAAGGTCTAATGTCCGTTCACTAAATTCATCGACATTGCCGGAGATGGCATCACGGGAGCAGTCGCCTATGTTGTTCCATGATGTCGCCAACGTGAATAATACAGTCCACGTTATGAAAGCGCCGCACAATCGTTATGCCGAAGGACCATGAGTATCGACGATGACTCCGACGGGATGAGCCGGGAACGGCTCACAGCCCAGGGCCTGTTGGAGCACCCAGGGCGGCACGGACCTTCGACCAATCAAACGTAAAGGGTTCGAGGCTCTGCTCCGGCATCCCCGCAAGCCGATCCTTCAACCGCTCAGCGCGCGCACTGCTCATGGGATGGGTGGAAAGCCATTCGACTCGCCCTTCGTCTTTCTCCGCTAACCGTTCAAAGAACGTAATCATGCCGGACGGATCAATCTTGGCGCGATGCAGCAGCTGAAGGCCGGTGAGATCCGCTTCGGTCTCCTGGGCTCGGCCAAACCTCAGCGTCATCAATTCGACGCCAAGCTGCTTCATCATCTGACCCAAGCCTTGCTGGTTACCAAAAACAATCGAGACAACGGCGATAAAACCCAGCTGCTTGACGATCCGCTCGAGTCCATGTCGCTGCAAGACATGGTTCAACTCATGAGCCAGAACCCCCGCCACCTCTTCCAGACGTTCCGCCTCCTTCATCAATCCAGTGAACACGACAATATAGCCGCCAGGCAGCGCAAAGGCATTCACCACATCGCTCTTCACGACAGTGATCTCAAACGTGTAAGGGTTGTCAGGAATTTGGCTGACCAGGCGATGAGTCATCTCGGTGACCGCGTCCACGGGGGGACCGTCTTTCGCCACCTCGTGTTGCGTAAGAAAGTCGCGATAGGCCGATTCGCCTAACTTCTGCTCCCATTCTATTGGAATGCGATCGACGGCCAGTTCTACGAGCACGTCGTTTCCAAACCACAATCCCAGCGTTAGAGCCAGGAGACTCCCGCCGGCGATCCCCCAGACCATCCGGTGCCGTCGTCGCACACGACGAACTTGCCCCACTGCTCGTTCAAGTGGCATCGTCAATTGATCAGGAGCTGCTTGGCGGAATGCACGAATCACATCAGAGTTTTTGAGATATAGGGTTCGCTGGCCCGCTGGCCCCGCCCAACTGAGAACGAGCTGATCGTGATCGAGTCCTCCTGCGGAGACCGCCACACTTGAAAATGGGACCGCTTCGGCCTGCCCCTGGTTCCCATCAGCGGCAAAGGCGATCGTGAGCCCCTGTGTTTCAACATGAACAAGGCACGGCACCCCGCCAGCTGGAAATTCATCACCAAAACAGAGGGCGTTGGGGTGGAAGTCGGTCATGGCGTGGTTCTCGATTGACTCACTGGCGGCGGAATGTTCTTGCGTGGATGCTCCGGCAGCTAACAAGGCCGCAGGCGTACCCTCTAGGGTACGTTGAGGACTGTTTCGAACCGAGAACGAGGTGGGTGGGTGTTTTCAGCATCCGCTATTCGGAGACCGGAATGAACTGTCGAACCCATGAGCCGAAACCACGAGGGTTCCGGCTTTGGATATACACGACACCCGGTCCGCGAAATCGGCAGACAAACCCCTCGCCGGAGGTGAAACTGGCTACCCATCCGGAGGTGGCCTTTTCGATGTTGTAAGAGGTTGTGGTAGACCAAGCCACCAGATGGCTGTTATCCACGATGTATTCCTGACCGGGTTTCAGCTCGATCTTGTGGATGGCTCCGAAGCTGTTTAAAACGAGCATCCCTTTCCCGCTCATTTTCAGGATGAAGAACCCCTCGCCGCTCAGCAATCCACGGCTCATGCTTTGCATTTGGCTTTCGACGGTAATCCCATCCGCGCCTGCAAGGAATCCATCTTTCTGCACCATATACTCGTTGACACCATCGAGGTCCAGGATGACAATTTCACCCGGCACAGTCGGAGCGAGCAACGTCTCGCCGTGACCTCGGCTGGCACGCAGCGTCTGGAAGAAAAACTTTTCTCCTGTGAGAAACTTTCGTGACAACGCTCCCAGAAACCCTCCTTCCATTTTGCTTTCAATGTCGATGGTCGGCGAGCAGGCCACCATCGCGCCTGACTCGGCCTTGATGTGTTCTCCCTCTGCCAACTCTATACGCACCATCGGGAACGCACCGGGATATAGAATCTCACTTTTCATTGTCCCTCTTCTCTTTCTTCTTTCCCTCACCCACCCACGGGCGGAGCAGGTTGATGTCTCATTGCGCGCATGCACCGAGCACCGACCGTCGCCTAGCTCTACAATCAATCCTGCGTGTGCGGTGCGCGAGCAGGAGGCACGACCTGCTCCGCCCGCTCATTCTGCTATCCATCCATAGACTCGTTGACTCGGTTCCGGTCCCTCTTCCAGATAGCTCATCCTCAGCCGCCCCAAAGCATCCTGCGGCACCTCACGTCGTTTCGCCTCGGCGTCGACACCGAAAATCTTGGCGGCGTTCAACCCGAAAATCCGTTCTTTGACCCGCCTTGTCAGAGGATGATAGTGATGATGCTCGATCAATTGATCGGGGATCTGGAACCGCCGGAATGCTTCGATCTGCCACTGCGGAGTCCCATACCAGATGGAATCGGTTCCCCAGAGGACATGCTCGATGCCGAACGAACGTATGATCCGCCCGAGCAGATGCGCACAGATCAGCGGATATGTCGTCACCAATTGCGCGAAGGTGGAACCCAGTTCCATGTAGATATTGGAGATCCCTGGCTCTTCTTCCTTCATCCTGCAGAATTCTGTCGTCCAAGGAATCTCGCCTGTCTTCGCAAACACCTGATCGACGGATGCTATGCCACGAAACCCTGAGTGATACACCAAAAAGTCAAGATCGGGGAAGTCTTTGGCCGCTTTGATCAGATCTCTCGGATGGTTGTAGTCCGGCACTGGACCGAGGGGCAATCCCTTGTGAACGCATACCCGCTTCACGTTGAGCTTTTGAGCCTGTTCCAGCATCGGGTAGGCGATCTGCTCATCATCCATCCGCCAACCTCGGTCGAATCCCTTCGGGCAGGAACCGGTATAGCATTTCCAGGCATCAACCTTGAGGGTTTCAACCTGCCTCACCATGAATTCCAAATCAGCCGCACCCAGTTGAGGCGTCGCCAATCCATGCGCGAGCATCCGTTGCGAACCGGCCAACCGATTGATCTCATCCCGAATATGGGCCATTTCCTTTGGCGGAACGACGGCTTCTTGGGGATACGGTCCAGGCGGCGTGCTGATCAGCCCCACGGTGGTTTCACTATCGAGAAACACCTCCTTCACAAAATTCTTCCACGACAAATCATCGATGATTCCTCGATCCCCTGCCAACTTTGGGTTCAGCCCTGCCTCGCGGATGTGTCGTCTCAGCGAGAGCAGAGCCTGCTTGGAAACAGCGCCCTTGCGTTTAGATTCGGCGTCGGATGGATCATAGCCGGAGCTAACATAGTGGGTCTGCACATCGAATATGAAATAGGGCGCTCCCTGCTGTTCCGCAAACGCCGCCGACTCGAATAGCTCAACCTCCGTGGTGTTGAAAAACCGTCCAAACACGGCATTCATGGCCAACAATGCGGCCGCCATTCCACCCGTCGTTGTCAGAAACTCTCGTCGAGTCAACCCTGCTCGAACCGCCGCCATGTCGGACAGCTCTGTCGCAAGGTGCTCGACGGCTTCTTGCTCCTTAGTCTGAGGAACAGGACGAAACTCTTCGTTGGAAACGATCTGGTTTGGAATGGGCGCGGGGAATGTCTTACCCTTCTTCATCGCAGGGCGGCGATTGGACAGGTTTAGGGAGTGTCCCATGAATTCTCTTCGGTTAATGATCGGGTGGTGATTGTGTGGAATACCGAACGCGCTGTCAAGCCGCGGGTTGTGGGGAGCGCTTTAGTGAGATCGCAGAAACCGTGACACACTATTTGGCCTTGGATGATCCAGTCGCTGGCTTTGTTGGAGCGGTCGTGGCATATCCGGCCGGAATCTCCGCGACGACGTCCAATTCAGGATCCCCATCTTGGTCCTTCCCATCATGCCCGACACTGTAGAAGACACCCTTTTTCAGATTGACCAACATCGGCAGCCCCGTGTACGGATCATAGAAACCCTGTCCCGCTTTGGCGAGGCGAGCAAGAAGATCCCCATCGGCGGGCCCACGGCGGAGCCACGCCTGTAAACTCGCCAGCCGGAGATGGGCATCAGTGTCCACCACCAACCCATTGAATACGTCCCAGGGAGGAAGTGGTTCAAGACCCACGACATTCTCAATCGGATTGGTGAGATAGTCCATGAAAGTGGTTGCGGGAAACCGGATATAGCTTTTCCTCTTTGGCAGGGACCCGTATTGCCCTTCGCCTGCAGTCTTGTAAGAGGCTTCATAATACGTCGCATAATCGTTCAACCTGCGCTGTTTAGGCAACGGCAGGATTGAAGTCACCGTTGTAGAGACCGCCTGCGCTTTCGTTCGCGCGGCTTTCAGCTGATCGTCGTACGTTTTTGCAGCCACCACCAGCTCGCTTTGCATGGGCCAGCGGATTGACAGCTCTCCTTGGTCGAGCGGGCGGAGGAGCTTCGTCACACGTCCTAGATGTGTTCCATCGAAGTCTGACCGGACCAGCAGCCTCGAGGCCACAGCGATATCGTCATTGATCGCCTGCAGGGCCAGCATTTTCACTGGAAGGGTTCTCGCCTGGCTTAATACGATGCGCCAGGCTTCCATGTCAGTCTCCAATCGATCGACACCCTGATCCATGCTTTGTACGAACCCATTGGCGACATGCAGCTGGTGCGCAAATGCAACCGTCGCACAGGGCAGGCTGATGGGTTGCCCATACCCCCAGTCCTCAAAGGGTAGTTTTCTCCACTGCCCATACCGCTCGAGCATGAGCTGATGCTCGTTGCCCCATCCTTTGATGGCCACCTGGTGAGATTTGAATTGACCGATGGGATCTGATCCGCGGAACCATCCCCGCATGGCATCGGCCGATGCATTCGATCGTCCGTCCGTGCCCGACTCAGAACTCCCAAAACACGTTGACGCTGCCTTCCCACCATTGGGATCAGAATTCGGCTCATCTTTCGCCTGTGCCGAATCTTGCCCTGCCCCGGCTTCCATCCCGAGCAACACCAGATACCCGTTTTTCTTGGAGTCCGACAAGGTTCGCTGAGGAATCGTCGTGAGACTTTGAAAGGTCGGGGACGGCGACTCCTCCATGATCACCCATACCAACCCGATCACCCCGATGGCCAATGCGACAGCCATCGCAGATAACACCACGAACCCAATGAGTGCTGCCACAATGGCCCGAGTGGTAGAGAAACCTGTGCGAAGAACGTCCGTCAGCGCAATGCGGATCGGGCGGAGGATGGAACCAACTTTTCGACCTAATGGAGTCTCTGCTGCACGTTGTCTCGTCTCTGCTTTTCCGGAATCTGGGGACGATTCAAAGAGAACCTCAACAGCACTGGCGGCAACAGACAGCGGCCGACTCGTTTCTTGTGCCTCGGCAACGATAGGCGAAGCCTGAGGCATGGGAGCAGCGTTGGGCTCCTCGACAAAGCGAATCGATTCTCCCACATTCTGCCATTCTTCTTGACGAGCCACCGGCTCGTGCATCGGCGCTCTGGGCTCAACGACCGCCTCCGCGGCCGCCCGGTTTTCCTGAGCTGGACTCCCCATCGTTTCCATCCCAACAGACGGTGTCAATGGAACTTCAGGCTCCGGCTGAAAGACCTTCTGTTCCGCTCGCACTGAGAGAAGAGAGGAGGAGGAACGGGAATCGCTAGAAGCCTCGGTAGTTGTCTCACTGATCACTTCGTGAGTAGATTGCGAGGTTTGCCAAGGTGGCACTATCGCGTTTTCCTGAGTTGAGAGCTGACTGTCTGCTGGTGAAGATTCAACTTCAATTCTCAAGGCAGAGTCGGCACTCTTGATATGAATTTCATCTTGAGCTGTCGTCTGGTCTTCGGCGATAGGTACTTCGCTCGAGAGTGGCTCTGCCACACCGCTGGCTGGACCTTCCGGCATCGAGAGCTCATCCATCGTGGACGAACCTGAAAGGGGGCCTTGCTGCTCCGCCTCCATCAAAGCCGGTTCCTCTTCCAAAACCGGTTCTTCTTCTATCGACAGAGAAGCTTGTCCCACATCAACAACCGCATGGCCGACCTCAAGTAAGGACGGCGGGTCTTGGGGTTGAGGCGGCGATTCAGAGTCTTGCACGATCGAGAAGGAATCCGGCTCATGGGAAGTCGCAGGAGCCGACCCCGTTTTATCACCGGATTCTTCATCATCTGTTGCCGCCCAATCTGAGCGGGGTGTGTCATCGGATTGAGTGACTGTGAGGCACGTGGTGTCCTCAATTGGAGTGTCCGACTGCGCTGATGGGATCGGGATTGCCGATTCCTGAACTTGATCCCATGGCATTCGGGCAATTGGCGTTCCAGTAGAAGTTGTATCTATAAGCGCGAGTCGCTGATCCTTTTCGTGATTGTCTTCGGATTGGTTCCCTGACGATGGATCCTGAAAAGCAAGACCCGCTGGTGTTTCAGGGACAGACTCGTCAATCCGAGATGCCTGTTGTCCCGGCGAAACAGCACCCCCTGAATCTTGGTTTCCAAATTTCCATGCTTTGTTAAACACAGATTCCCAGGAGAATCCTGGCTGCAGCCAGGGTTCTGAGGTTTCACCCAGTGCTGGGCCTGGCGTTGAGGAGTCATTTAAGCCCGTGGGGGTTGCCGCAGTCGCCTCCAGAGAGTCAGTCTCGACGGATTGTGACAAAGACGCCGTCGTATTTCGTAATTCAGTTGCGTCTATGGTCAACGGCTCCACTGCCAAGAATGTAAACTCAGAGCCTTCTTCCATCTTCGGAGAAGCCGTGATGTCAGCATCCGAGATCTGCGTTGTCATATCACCCGAAGGTTCTGAGATGTTTGCTGTGCCCGGAAGTACCAAAGTTCCTGGTCTAGCAGAAGCATCTACGAGAGCCTCTTCTCGAGTCTCTCTCGACCCACTCTCCTGGTCCTGTGGAGCAGCTCCATCGCCTCGTGAGGCAATCAGATCGGTCTCCGCTTGCGTGACGGAGACCTCTCCGACAGAGTCCGGTTGCACAACTTCTACTTCTAATGGGGCACTTCCAGAAGCAGTCTGCCCGGAAGGACCGCTTATCGCGGCTTCAGAGAGTATTGTGCCCACTTCTTGCCTGCGAATCTCTGACGATATCTCATCCTGTCCATCACTGGTCTTGTCTTCCGTTTGCTGTGAACCATGTGTGTCCGCAGGCAACGATTGCTCTTGAGGGGAACGCTTTTCCTGCCAGGAAACCTCAGTGGAGGCGGCCGGAGGGGAAGATCGTGGTGGAGAACCAGATAAATTGGCTACTTCGTGAGAATTTGGAAGCTCCCATGTCATCGGTTCATTTATGGGTTCAACGTGAGCTTGCCCATCTGACGTCGCTGCAATCGGATCAAGTGTGGGAGTTGAGATCGGTTCTGGATCTTCTGTAGGCCGGCAAGCCAGTAGGTCGCCGGTCTGGGAATCAAAGAATGAGGCTAACCTGAAGGCCACAGGACTGGCGGGAGCCAGGTCTCGAATTTTCGCGTAGAGCTGAGAAGCGCGCTGGGGATTCTCAGTGTCGGGATCTTCGATCAAGATATCAACGGCTTTGCCGTATTCGGCTACGGCTTCAAGTGCATCTCCCTTTTCCTGATAGAGCAAGCCAAGCTTTTCCAAGAAAGGAACACAGCGTTGGGCAGTAGCGAGGTATTCCCGAAGTAAGGACTCAGCAAGCCAGTAGTCTTGGCGCTGAAAGGCCTCGTCGATGAGCGAGTCAAAGGCCTGTTTGGCTGGGATGAGACTCCCGAGACGAAGATGAAGTGTGGCAAAAAGCCTCCGCGCTTCCATGTTATTGGGGTCGAGCGCGAGTAACTCCTTGAGCGCGGCTGAAGATCTCCCATACTTGCCCGCGTTCATTTGGGTGATGGCCTCTTCAAGCAGAGCGGTCTTCCTGCTATAACCGACCACACCACGCTTATGACTACGGACAGCCTGAGTTTTGTCTGATTTTACGGGTGGTTTCTTCTTCCAACGCACGGTACAACCTTATCAGATCTCTTACGTGGTGAAGGCCTCAGACAACGGCCGCTCCCCAATTCTTCACCTCTCTGGAGGTTGGACGCTTGAAAAGAGGTGAAACTTGTAGGGAGTCTGCAATCCAAGTGCCATACGCGGTTTTTGGATATTACGACTAAGTCATTACAAAGCAATGAGTTGTATGGTCTCATCCTAAATGAATGACCATCGTCCATCCATTTTTGGACGAACCGATACTGATCTGACCTCACCGTTGGATGTGGTCTGCATACTGAATCCAACAGTTATCCAACTCCGGTGAAACCGATGCCACTCCCGAGCCGGATGAAAACCAGACCACAAAATAATCAATTTCTAGCCACAGACTCGATAGTTTTCAGACGGTTTGGAAGTCAAACGTGGGCCGATTTCAAAAACATACCCAGGGAGAAGTGATTCCGCAGACCCATGCCGCTGCTTAACCAAAACTTTTCCACAACGAAGGCAATGTTGTTCCCCTTCCCAGGAGACAGGACCGACAAGATGCCGAATGGGTACGAGGGGATCCGCCGTGGCCTCAGGCATCAGAACACGACGCACCTCAACCACAAGGCGCCAGGCATGATCTGCCGACAATACTTCCAGACCATCCAGCACGAGGGCAAGAAGTCCCAAGGCTCGTACGGGATCTCCTTTCGCCTCGGCGAGCAGATGTTGAGCAAAAACCCAAACCTTAGTCTTGTATGATCCTGGAATCCATTCTCCGGCCTCTCACTCGTATCCCCTTCTCTCTATCGGCTTTTTTGCGAAGGTATTTAATTGTTGCCGGGAGCCCAATGAGTGCGGCTCACTCGAATGGCCAACTAGATTGAACTGACCGGTTTTGAACTCTCTCGCTCCCATTCTCTATCGAAAAAATTCATCCTGGTTGTCTCTTTCGATGTGGCTATGGTACGGTCAAGCCCAAGTGTTCAGGTTGACTGTTACCACGGAATTACAACGCCATCGTGCGATACCCCTTTAGCTTCAGGCAGTCATCGGAAACCCACGGGCCACTATTGCCCTGCTTGGCTTGGCTATTCTTCCTTATTTTCGTCTTGTCTCCACCGGTTTCTAGTGGGTTTTCGCCGGCCTGGGCGGCTCAACCGGCAAAAGTCGCGCTCGATTTCAACGACGTCGATATCCCGGTTTTTGTTCGCTTCATCAGCGAGCTCACTGGGAAGAACTTCGTCTTGGATGAAACGATTAAGAAACAAGGAGGGAAGATCTCGGTGTTCTCTCCCAGTAAGGTTTCATCGGAACAGGCTTTCAACATGTTCGTGGCGGCATTAGAGGCAGCTCGGATGGCTGTGGTCCCGAAGGGAGAGAACCTCTACCAAGTGGTGCCGATGGGCGATCTTCCGCCGGAACGTGGTGTGTTTGTCTACAAACTCAAACATGCCAATGCGACAGATCTGGCCGCCGTACTGACGAATCTGGTGGCACGGTCACAAACCGTGGCACAAATTACTCCTGGCACTCGGCCGCCGATCAGGCCGCTGACGGAATTCGAAGCCCCGGTCCAAGTGTTTGCCGATAAGGCAACCAACTCGGTCATCATTAGTTCGACCAAGATCGCATGGAACCACCTCCGGTCGGTGATTCGTGATTTAGATATCCGACGCAAACAGGTCTTTGTAGAGGCCGTCATCCTGGAGGTTCAAGTTGACCGGCTGCGACAAATCGGTACCGACCCGACTCAGGTTCTTGGTGCAGGTAAGTCTGGGTTTTTGCAAGGGATCGGCGGATTAAATCGAGCGCCGGAAGAACTCGCCTCCGTGGCTCAGGCAATCAGCGGTGTTGCTGCTGGTGGAGCAACAGGTGGAGCCGTCACGGTCTTGAACACACTCAATGTCCGGGCCTTTATGAACTTGCTGATGAACCTCACGGACACCAATATCCTTTCGACCCCCCAAGTCCTGGCTGCAGACAATCAAAAAGCCAAGATCGTCGTGGGGGAAAATCGACCATTTCCGACCGGCCAAGCTCAAGGTATCACCGGTGGAACTCTCGTGACGATCGAACGGAAAGACGTCGGAGTGACATTAGAGTTAACCCCTCAGGTCCTAGAAGATGACTTGATTCGCCTAGAGATCAAGCAAGAGATTACAGCCATCGCGGAAAATGTGGCTCAAACCATTGGATCGGGGACAGCGAGCATCCCTGTCGGCCCCACGACTACCAAGCGATCGATGGAAACAACCACAGTTGCCCAAGACCAACAGACACTCGTCGTAGGCGGGCTCGTGCGTGACAATATCACCCTTAGCGAGAGAAAAATTCCTCTGCTGGGAGACATCCCCTGGCTTGGATGGTTCTTCAAATCTCAAAGTCGTCAGATTGAGAAGCTGAATCTTCTTGTGTTTCTCACTCCCCATCTCGTTCGAGACGAGGCGGACATGATTGAGTTGAACGCACGAAAGGCCAGGGATATCAATTCGCTCCAGCGTGATAACCGCATTGAGGAGCCCACAAAACTCAAACAGGATGTTCTTGAGCGATTAGAACTCCCCTCGACGATTCCTCCTTCCCCGCTCGACTCAACAACCGTCACGCCCTAAGACTGATGCATTTTCGACATCATCTGGACAACGAGAGCCCTTTAGGGAAATTGTTCCGACCATTTTCCACGACCTCTCTGACAGTGAGGATCGGTCATCAACTTGCCTAGTTGGTATGCCACGGGCCCCTCCTCTGAGGAATGGCCCTAGGCCGTCTGCCCCGATAGACTGCCGGTCTATGGAGGGCCTAGGAATGGCAGATACACCGGTAAACTGGCGAATCCATCATCGGCTTCCTGTAGCATATCCTGTGATATTTGGAGGCGCCCCGTTTGTGGGAGAAGGGGTTGTCTCCAACCTTTCTCTTTCCGGCTGCTCAGTGACCTGTGAGCGGACGGTTCTTACGGGAAGCTATGTTAAGTTGAGCGTCATCTTGCCCGATCCCACATCCTCTCTGTTCATCGAGCTGGGGAAAATCCGCTGGGTTCGAAAACATACGTTCGGTGTTGAGTTTATTCGCCTACCGACGATCACCCGACACCGATTAGATCGTGTGATGTCTGAACAACTTTCTGTCGATATGGACCTGGTTACGGTATCAGTCTGAGCGTGAAGTACGTTCTCGCCTTTGTATGCTTTGCCACGGCACCCATCACACACATAGCTCTAGGTATGAGATTCGAGGGCTGGCCCTTCAAGGGCTTAGCGATTAGCCCTGCGAGCAAACAACTGGAGAAGCCCCGTCCATCCAGACTACAACCGTGGTGACTCTTCACATTACAGTAGCGGGCAGTACCGGAAGAAAGAATTGAGCAGGCGGTAGATTGAGTCTGGTTCTCGAAAAGTAACTACACGTTAAACCTAAAGTAGACGATATCCGCTTCTTTGATGACGTAATCTTTGCCTTCGAGGCGGAAGAGTCCCTTCTCCTTAACCTTCGCCTCCGACCCGCACGCCAGCAAATCGTCGTAGTGATAGACTTCGGCGCGGATGAAGCCGCGCTCCATATCGGAGTGGATTTTTCCCGCCGCTTGTGGCGCCTTGGTGCCTTTGGGTATCGGCCAAGCGCGGGATTCGGTCTCGCCGGCGGTGAAGAAGGTAATCAGGTCCAGCAAGGCATACGCTTCGCGGGTCAGCCGGATGAGGCCAGATTCGGTGAGCCCCATTTCCTTCAGAAAGTCGGCTCGCTCACTCTCTGGTAACGACGATAGCTCCGCTTCGAGTTGTCCGCAGATGGTGACGACTCTGGCTCCTCGCTTGGCCGCAAACGCACGCACGGTTTGGACCATGGCTTCATCGGCACTCCTACCCTCGGATACGTTGACGACAAACAGGACTGGCTTAGCCGAGAGCAACTGACATTCGTTGAGAATCACCCGTTCTTCCGGCGTGTATTCCCGATTGCCCAACCACTCACCTTTGTCGAGGAACCCGATAAGTTTGGCGAGAAATTCCACTTCGAAGGAGGCCTTTTTATCCCCGGCCCGTACTTTCTTCTCAGTTTTCTGCTTCCGCCGATCGAGCGTGTCCAGATCGGCCAACATGAGCTCGGTTTCGATCACGCCGATGTCACGGATTGGATCGATTCCCCCACTGACATGGACGACGTCAGTGTCTTGAAAACAACGAACCACGTGAAGCAAAGCATCCACCTCGCGGATGTGGCCGAGAAATTGATTGCCTAACCCTTCGCCCTTGCTGGCCCCTTCGACCAACCCGGCGATGTCCCTCACTTCCAGCGTGCTGTAGGTGGTCTTCTTCGAAGCAAAGGTTTGGGTCAGCTTGCCGAGGCGGGGATCAGGCACCAGCACGATGCCGGTGTTTGGATCAACGGTCGCGAACGGATAGTTGGCCGATAAGGCGCCGCCGCCGGTCAACGCATTGAACACGGTCGTCTTGCCGACGTTCGGGAGACCGATCATGCCACAACACAAGCCCATTAGTTCTTATCCTCTCTTTCGTCAACCAGCTTTTCTCTGACATTAAACTGATTCATGGCCGACTCCGGTCCACGATGAATCAGACATTCCAGTGCATCGACGGCTCGTTCCAGGCAGGGATCAATGACCATCATCTCGCCCTTCGTGACTGATTCCAGGACATAGTCGGCGGAATCTTGCCCTGCAGCAGGTCGTCCGATTCCAATCTTCAACCGCACGAATTGTGAAGTCCCGAGCGTTTCGATGATGGATTTGATTCCGTTATGGCCGCCATGCCCGCCGGCGAGCTTGATACGCAACCGCCCCGGCTCCATATCCAAATCGTCATGCACGACGATGAGTTCGCCGGGGGACAGCGAGAATTCACGTAGGAGGCCTTTCAGCGGAGGGCCGGTCACGTTCATCCAATCGAGCAGGCCAGCCAGCTCGACCAGTTCTCTTCCAAGTCGCCCGGACCCTCGTTGTCCGGAGCCGCGAGGTGAGAGTCGAATAGACCATCGAGAGGCAGCCCGTTCGATGACCCACATGCCGACATTGTGACGGGTCTGGGTGTATGTTTTCCCAGGATTGCCCAGTCCAACGAGGAGATGCAACGTTACTTCTTCTTTTCAGTTTCTTTCTTTTCAGCCTTGGGAGCCACAGCTTCTTTCTTCTCACCACCCTTTGCATCAGCTGCACCCGCCGCCCCAGCTTTTGCCGATTCGGCCCCCTCAGCCCCAGCCACCGCTTCCTTGCCCTTTGCCAGAACTTCTGGCTCCCCTGCCGCGCCCGGGGTGCTCGAGAGCAAGGCTTCGAGTTTGGCATCCGACATCGGCGCGGCCACACTGACGACCATTTGGTCAGGCTCGTCCAAGAATCGGACGCCTTCAAGTGCTCCCATTTCCTTCACATGGATGCCGGTACCGACGGTCAATGCTGAGGCATCGACTTCAACATGGTCAGGCAGGGCTGCAGGAAGGCATTCAACATGTACATCACGCATGTTGTGGTGAAGAACACCGCCTTCCTTCACACCCACTGGAACGGCACCAATCACTTTGATCGGGACCTTTACACGAATCGGCTTTGTCATGGAAATTTCAAAGAGATCCGCATGCAACACAGCCCCGGTCACCGGGTCGACTTGATAGTCACGCAAGAGAGCCGTGCGATTTGGGCTGGACTTGGTGCCGTCAACGGTGAGCGAAATCAACGCGGTACTACCTGCATGAGACTTTAGAATTTTCGTTAATTCGTCCGGGTTCACGGTCAGCAAAAGGCAGTCCCCCTGGCCATACAACACCGCCGGGATTTTTCCCGACCGCCGCATGGACCGTGCGGCACCCTTGCCCGCCTGTTCTCTCACTGTCACTGTCAAATCGAATTTCATGATCTTCCTCCGTCTCCTCGGTGTCCGGCTCGATGCTCAGCCGCTACTGGCTTAGGCAAATAGTAAACTCACTGACTCGTCTTCATGAATCCGTCTGATGGCTTCACCCAACAAAGGAGCCACCGACAATTGATGCAATTTCGGACAAATCAGCTCTTTCCCCCGCAACGGAATGGTGTTGGTCACCACTACCTGGGATAGACACGACGCCTCTAGTCGCTCCAAGGCCGGCCCGGACAGCACCGCATGGGTGCAGGCCGTCATCACTTCTCGAGCACCTTGATCAAGGCAGGCCTGGGCGCCTTGAACAATCGTACCAGCCGTATCGATCATATCATCCAGGAGCAACACACTTTTCCCTTGTACGTCCCCGATGATATTCATGATTTGCGCTTGGTTCGGGCCTTCGCGCCGCTTGTCGATGATGGCTAGGTTGGCCTGGAGGCGTTTTGCGAACGCCCTGGCCCGTTCCACGCCACCCGCATCAGGCGATACGACGACCAGATCCGGGATTTGTTTCTTCACGATATAGTCGAGCAAGACCGGGAGCGCATACAAGTGATCGACCGGCACGTTAAAAAACCCCTGGATTTGTCCGGCATGAAGATCCATCGATAGGACGCGATCGGCTCCCGCGATGGTCATCAAATCCGCGACCAACTTTGCAGTGATGGGAACGCGCGGTTGATCTTTTCGGTCCTGACGGGCATATCCGAAATAGGGAACGACGGCGGTGATACGGTTGGCCGATGAACGTTTCAGCGCATCGATAATGATCAACAACTCCATCAAAGAATCATTGACCGGCTGGCAACAAGACTGCACGACAAACACATCGGCGCCACGCACATTCTCGTCGATCTTAACTCGAATCTCCCCATCGCTGAACGAAGAGACGGTGGCCTCGCCCAACTTCTGCCCCAGATACGCGCAAATCTCATGGGCAAGCGCAGGGTTTGCGTTGCCGGAGAAAATTTTCAGCTCTCTGTTCATGACGACTTCCGCGAACTACACACCAACCCTTCCACAACGTGCTGGATTCTCTAGTGGTTCTTGTGCGGTGAGCGACGGTGGCTTTGTCACACCACGTCTCTCGATCGCTACCCACGCGACTGGGGAAACCAATCAAAGGGTGAAAATGTATCGGAAACCCGGGGCTCCTGTCAACAAACGACCGGCTGGCATCTGGACACCGGGCGACTACGAACCCGTGTGGGTTTCCGCCACAAAAACCTTGAACGTCTGTTCATTGAGAAAGGATGCTTGGGCGGAACGCGCTTCGGCCTCATCTTGAAAAATACCAAATACGGTTGCTCCACTGCCGGAGAGTAACGCGACCTCAGCCCCTCTGGCCGTGAGCCGTTGCTTGATGTCACGTAGCAGGGGGTATGCGTGGAACACCGGTGCCTCAAAGTCGTTTTCGACGGCCTCCAGTACCTGTTTCCAACTTAGTTCAGCCCCTGTATCCAGCGCCGAATGGAAACGAGAAATCGGGACCACCCCTGTTCGGCTCTCAGAGAGCTGCTGGTACGCCCACCTGGTTTCGACCGGGAAGCTCGGATTGACTAACACGACCCATCGGCTCCCTATAATTCGTACCGGCGTCACCATTTCCCCCCGTCCACTCACCGTCGCTATAGGGGCAAAAAAGAAGAACGGCACATCGCTTCCAAGTGTTTGTCCGACTCGAGCCATCTGCTTCGGCGACCATCCCAATTTGAGGATCCGGTTCAGTCCATTGATCGTGGCCGCCGCATCGCTGCTGCCTCCTCCTAGACCGGCTCCCATCGGGATTCGCTTGGCAAGGGCAATGTCCAATCCCACTGCTTGCCCACTCTGCTCAAGAACGGCCTCCGCCGCACGATACACGAGGTTCGAACGATCCGCCGTCAAGGACGGATCGTCGCAGCGCAAGGTGATGGCCGAGTGGCCGGGATTGATGGAGATCGAAAGCTTGTCTTCCAATCTGACCGTCTGCATCAGAGACCACACATTGTGATACCCGTCGGAGCGACGGTCGAGAATATGGAGGACGAGATTAATCTTGGCAGGCGCGTGAACAGTAATCTGAGTTGGTAGAACGCTGACTTCAGCAGAAGGGTTAGTCACGACCTCCTTTTATAGCATACTTTTCCAGTCGATACCGAAACGATCTGGTGTTCAGACGGAGCATGCGAGCGGCTTTCTTTTTTACCCATTTTGACCGTTCCAGAGCTTTGAGTAACAGATCCTTCTCAATGCCGTTGATCAGGCCTTCAAGGTCCACCCCTTCATCGGTCAGATCCAGCGGCATGGCGGACGACTGTGACTGTGTCGTGGGTCGATGGAGCCATCCTCGCACGTTGGCGTCGGTGACCGGACCTTCCGTGGAGAATGCGACAACCCGTTCGATCAGATTCTCCAGCTCTCGAACATTGCCTCGCCATTCATGCTCCAAAAGCACGTGCATGGCCTCGGCGCTGATCACAGGCTTGGCCTTACCGCTCTCCTTCGAAAATCGCTCAAGAAAGTGATCCACCAGCAACGGAATATCACCGGTTCGCATACGCAACGGAGGGAGTCCGATGGGAATCACGTCCAGTCGGTAGTACAGATCCTCCCGAAACGACCCGTCCGCGACCGCTTTTTCCAAATCTTTATTGGTCGCCGCAACGATGCGCACATCGACCTTGATATCTTGATTGCCCCCCACTCGTCGAAATTCACGTTCTTGGATGACCCGCAGCAGCTTCACTTGAATCGTGGGAGTGGTATCACCGATCTCGTCCAGAAAGATAGTTCCTCCGTTCGCAATCTCGAACAGTCCTGCTTTGTTGGAGATGGCTCCTGTGAACGATCCCTTCATATGCCCGAACAGCTCGCTTTCCAGCAGTGTTTCAGGCACCGCGCTGCAGTTAACGGCCACAAAGGGAAGGCTACTTCTCGCACTGTTGTAGTGAATGGCGCGCGCGACTAATTCTTTTCCCGTTCCACTTTCGCCGCAGATCAGCACATTACTTTTTGAATCGGCAACTTTGCGCACGACGTCAAAGACTTTCTGCATCGCCTCGCTTTGACCCACCAACTGCGCAAAGGAGGATTGGCTTGCCATCTCACGCTTCAGCAGCATGTTCTCGGTCGTGAGGCGTCGTTTTTCCAATGCGTTCCGGATGATCAACTGAACTTCGTCAACCTGGAACGGTTTCGTCAGATAATCATAGGCACCGTGTTTCATGGCTTCGACGGCAGAATCGGCCGTCGCAAAGGCCGTGATAATGAGAACAACGGTCTCCGGTGAGGCGGACTTTACCGCTTTGAGAACCGCCATACCATCGATCTTGGGCATCCGCAGATCGGTAATCACGAGATCAAAAATCTCTTTCTGTATGAGATCGACCGCTTCCCCCCCATCATTCACGCTGGTGACAGAGTATCCCGCCCGCTTGAGCATGATGCTCAAGACTTCGCGCAAGCCTTGTTCGTCATCTACGACTAGGATCTTTTCCACGGTTCCCTACCCTCATGCCACAGCCGCACCCCAGCGTCTGCCGTGCGGGGCAGGCAGACTCCAAACCGTGTCCCTTGACCTTCATGGCTTTCCACTTTGATCCACCCTCCGTGCAGATCCACGATACGATGGACAGCCGCCAACCCTAATCCGGATCCTCTCTGTTTGGTGGTAAAGAACGGAAGAAAGATTTTGTCGAGATTGTTCTTCGGGATACCTTCGCCGGTATCGTGAAATGAGACTTCAATTACGTCAGCCTTGCGTCCCGCGACATCGACTTTCCTGCTTCCGGCCGTGATCGTCAGTTCCCCGCCGGCTGGCATTGCATCGAACGCATTCACCGCCAAATTCCAGAACACTTGTTTCATTTGATCCTGATCGACTTGAGCCCGCAATGCCCCCGCACAGGGGACTACCTTAATAGAAATACCTCTTCGGATTCGTGCTTCATGTTGTACCAGATCAAGAGTCTCGGCAAGGACTTTGTATAAATCGTACTCCGCCAGATTCAGGGCCGGCGGCCTCGCGTACTGGAGAAACTCGGTGATGATCGCGTCCAACCTCGTCGCTTCCCGAATTGCAATGTCCATCAGACGCTGACTGGTCTCATCGGCCTGGAGATCCTTTCGAAGCATTTGCATCGCACCCGCAAGCGCACCTAATGGATTGCGAATTTCATGTGCCATGCCCGCCGACATTTCTCCGAGGCTGGCAAGCCACTGCTTGCGCCGCATTTCCTCTTCCAGATCACGTATCTGCGTGAGATCCTTGAACACTCCAACCAATCCCTTTTGTTCCCCTCTCTCGTGCAAAGGCCCAAGCGTCATCCCGAGAATCAATCGATTGCCGTCAAACCGCTTGCACTCCACGTCAAATCGGACGTTCGCGGAGACGCCCTCCGTGCGTTCACCTTCTAGGTGATTCGGATGCCAATCGAACACTTCCCGCCAATGGCGTCCTCGGACTTGCTGAAAGTCATAGCCGGTGGCCTCCTGCGCCGCGGGATTGAACGAGGTAATTCGCCCGTTTTCGTCCGTCGTGAACACCCCGCTGCTGATACTGTGAACGATGTTTTCGTGGAACGCCCGAAGGCGACTCAGTCCCTGCTCTTTTTCACGAAGCGATAGATCGGCTTGTCCAAGTTGGTCTGCGAGCGCCCCGCTCAAGTACCCGACAACCAGGAAGGCCAAACTATACACCCCGAACGCATGAAGCGTTTCAGCGGCACTGAGTCGAGTATGCAGCAACCATCCCCATCCCTCCGCCAGCCCATGGAGCTGCACATTCGTCAGAATCCCGAAGAGGATGATGCACAGACTCGCGGTCAGCAAGCCCACACGCCGACGCGACACGAGGCTGGCAACCGTCACGCTGATGACATACAGGACAGCAAACGGACTCTCGATTCCGCCCGTCCGTGCGATTAAGATCGTCTCGAGCAGGAAATCAATCGCGACTTGAGCCCACGCAAATTGGACGAGCACTTCCGGGTCGGACAGTTTCCTGATCACGAGCGCGTAGATGATGGTGGCCGCGTAGGTACAAACAATCAGAGCATAGAATGTTTCAACCCGTTCGCCTTTTGTAACCTGGAAGGCCAGGGAAAGTCCCAGCAAGAGGGTCACGATGACGGCCCGCCACCCCATCAACCAGTAAATTCTAGCCTTGATGTCCTCCACAAAATACAACTCCAGCTAGGCGGTAGTGTTGATCCTTATCACCGACTGACCATGGCCTGAGTGGTTCCATCCACGCGGAAGCATCCTGAGAACGCGTGTCGATTGATTTCGATTCGGCGGAGGACTCGCCAGAAGCGGACGACTAGACCATCCCGTCCAAGAAGATCGCGAAGCCGTCTCTCGAATTGGGCTCGGCAAACGGCCTAACCGATTGCCGATGCCATCGTGAAAATTGGCAGATACATGGCGACCACGATGAATCCGACCGTCGTACCCAAAAATACCATCATCATGGGCTCCAAGAGTGCGGTGAGATTTCCGACAGCCTCGTCGACTTCATCTTCATAGAAATCGGCGATCTTTCCGAGCATGGTGTCCAACGCGCCGGTGGATTCTCCGACCGAAATCATATGCGTGACCATTTTGGGGAATGTCCCGCTTTTCGCAAGAGGATCCGAGATGGTTTTCCCTCCGCTGATGCTGACCTTAGCGTCAAGAAGAGCCCCTTCCACCACTTTGTTACCTGAAGTTTTTGCACAAATCGTCAGCGCGTCCAACAAGGGAACGCCGCTCGCCAGCAAGGTGCCCAGGGTTCGCGTAAATTTGGCGACCGATGCCTTCCTGATCAAGTCTCCGAACACCGGAAGCTTCAGCAAGAGCTTATCGATCGCCAGCCTTCCCTGTGGGGTCGCATAGTATTTCTTGATGCCCACCACCGCCGCTATGATGACGCCAAGAATGATGTACCAATTGCCTTGCACGAAGTTACTCATGTCGATGACGAGCTGTGTCGGCGCGGGCAACGCCATCTTTCCGCCGGACATTTCCTTGAACATCTTTTCGAAGACCGGGATTACCCAGATCATCAAAACCGTGATGACGATCGCGGCAATGCCGACGATGGCCGCGGGATAGACCATGGCACTCTTGATCTGTCCCTTGAGTTTCATCGCCTTTTCGATGTGCTTAGAGAGACGGCTAAGAATGGTATCGAGCAACCCTCCCACTTCACCGGCGTGAACCATATTGACGTACAAATCATCGAATATTTTCGGATGTTTATGGAGCGCATCTGAGAAAGTCGAGCCTCCCTCGACTTGGAGTCGGATATCACCTACGGATTTCCTCAAGACCGCGTTTTCTGATTGTGTCGAGAGGATTTCGAGGCACTGAATCAGGGGGAGTCCCGCATTGATCATGGTTCCGAATTGTCTGGTAAAAACGACAAGATCCTTTTCTTTTACTCCACTTCCCAGGCTAAAACTGAATCCATCTTTGGCGGCCTTTTCCTCAAGGCTGGTCACGACCACGCTTTGCTTGCGCAATTGTTCGACAGCCTCATCGCGCGACTTCGCGACGAGCTCACCCTTCTTCACCGCTCCCGATCGACTCCGTCCAACGTACGCAAACGTGGCCATAGCTTCTTTATCCTGTTGTGGCTCCTTGAGCCGTTTGTGGAAAATGCCTAGGACTACGAAGTGAGTCTACTGGGGGGTCAAAAACCTGTCAAAAACTATTGCATTATTTACTCAAGCGACATGACGGACATGTCCTGGCTCCTGTCGTTAGGCAAGCGGAGGAGCCGCATTGGTGTCGCGAAACCCTCGGTAGAGGTAATGTAACCCTGAGGCAAGTGTGAACCCGACCATCATCATGAGAAGTGGCGTGAGCATGGCGGGATCAAGCCCACGCCACGTCAAGAGCACAACCAGCAGGACGTAGCTCAATTGCAACAGGGTCGTCCCTTTGCCGAGGAAGGTCGGCTTTACGTTGATCGGGGTACTCGTGACGTGGGCAACCGCAGTGCCCAAAAGGAGAATCAAGTCCCGGCTGACAACGAGGATGACAAGCCATGATGGAATCAGATGCAATACGGCAAGGGAAATGAAGCTGGAGGTCAGCAACACCTTGTCCGCCAGAGGGTCAAGTAATGTGCCCAATCTGGTGCGCTGATTGAGTTTGCGTGCAAGATGCCCGTCGATCGCATCCGTCAGTCCTGCCGTGAGAAGAATCGCCAGTGCATACCCATATGCCCCATACGTCATAAAACCGATATACACCGGAACCAAGAGGATGCGGAGAATCGTGAGACTATTGGGGATGTTCATACGGCGGGGTTAGACAAATCTTCGCTGTGACCCGATTACAAGTGGTGAAATCATAGTAACCGAAGCCTGTCTTGTCAACGAGTTGCAGGGATCAACCGTCGGCTCTTATAATGCGCGTGCTTTCGTCATTAACCGTTCTGGGGAGGACGTCACAACCATGAGCACGCTACCGCTGATGTTTAAAAAAGAAGGATTGGTGGAGAAACATCAGATTGAAGGCGTTGATCCGAGCGACCGATATTTCAATCGCACAATACTGGTGAATCGGACGGCCGCAGGCTATTCGGCCAAGGTGATGTATGAAGCCCTCATCGTTGAAAGCCGATCGCACTCGACCATCGCCGCAACAGTGAAGGAACTCGTGGAGAAGCTCCAGAAATCAGGATTCAGTCGTTTGCGGACACGAACCAACTTTAAGGGCACACGGTACCTTGCAGAGAAAGAGACGTGGATCGACTACCCGGACCTGCCATGACCGCATCCGACAAACTCACGATACACCATGTCATGGATCATCGGTCGAAAATCCCGGATGGCCTCGTTTTTTCTCGTCGGATGGACTCGATTCGAGAGAAGGACAACCTCTAATTCCTGCTCCGGATCTATCCAGATTGATGTTCCCGTATAGCCCAGATGGCCGAACGATCGAGCCGAAAAATATCGCCCCGCAGATGACGGCACCGACGGCGTATCCCACCCAAGCGCCCAGCTGGAAGAACCCGCTTGGTTCTGTCGTCGGGTGAACTCACGCACAAGATCCTGAGCGAGGAGTGCAGTTCGCCCATGGTACGCCTGCATCCAGATACCGGTGATCGCGAAGACAGCGGCAGCAGTCCCGAATAATCCCGCATGGCCGGCCTCGCCACCCAGCGCAGCGGCATTCTCATCATGAACTTCTCCGCGAAGGAGTCTACCTCGCCATGGATCGACCTCTGTCGGCGCGACGCCACCTCCTTGTTCAGTTATCCTTTCCAGAAACCCGCGTAACCCCTCCTGCAAAATGAATCCCAGACTGACTCCCCCCAATGACGCCAGAATGTGATCCTGGAAGAAGGCATTCAACGACCGTCCGCTGCAGT
>JAHBWT010000100.1 GCA_019636815.1 Nitrospira sp.
AATACGTCATAGGGACCTCCCAGGCTAGAACATTCGTTGCGCGAAACCTCGCCCTGATCGCATGATAAACTTTTCATTCTTTAATATTAGGAATGAAAACTTATATTTAAACACCTAAGATTGATATTAAGCCGGGACGGTGCCACACGCTTGAACCTTTATCAACGTCCAAGAGCCTTTTTGGTGCGGAACTCCCAGCAAGCACTATGCCTTAATTGATTTGTGTCGGTTTCCCAAGATTTGCGAGGGTGCGGAACGGCTGGACGAGGCTGGTGACCCGTATTGTGCTCAAACAGATCCGAATCTTTTTGGATTCTCTGAATCTTTTTGGATTCACCTCAAGCTGATTAGCGCGACATGGTCATACGGAGTTCCATCAAGCCTAGAATCATTCTGAAGAGCGCCCGTTCCTTGGCGAGAAATCATTTCGACACATGGACTCTGTCTCCAGCAGGAAACTGTGGCGCTGGTCAATGACAGGGGAACGCTCGCCATGCTATCGTAAGCCCTTACGGTGGACGGGTCAGTCTTCCGGTCGCTAACCAAGTAAAAAATAGTCTTTTTACATGCAGATTCGAGTGTTAGGGTGCCACGGGGCCGACTGTCTCGCTGAGGCGCCAGATAGGTCGGTCCGTCAGGAGAGCTGTGGGTTCCTTATCGATGACTCCGTGCTTCTGGACGCCGGAACGATCGGTACGCGGCTCACCCTGGCGGAACAGCAACGGATCCGGTTTGTGCTGCTCAGTCACCTCCATTTTGATCATATCAAGGGTCTTCCGCTCCTGGTCGACAATCTAGCCGAAGGGTTCGTGGCTCCTGTCGTCGTGGCGGCCACTGAACCGGTGATCCAAGGGTTGATCGACCATGTATTCAACGACCAGGTCTATCCGAATTTTTTCAAGCTGCCGGATCGGGCACGCCCGGTCTTGCGCGCGCACGTTCTCCACCCCGAGAAACCGGTCACGCTGGGCCATCTCGAAGTCATCCCCGTTCCGGTCAACCATACAGTCCCCACCGTGGGATACATCGTGAAGGACCGGGAAGCTGCCTTGCTCTACAGCGGTGACACTTATCAGACGGAGGAAATTTGGAGCCTGGGCCGGATGATCCCCGAACTCAAGGCCGTCTTCCTTGAATCCTCCTTTCCTGACGAGCTGGGGAAGTTGGCCCAAAAATCCAAACACCTCACTCCCTCGCTGTTCCTCAAAGAGTTTCAAAAACTCGAACGTCCCGACCTGCCCCTCTACGCCTATCATATGAAGCCCGAGTTTCGTAACCGGATTGAAGAGCAAATCAGTCGGCTGGGTATCGAGCGGGTGGCGTTTCTTCAGGAAGATCAGATCATCACACTGTAAATCCTATGTGGATGGTAAAGCTCGGCGTGCACCACTGGGTGGGGTATCACCGATTTACGATTCGGTGAGATAGCTGATCAGCCAGTCGGCAATGACCTGGGTCATGCGCGTGAAGTCCGCACCTTTCGTAAATTGATGGTCGGCGCCTGGGAGCATCTCCAGATGTTTCTTGACTCGTAGGGCTTCGTAGAGCCGTCGACTTTGATGAAGCGGGACATGTTCATCATGGTCCCCCTGCACGATGACGGTCGGCGCCGTGATGGATCGAGCGGGGTCGTACGCGATCCGCCGCAGACAATCTTCATAAAAGGCATACTGCAGCTTGACTCGATCCGGACCGCCGAGGATATCCGGAATCGTGCCGGTTGCTTTCCACTTCGCCATGCCGTCCTCTCCGAACTCCAGCCGCAGCTCTTCGGCGAAATCCACCACAGGGCATTTGAGCGCAAGGCACGCCAGGTCCGCGCGCTGTGACGCAGTCAGAATCGAGACCAGGCCGCCGAAGCTCGATCCCATCAAGCCGATGCGTCGAAACCCCTTCTGCCCCATCAAATCGATCGCTGCGATGGTCTGTTCGACAGCCACGGTGACGGTTATCTGATCAAACGGGCCTTCGCTCTCCGCCTGCCCGAAGAAATCAAAGCGAAACGTGGCGATGTCATGGCCTGTGAGCATCCGGGTCAGTGCGTTGTTCGTTGAGCTGGTTTTCGAGGAAAGAAACCCGTGGCACAGCACCGCGACCTTATCCGTTCCGCCGCTGGGACTGGTCAAGATAGAGGCTACTCGATGCCCATGGGGATCGAGAAATGAGAATCGTTCTTCCATGGCCGGATTGTATCAGAATCCGCTTGCTTGGTCAGGCGGGAGGACAGGTGAGACATCCGCTCACCCCATTCGCGTGGTTGCGTCGGAGGGTGTATGTTGGGCGGCAAGATGCTCCGGCTGCGTGGCCACGATGATGGTCAGCTTGACCGAAAAGAGGATAAAGCTCGTCAAGAGAAGAGCCAGACATGTCCACATGGCAGTGTGGATGTAGATCGAGCTCAGCGGCACATTCCATGTGAGTGCCGCCAAGATGGCGAGCCCCATGGTTCCAAGGGAGAGGGTGGTGATCTGTACCGATCTCCAACGGTTGATGATGGCGATGAGCTGATCAAGGTAAGGGCGGCGTTTCTTGTGACTGGCGACGCGACCCGCTGCCCAGGCAATGGGAATGAGGTAGGAGAACGCGCCCATGATGGCGTTCACGATGAAACCGATAAATGCCATATGGGTATAGGCAACAAGGTGGAGTGTGCCGTATGGCAAGACCGGTGGACTAGATAAGCTATTTGCTCCAACAAGGATACCGAGTAGGATGGTGAACAGGAGAAAGAAGGTCGAGACCAGGAGATGGTCCGATGCGGCACTTCCAGTGTGGTAGGAAGAGAGCCATGTTCTGAACAGGTTGCCGACCAGGAGCCCCACGGCGGCCAGCAAAATGGTACCGGCGGCTATTTCAACCGGAACGGATGACGTCAGGAACCCACCGATCAAGAGAATCACCCCGATCGGCAGGAGGATCGTCCCCACCTGCTCGACGTTCGGGCTTGTGAGCTGGTTGTTCCAGACGATCGGCAGGATGTGGTGCATCATCCCGATCAGAGCCAATACCACAAACCCGAGCACGACAAGATGAATGTGGGCAAGTCGCACATACCCGTAGGATTCCGGGATGATTCCAAAGGCCAGAAGTTCCCCGCAGGCCGATCCACCGACAAGGCCAGAGAAAATGACCGTGTAGTACCACGGCCGGCCAAACGAGGAACTCAGGGCTGATCGCCCACGCAGCCATACACGATGGATGAGAGAGAAAAAAGCGGTGATCACCACGAGTCCCGCGCTGCCGACGACCAAGTCGTGATGCAGCCAGAACCCCACGAGCATTCCGATCAGACCGCCGTTCAAGGCCCAGAATGCGAAAGGATGAGAGTCTGATTCTGCTCGGTCCTTCGACTGTGGTGGAGCGACGAGCAACAGAAATCCGCCGAGAATCAGCTGAGCCACGCCGCCGATCAGAATGGCATGGACATGGAGCGTTCGGACCCATGATGGGAGTGGAGTGCCACGAACCAACCCGATGAGGATTGCCAGCCCAACAATCGAAGCAAGAGCCAGCCAGAAGAAACCTGTGAAGCACAATGTGAGAGGCGAGTAGCCCCGTGCGCGCATCCGGTTCTTCCTCTAGCGCTCCAAGAAATAAAAATGATCAGTGGGACCGTGGCCGTGGCCGATGGCCAAACCGTGTCGGATCGCTTCCGTGACGTACGATTTCGCCGCCTGCGCGGATTCCAGGACGGAACGCCCGCGAGCAAGATGCGCGGCCAGGGCAGAGGCGAACGTGCAACCGGTGCCGTGGGTATGGCATGTCTCAATGAACTCCCCTTCCAACACATTGAAAAACCGTCCGTCGTACAGCAAGTCGGTCGCCCGTTTGTTGAGGAGGTGACCCCCTTTGATCAGGACGTGCTTGGATCCGAATTGGTGAATGACTTTGGCGGCTCGTCGCGCATCAGCCAATGACCGAATTTCAATCCCTGACAGTTGCTGTGCCTCATGCACGTTCGGTGTCACGATCAAGGCGAGTGGGAGCAGCTTCACTTTGACTGCTTCGACAGCATCCGGTTGCAACAAGGCATGACCACTTTTGGAGATCATGACCGGATCCACGACGAGATTGGCGATTTTTTGAGGCGTCAGCATGCGCACGACTATGTCGACGATGGCCGAAGACGACAGCATGCCGGTCTTGACGGCGGCCACGTCGAAATCGTCAAAGATGGCGTCGAGTTGCGAAGCAATGATGGCGGGAGGCAACTCGAATACATCGGTCACTTCCTCGGTATTTTGAGCCGTGACCGCTGTAATCACGGACATGGCGAAGACACCGTTTGCGGACATGGCTTTGAGATCGGCTTGAATTCCCGCGCCTCCGCCGGAGTCCGAGCCGGCGATGGTGAGCACTTGCTTCAACGTATTCGACATACACGTCTTTCTAAGGCGTCTTTTCCACGGGACCTGGTGTGGGTCCGAGCGTCAGCCCATCAATCGTGAATGAAGCATCCCGCCTTGGTAACTTTTCGTAAAAGTGAAGGGTGAACTGAGTGGCCGGTCCTTCCGCTGACGCGGTAAAGATGAGGACGGCCCGCCGCTTCCGGCGAGGTGATAACTCGAGGCCACGCGTGCACGGACCTTCCCGATTGTCCTCGATGGCCTGGTGCCATGTCGTGCCATGTTCATCTTTCAGGAGAGTCTCTTGCAAATGACACAGAAGCTTCAGGTCACGCAAGGAATGGTTTTCGATTGTGACGTCCAATTTCACTCGACCGTTTTGCTCGTCGATCGACGTCACGACGAACTCATAGTACTCGTTCCGATGCGTTCCCAAGCTGATCGGAGGCGCAGGTTCGTAAGGACTTTCGACGGCACCCTCCGGCTGTGGAGACTCCTCTTTTTTGAAGAACGAGTTCAAGGGGCCTGCTTTCGGCAACGTTGCTCGCGCGGCGCCGATGGGCTGGACGTTCGAAGGATGGATCAGCTTGGTGGTAACCTGCAGGCCGTCAGGAGTCTCGATCGAGACTCCGCTGACGAACGCGTCGGCGCGGATTGCTTTTGCAGCACGACGGACGGCTTTTGCATGGTCGGAGTCGATCCGATCTACGTGTAGTTTCTTGAGCGTCGAGTAGACGAGCGTTCGATCGACGACCGTCAATTCTCCTGCCAGCATGAGTTGTGTTCCGAGCTCTTCGGCAAGGAACCGTCCGACAATCGTGGGCTGTCCCTGTGAGTCTGTAAAATCGAGAATAGCAAGGCGTTGCTTCTTGGCCTTCGTCGCTCCTTCGGTAATGGCGTCGGCTAGTTGTTTGAGGTTTTCCTCGTAACTCACTCCAGCCCATGAGGAGGGTGGATGTGGAAGCGGCGAGAACAGGGCAAAGAGCAGTATCAGCGATCCGATCATAGCCATTGAACTGACATCATTATACTCAGGGCCGAGTGAGAGTCTAGCAGGGCGAAGAAACGGGGACGCCTTGGTAGAGTTTCGTCTCTCGCGATTATTCATGGATGATTTCCAGGAGATAAACCGGTATCTTCTTCCCTAAGCGAAGTATGCGGTCGAAGCTGATGTGTTTACCATTCCGACCACTATCGAGAAGAGACCAGGATATTCCGAGCCACGGCACGAAAATAGGTCCTTTATATTATATGGCCCATGGCTGACCCAACGATTGTTTGCCCCACTTGCAGGACTGAAATCAAACTCACGGAATCTCTCGCGGCTCCGCTGATCGAATCCACTCGGCGTGAGTACGAAACCCGCCTCGCCCGGAAAGATGCCGATGTGTCGAAACGCGACGCCGCCTTGCGCGAGCGTGAGGAAGCCCTCTCCAAGGCGCAGCACACGATCGACGAGCAGGTCAGCGAGAAGCTTCGGTCGGAGCGCGCCAAGATTGCATCCGATGAAGCGAAAAAGGCCAAGCTCGCGCTTCAGCATGACCTGGACCAGAAATCGAAAGAGGTCGCCGATCTGCAAGATGTCATCACACAACGGGAAGCTAAACTGGCGGAGGCTCAACAAGCGCAGGCGGATCTCCTGCGCAAGCAGCGCGAACTGGACGATGCCAAGCGCGAACTTGAATTGACGGTTGAAAAGCGGGTTCAAGAGGGATTGGCGGCGACCAGAGAACAAGCCAAGAAAGAAGCCGAAGACGGACTCAGGCTGAGAGTCATCGAAAAAGAACAGACCATCGCCTCCATGCAGAAGCAGATCGAAGAGCTGAAGCGAAAGGCCGAGCAGGGTTCTCAGCAACTTCAAGGGGAAGTCCAGGAACTGGAGTTGGAAGCGCTGTTACGGGAGAAGTTTCCGTGGGACACGATCGAATCCGTTCCCAAAGGCGAACATGGCGGGGATGCGCTTCAGCGCGTGGTGGGGCCTCACGGGCAGCGCTGCGGGACGATCATTTGGGAATCGAAGCGGACCAAGAACTGGAGTGATGGATGGTTGGCCAAGTTACGGGAAGATCAGAGGGCTGCCAAGTCTGAAATCGCCGTTATCGTGAGCCAATCGCTGCCCAAAGACATCGAGACATTCGGGTTGGTCGAGAATGTGTGGGTCACACATACGAAGACGGTGCTCCCTTTGGCGCTCGCGCTCCGTCAGACTCTCGTCGAGGTCGCCTCGGCACGACAAGCGTCCGAAGGCCAACAAACCAAGACGGAAATGATCTATCAATATCTGACCGGTCCCCGCTTTCGCCATCGAGTCGAAGCCATCGTCGAGGCGTTCTCGACGATGAAGGAAGATCTCGATAAAGAGAGGAAAGCCATCACCAAACAATGGGCGAAACGGGAAGAACAGATCGACCGGGTGATGCAGGCGACGGCGGGTATGTACGGGGATCTCCAGGGAATAGCGGGAAAAACCATTCAAGAGATCGAGGGACTGGAGCTTCGCGCGCTTGGCCCTCCGACTCCCTAATTCATATGGTATGGGTTAGGTGTGAGGACTGACACCTAAAGATGAGACCTCTACCACACCTCGGTCGCGCTGAATTACTTTTCGTCATTGATCATTTTTGTGCATGTCGGTGATTTCAGCCAAAACCGCTATTTCTTACGGTTTATCGACTGCTTACGTTGGGCTTTCTCTGATTCCCCTGCCATGTAGATGACTGATCTCTTCAGTATTCTCCAGGCGAAGTTTGACAAGAGCGCTTAGGAGTGGAGTACACTGCGCCCCCATAATCTTCCTACACACTCCCACTGCCCAAGGAGGCCTCCATGCGGAACAGCTTCTGGTTGAAGGTGCTCAGCGCGGCAAGTCTGTGTCTTCTGTGCGTCACAAGTTGGGTAGGCGCCGAAGAACCGGCGGGTGATATCAACGAGGCGCGCTTGGTCGCGCAATATAACTATTCGATTCACATCCTGGCCATGTTGGTCGTCGGGTTCGGATTTCTCATGGTCTTCGTGCGAAGGTATGGCTTTGGCGCGACGACCGGGACGTACTTGGTGGTCGCTGCCGGGTTGCCCGTGTATATGCTCCTGCGGGCCAATGGCCTGGTCGGCCATGAGCTGAATACGCATTCGGTGGAAACGCTGATATTGGCCGAATTTTCCGTGGCGACCACCTTGATCGCGATGGGCGCTGTGCTCGGACGATTGCGGGTGTTTCAGTACGCGTTGCTCGCGCTGCTGCTGGTGCCTATCTATGCACTGAACGAATATTTAGTGTTGGACAATGGGTCGGGACTTACCAAAGGGTTTCAGGATTCGGCGGGATCGGTCGTCATCCACGCGTTTGGCGCGTATTTCGGTCTGGCCGTATCCCTGGTTCTGACGACCGAGCGGCAGCGGAGCCAGCCGATCGAATCCGATCCGACGTCCGATCGTTTTGCGATGCTGGGGTCAATGGTCCTGTGGCTGTTCTGGCCGAGTTTTGCGACGGCGATTGTGCCGTTCGAGCAAATGCCCCAAACCGTCGTGAATACGATCCTTGCCCTGAGCGGTGCCACGCTTGCCACCTATTTTCTGAGCACGCATTTTCATAAGGGGAAAACCTCGATGGTGGATATGGCGAATGCCGCACTGGCGGGCGGCGTGTCCATCGGCTCGACCTGTAACCTCGTAGGGCCGGTCGGTGCCTTCTCCATCGGCTTGCTCGCCGGCGCCTTGTCCGTCATTGGGTTTGTATTTGTCCTTCCCGTGCTGGAATCCAAGCTCAAGTTGGTCGATACCTGTGGCGTCCACAATTTACATGGAATGCCGGGGTTGCTGGGCGGACTCAGTGCAATATTTGTCGTGCCTGGCATTGCCGGCGTGCAGCTGATCGGTATAGCCTTGACGCTCGTCATCGCAGTGATCGGTGGAGTGATTGCTGGTGCGGTGATCAGGGCTACCGGCACCACCGAACAAGCCTATGAAGACAGCCATGAGTTTTCCCACGTGTCAGGTCCGGAGAGTGAGCGGAAGGTGGAAGAGCTTGCGTTGGGCGCCAAAGCCGATATCGAAGCGTTGCAGAAGGAACTACTTGCCCGGACCGCATCCAAAATGCGCTCGGGAAAGGAAGAACCCAGCCCGACTGTATAACGTGCAGGTCGGGTATCGTAGCCTCGGTGTTGGTTCCGAGACTGTCGAGAATGGATAGCTGGAAATCCTGAGCTCGCCCGATTGAGTGCCTCTGCGCGTTGTACTGCCGGGGTCCCTGTGCTTGTGTATGTGGCGTAAGGAGAGTGGGGTTCTCCTTGAATCGGTGAATCCTGGCGCACATTCATTCGCGCAGGATGACATCAATTGGTATTCCCACCGGTCTGCGAAGAGTCAGGATGTGATGGCGGTGAACCCAGTGGCCAAATCCTGAGGCCCGGCGGCTGATAGGTTTTCGGGAGATACTGATCTGGAATCGCCGTCCTGCCAACCTACTGCGTTGCGCTCTGGCGCGAATCGGAGCCCTGATCTGCGGTGGCAGCATCAACTCGCTCGATCACCGGATTTTCAACGAAGGGAGAGTAGGTTCTCAGTCGAATCGTGGCCGTGTAGCCTTCTGAAACGAGGAGGTCGATCTCATCGATTTTCTGAGTAAAGGTTGCCAGCAGCACCCCTTTGGGTGTGGACAAGGTCATGAGCAAGCGATTCGAATCGCGCTCCTTCTTCACGACCGTCCCCTTCACGGACTCGATCTGAGCGGCTGGAATAAATGTTTGTGTGTAGGGGGTCAGTAACTCGGGAGCGACGAGATCGACGACGACTGCGGAGAAGAACCCCAGTATAAATCCGCCGAGCAGGCCCGCCCATGCTTTCATTTTTCCGATCCGGTGTCACGCAGTGGAGGAACGTTCTCGTCCTTCTCCGAAGACTGCGCCTCCGCCCCTCGCACCATATGCTCAAGTCGACGTAAGATGTCGGCGGTCGTTTCCCTGGCTCCTTTGGCTACGTCTTCAGTCTTGGACGTCAAATGGTCCATCTGCCGCTTGAGGTCCTTCAAGCCTCCGGTGCGCTGGAGCGCGACGTAAGCCATAGCGATGGCTATGAGTGACAGAATGATCGACAGGAAAGCCATAGGGAATTCTCTTAGTCTGCCTCAATGCGGGGCCAACGCTCAAGGCGACATCGAGGTCTGCTGCTCAGACTATCACATTATTGTACGCCAGTATGGCATGATCTGAAGGTCTTACGCCAGACCGCGCGGACAGCAGTCCGATAGGGTAGAGCTAAGGGAGTTGCGATATCGTGATCCTGGGCGAGTCCCGGCTCACGAGCCTGACACATGCAAAGCAATGGAGGAGGGTGTAGGTCCCCTTGCTGTATGGTCTATCGTTTACATGGGTGGGTTCCGACTCAGAATCTCCCGCTCGGCATCCAGCCAATCTTGAAGATCGCAGCCTTGCCGATATCCCCGTTGTTCGTAGAGGGCATAGGCGCGGGTTGCAATGGTGCCTTGGAGTCCGTCCGTGTCCTGCCTCTCTTGCTGAATGGGCGAGGACGTCGTCAAGTCACGCGTCACAAATGCAGTCGTCGCGGTCGCTTTTTGTCGTCGTGTCATCATTCGTCTCCCTATGCGGATGCGAGGATTTCTTCGGCCTTCTGCGGGACCGGATTCGGGACAAACGGCCGTTCGAGACAGTCCAATGGAAAGGCCGGTCTCCTCCCGATACGGCGGATCGATTCGGCGATTCGTTCCGGTTTCCCCCAATCGCTCCAGAGTACGCCCGTCATCTCCAGCACCGCGACCCGCTCGGGCACTTGTTGGAGCAGCTGGGATGAAAAGTTGTGCCGTGGCATCTCTCGGTACACGTCCTCGATGACGTCCGCCTCGTCCGGAGTCCCCCAGGCTGAGCAGAGCCGCTCGAACAGCGACATCAGGTCCGGAAAGCAGGTCCATCCTGCCTTCCACAATGCGTTCACGGTCGCCGTGAGCACGAGGGTGTTCCATAAACCTCCGGAACGCAATGCGGCGTCGGCTTGCGCGAGCTCCGGCTTTTCGAGGAAGGACGAAACGGCATGGACCGGGTATGTGGAGGTTCCGTTGAGCCGGGCGCCCCGTTGAATCCATCCATATTCGGTTTCCAAGCGATCCGGCTGAACCCCGAGCAGTAGCAGGCGATCCGGCATCGCCTCGGCTGAGGCCACGCTGTGTCGCACGGTCTCCACAAAGCGCCGCTCCGGATAGATAAAGTGGTCCGACGGCTGGATCACGACCAGGGCGTGCGGATCGAGAGTTCGTATATAGGAGAGCGGCAGAAAAAGGCCCGCCGCCGTGTCACGATTGACCGGCTGCTCAATCACCTTGTGGGTCAGATGCGCGAAGAGTTGATCCCGCATCTCGCTCCGATGATGGCGAGCCGCCACCACAACGGTCTGTTTCGGCGATGCGATCTGCGTGGCGCGATCGAGTGTATGCTCGAACATCGAGCGAGTCCCGACGAAGGTGCAATATTGTTTCGGGCGATGCCGGCCCAGCCACCGAAGCACGAACGGCTTGACCCGTTCTCCTTCTCCTCCGGCCAACACGATCGACCACACATTCTTTTCCCCACCGCGCTGTTCCATCATGACCTGCATCCTTTCTCCGGTGTCACGTGCCGGCATCCTGCACGTTCCGAGTGAAAAAAATGGTGTCCGCGAGCTTCATGCTCTGTCGAGGGATGACGGCCGCCTCCACCGACGTTGATGAGAGGACGGCGGGGACTCAGTTGAGACGGATCCGGCATGCTGTCTCCGCAGGCGGTTGGACACGATGGTCTCATCGAGCCATTCGCCACAATTTATGCAGCGCCAAGACGGATTCCGGACCGATTCAGTTACTTCCAGGAATAACGAATTGGTGAAACATGGAACCATCAACCCTCTACAGCGGTTGCAGATGCCCCCCTGCATCACCCCGTTTTGTTCCGAACCCTTCACATATCTCATCCTAGCGTCTCCCTCCGGCTCGACAATCGGCAGATGGATGTATGAGAGCAACATAGATGGTGTGAGCGAGCCAGCCTACTGGGGAAGCACCCAGAATGCTCGATGGATTTTCCCAGTCAAAGACGGTGTCAAGCAGGGGCCGGATTATGGGCTTTTCAAGAGTCCGCATTGCGGAGACGCAGAAGTAGTTTCAGCGAAGCCTAGCGAGCAACTGTTCCGGCCTCTGGGACATGGCAGCGTGAGATCAGGGAGGATTCCTAGTAGCGCGCTGACCGTTCCAGCGTGATGATGACCGTATCGGATTCAGGTGAGCTAGAATCCGGGCTTGCGACGGCTAGGTGTACTCGTGCACGAAGGAGGTGCGTCATGATTCGATGTAGGCAGCACCGACGAACTACGGATATTCGTAGTGGGGCAAGGAGGAATCTAGCAGATCTTGCATTCATCATCGCTCTGGCTTTCATCGCGCCTGGCTTCGGCCTGGCTGCCGGCTGGCTGGCACCGGCTTCAGATCAGGCCGTGACAGCGCCATGGGTGAAGGACATTGCCGCCCAATTGGAACGGGAGCCCTATGGCGATCTGTTTGTGAATGTGCCGGGTGAGCCGCCACATCCAGCCGTTGTGCGCTATCTCAATAACGCCGCGCATGCCTTGCAAGCCGGCAATAAGCTACTGGCGCAATCATATGTCGATCGGACGATCGGTATTTTCGACTCCGGAGTCCTGCGTGGGTATTATAGCCGATCGGAGATCGAGCCAATCAAGAAGCTGATCCGCGAAAGGGCGGAGGCCGCCATGAGTGGAAAGAAGATACCGGTGACACTGGAACAGGAGCGCTGGACCGGCTATACGCACCAGGAGCCTTTGGGGTTAGCAGGGGAATCGGCCCGGATGAAAAGCGAGCATCCTGTCGCCAAATAAATAGCCGATCGCCGACGCTACGGATGTGAGTGGAACGCATGGTCATTCATCATGTTCTTTTACGTGAAGGAGGGACGCATATGCCCAGTTACCCATCGACGTTCGAACGCATCACGCTTCGAGGAATGCTGCTCACGCCAATGATGATCGTGGTTCTCCTCGCCGGTTGTGAATCCAAG
>JAHBWT010000101.1 GCA_019636815.1 Nitrospira sp.
CCTCTCCTACGGCCACGATCAGACCCAGCAGTGGCGTAACGGCAGCGCGCTGGCCTATCGCGACAACAAGTTCAATGTGCAGACGGAATATGCCCTGGGAAGTGAATCGAGGCTCTCCTTTTCAGGCGGGCTCGTCGATGTGAATCGGTTCGATGGCTTGGTTGTCGCAACGGTAGTAACGACCGGTGTGCCGGCCTTGGGCTATGCCCAGGCAGGCTATGAGCGACCGAATTTTTTTATCAAGGCATTTTGGAACGGCTACGATATCGACGGCCCCATCATTCCCAATCCCCTTGTCGCCCCCTTCCTGCGCAGCACCGACTCAAGCTTCAGTTCTAATCAGACATTGAGTGGCAATACGTACAATGTTGAAGCCCAGCAAGGGATTGAGATAGGGACCTCCACGCGCCTCACCGCTGGGATGAACTACCGGCATAACACCCTGTCAACCAACTTCATTGATCGGTTTCGGACGCAGGATCGTCTGGGATTCTATCTGCAAGGGGAATGGAAACCTTCACAGATGTTTCAAGCAGTCGGTGGCGTGCGTTATGATCTCGACAGTTTCATCAACCCGACCATCAGCCCGCGTGCATCGCTCCTGTTTACCCCTGTCTCCAACCACATCTTTCGTGCCACAGTAGCCGTTGGGTATCGCCCTCCGACACTCTTTGAGACCTACAATAACAATCTCGTGACTATCACCTTTCCCCCGCCCATCCCCTCGCCACCACCCTTCCCTGGTCGAGGTAGTGGAAACCTTCGTCCTGAGAAAATCATCTCCTATGAAGCAGAGTATCAAGGCTGGTACTTGCAACACCGGCTGAGGGCTCGTGTTGCGCTCTTTTACAACCATCTCTCCGACCTGGTCACGTTTGGAGCCCCCGGAATACTCCAGGCCGGTGGCGTAGCCGATATTTATGGGGGCGAGGCCGGCATTGAATTCCTCGCGACCAAATGGCTCAGCGGGTTCGGCAACTTTTCGTACCAGGAGATTGGCCAGACGCTCGTGGGGACCTCCCAACGGGGTGGGCCAAGGTTCAAATACAATGCCGGTCTCCGTGGCCAATGGGAAAACGGGCTCAGCGGTGAGATCGCCTATCACTGGGTCGGTGCGGCCACCTACCCGCTTTCTTCAGCCTTCTCGATGTTCTCGGCCTTCGGCGTGGTCCCTCCTGATCCGTACGTTGGGAATTACCATCTCCTGAACCTGCGCGGAGCCTATCGGTTCTGGCAGGAAGAAGCAGCGGCCGGCTATCGCCGCGAGGCGGAGGTCGCGGTCTCCGTGTTCAATGCGCTTAACGACGTACACCGGGAGCATCCCTTGGGCGATCTTATCGGCAGCCGAGTGATGGGCTGGGTGACGGTCCGATACTGATAAGGGAAGGCGCAGGCGGAAATGACTGCCGGCGGGTATGCTAGAATGGCCAAGGTTCCCAAAGATCGGGCAGTAGGGTGATTCGATGACCACTCCCTGTCTCTTGAGAGGGGTTCCTGTATTGCTCCTCGGCGTCTTGGCGCTCTCTGCGTCGACCGTCTCCGCGGCCGAAATCGCCATTTTCAAGTCGGCTGATGTGGCCTATTACAATCAAGCCATACAGGCCTTTCGTGAGACCCTGCCACCCAACACGGCGATCGCGGAGTACAGCTTCAAGGGCAACCTGATTCGAGGGAGGGAGATCGCCACGTCGTTGCGCGCGGCGCCGCCCGCCCTGGTGCTGGCTGTCGGTCTGAAGGCGGCGCTTGCCGCAAAGTTGGAACTTGTCGATACACCCGTGGTGTTCTGCCTGGTCCTGAATCCGGAATCGCACGGGCTGCCTGCGCCGAACATGACTGGGATTCTGATGCGTGTACCTCCCACCACCCAACTCGCATCGATTCAAACCCTGGCGCCTCATGCCCGCCGCGTCGGGCTCTTGTACGATCCCAGCAGGAGCGGCGAGCTGATCGCGGAGTCGGAACGCGCCGCCCGCAAGCTGGGTCTCCAGTTGATCACCGTACCCGTCGAAAACCCATCGGACGTTCCCGGGGCGTTGCGCCGGCTGCTGCCGACGATCGATCTGTTCTGGTTGTTACAAGACCAGACGGTCATCACCGAAGATTCCATGGATTTCATCGTCCAGACCACATTGGAGACAAAGGTCCCGATGTTCGGTTTTTCGCCGACGCTCGTGCAGCAAGGGGCGCTCGGGGCCCTGGTGATCAATGCACGGGACATCGGTCGGCAGGCCGGACACCTGGCGACAGCACTCTTGCAGGGAGGATCTCCGTCTCGGCAGCCGCTTCAAGATCCTGCGCAACCACAGTTGGCCCTCAACCTGAATTCCGCCGAATATTTTGGGCTGGGCCCTTCCAAAGAGATACTGCGTCTCGCCACGCTGTTGTACGGAGGACCGGGTGCCGTGGCTCAGCGAGAACTGCCGAAGGACCTGATTCCATAAGTCACTGTGTTCTGATGGCGCAACAAGGACCCGCCTCCATGACGACCCTCCCCACATCGGGATCTACTGCACTTCGCCTGACTCTCTGGGCCAAGTTGGTCTTGTTCACCAGCGTGATCGTGGTGTTGACCTGCTCCGCGCAAGGCTGGTTCTTCATCAAGGAACAGGCTGCCGTCGTTACAAACGGGCTCATCGACAACGGCGTCGTGCTGGCTCGACACCTCGCCGCGGGCAATCGGTACAGTATCCTGGTCAGCGACTCGGCGCGGATCCGCGAGCAAATCGCGGGGCTGCTCACCATTCCCCATGTCGCGTATGTCGTGGTCAGAGGCTCGGATGGTCGACTCTTGGGTGCCGACGGCACCGGGAATTGGCACAGACTCTTCGCCGATCAGCACGGTACTGATCTTCTGCCGCCTCCTTCTGATCCGCTGCCGAACCTCGGTGAACCGGCGGTGCGACCGATCCGTTTCGATCAGAGCGGTCCTCGCTTCGTAGAGTCGGTTCCATCGCTGTTGGGCCGGATCCCCGGACTCGTGCTGTCCCCCCTGGGAGCTGAGGTCGGATACTTCGACATTGCGCTGCCGGTTCTCAGCCTGTCCGCCGCCTACGACGACGACCCAGCCTTGAGTCTCACCTTGAAGGAAACACCGGACCTATCGGCGAAGGGAGGAGGTCTATCGAAGACTCGTCTTGGGACCGTCCAGATCGGTTTGTCTGATGCCCATGCCTTGACGTTGCTTCGCGCCTTGGTGTTTCAGGTGTTGAGTCTGACCGGACTAACCATTGCGCTCGGCACCGTCGGGGTGTTTTATCTTGCCAGGCGAATCAGCGCCCCCATCAAGTTGCTCACGGCTGCGGCGTCACGGCTCGAAGCCGGTGATTACTCCGTTCACGCAACACCCGCTTCGTCCGACGAGATCGGGGATCTGACGCATACATTCAACAACATGGTCCGCTCGATCGAGCGGCATGAACGAGCCCTGCAGGAGCTGAATCAGACCCTCGAGACACGGATCCAGGGACGCACCGCCGAATTGGAACAGGCGAACCGCCAACTTCAGGAATTGAATCACCTCAAGACGGCCCTGGTATCCAGCGCGTCCCACGAGCTGCGCACGCCCATTACCGCCATGGCCGTGCATCTCTCCAATCTGCTGGACGGCGTCAGTGGTTCGATCACGCCGCGTCAAGGCGAGACGCTGCAGCGTATTCAGGACAATACCGAACGCCTGCGGCGCATGGTCGACGACCTGCTGGATCTCTCCCGCCTTCAAGGTCGGCGGGCGCCATTCAGTCCGGCGCCGGTGCAACTCAACCAGATCATTCAAGATGCGCTCGTCGCGTTCCTCCGGGACCGGACGCAGAAGAAGGTATCCTTGCAGCTGGACCTCTCTCAGTCGCTGGACTCCGTCTGGGGCGACGGTGACAGGCTGCGCCAGGTGTTCGCGAATCTCATCCACAATGCCATCAAGTTTTCGTCGCCCGGCGGCGACATCAGAGTGACTGCCGAAGGCTCCCGCGTGGGAGTCACGGTCTGCGTCGCCGATTCAGGCTGCGGGATACCCTCCGAAGAGATGGACAGGATTTTTCTGCCGTTCTACCGGTGCTCGAACGGCACGCACGCGCGGGGCGCGGGACTCGGCCTCTCTATCGTGAAGGAACTGGTGGACCTGCATGGAGGGGCGGTCCGAGTCGAAAGCGCGGTGGGAAAAGGCAGCCGGTTTTTTGTCGATCTTCCCCTCACCGCACGCGCCTAGACCAACAGGCTCTTCTCACGGGTCGGGTCGCTTCGCGGTAATCCCTTTCTGTTTGAGCAATTTCGTGAAGTAGGTTCGCTGCAGTTCCAGCAGAGCCGCCGCCCTGGTTTGATTCCCGTCCGCCTTCCGCAGAGCTTCCCGAATCAGCCACCGGCTGTGCGATTCCATCGAGTGATGGTACGACGCGGGCGCCGCGTCTTCAGCTAGACCGGCCTTGTCTGGGGTCGACCCCACGGCCGGCAACCCAAGAAGCTCGGCCGGGATGTCTCGGTGATCCGACAGAATCACCGCGCGGGCGATCACGTTCTCGAGTTCGCGGATATTCCCCGGCCAATGGTAGTGGCAGAGCGCCTCCTCCGCCTGTGGAGTGAACCGCTTCTTCTCGGACCTGTACCGTCCGCCTTCTCGCGCGATCACGTGCGCGGCGAGAGGAAGGATGTCCTCCTGTCGCTCGCGCAACGGCGGCAGCGTCACCGGCAGCACGTTGAGCCGGTAGTAGAGATCTTCGCGGAACGTTCCCGTCCGGACGGCCAGCGCAAGATCCTTGTTCGTCGCCGCGACGAACCGAACGTCCACTCGAATCTGACGCGTACCGCCGATGCGGTGAAATTCCTTGTCCTGCAACAGGCGCAACAGCCGACTCTGGAGCGCCAGCGACATATCACCGATTTCGTCGAGGAAGACGGTTCCTCCTTCCGCTGCTTCGATCTTACCCTCCTGCGTGTAGTTCGCTCCCGTGAAGGCTCCCCGCTCGTGCCCGAACAGCTCGTTCTCCAGTAGATGTTCAGGCAGCGCCGCGCAGTTCACGGCCATGAAGCAGCGATCGGCTCGCCCACTCCACCGGTGGATCGCCCGCGCTATGAGTTCTTTACCGGTTCCTGTTTCGCCCAGCACCAGAACAGCGGCATCCGAGGGAGCGGCCCGCTGCACAAAGGCGAGGACATCCTTCATCTTCCGGCTTTCCGCCACAATCGTCGCGTACCGCGAGTCCACTTGCGAACGCAGTTGCGTCACTTCTTTCGCAAGCGATTGCCGGTCGAGGACATTGCGAATGAGACATTCCAGATGATTGAGATCGAACGGTTTCGTCAAAAAATCCGTGGCGCCCAGCTTCATGGCTTCGACCGCCCGGTTGATGGTTCCGAAGGCCGTCAACATGATGACCGGCGGCGTGATGGTCTGGATATCGTTCGGCGCGTGGCGGTCCGACCCCAAGCCGGGACTCCCGCTTCTGAGACGCTCCAAGACTTCGATCCCGGTCATGATCGGCAGTTCGAGATCCAGCAAAATGAGAGACGGCCGATCCTGCTGGATGACCGCCAGGGCTTCCGCCCCATCCTTCGCCGTCAGAGCCTGATGCCCGCCCCATTCGAGACGTTGTTTCAAACCGGAGAGGATATCGGGGTCGTCATCGGCAATGAGAATGCGCGCAGGCATCATCGCACCTGTCTGTTGTCGAGCTAGAACAATACGCAAGACCTAATCGAAAGATCAAGAATATCCACACGCAGTTGTCGCCCGATACCCGAACAAGTGACGGTCAGAGGTGCTTATGCGGTAAAAAGCTATCTATCCAGTAACAACTGGTGAGCAAGATGCGTGCTCGCTGCGATCACAGAGACTATGATGAAGCAAGAATGCGGGAATTCAGGCTATCCGAGTTTTGGTCGGGCAGCGTTTGCCAACCGGTCCATCTGTAGATTGAATCTAATTAGGTTGAACAGAAACCGATTCACATGAATCTAATACGATTCACCTCAAACCGGATGAGTGACGGTGAAGCCAAACTGAGTCGGATTTTGCTCCTTTGCAAAGAGACCGGGAGATTCTTCGGTCTTTTGACCTGTGGATCGGAGGCGGGCTTCTTCGTCCGGAAGGCCTTGGGAATTGATGTGGCCTACCAGGCTCTCCTGTTCGAGTCTCGCACCGTCACCGGCAGTCCGAATCCCACGGTAAACGGCACCTACGAGACCACCACGCACGCCAGCTCGATGACGATGCGGGTCAATTTCTAAATGAGGGAGGCTTCACAATGTTGTCTATGGTCGCCGCTGGAACATAGAAAAATTCTTGGTTTCGAGTTTCAGAGAAAGGTACGCGTCGAGCGTTCCCTCCTTTTCACTCATATTCTGTAATCTCTGACTTCGGTGGAGCCTTGGAACCAACGTCTTCTTATTCATTTACAAGGAGAACCGCCGTGCTGTATGGTCCCATATAACTATATGGTATCGTGAAGTGCCAAAACCAAGTTTTGAATGGGATGAGGGGAAAGACCTCCTCAATCAAAAGAAGCATGGTGTCTCTTTTGAAGAAGCTCAAAATGCCTTTGATGATCCCAAGCGCATCATTGTTCGAGATCTTGATCATGAAAAAGGCGAGAAGCGGTTCTTCTGCCTTGGATTGGTCGAGAGAAATGTTTTAACGGTACGATTTTCTTACAGGAGAAAACGCGTACGAATTTATGGAGCAGGATACTGGAGGCAAGGGAGGAAACGCTATGAGCAAGAAAATCAGATACACCGGTGAGCGCTTGACCATGGGGGAACGTGTCGCAGATTTTCTGCCGCCACCTTCGGCCTTAGTTAAGCGTGAGCCAACCACGAAGGTCACACTCGAGCTGACACAGAGTAGTCTTGCGTTCTTCAAGAAACAGGCTAAGCGTGCACATGTACCCTATCAACGAATGTTACGTGGCCTCATCGATGCCTATGCAAAACAATACGACGTTGCGGTGTGAGAGACCTACGGTGGCTTGAGATCGGCCTAATGGAGCTGACCCTACTGCCTAAAACTGCTTCAGCTGTGAGGGCCGGGACAGCAGTGGTCATCTTTAGGTCGCTTTTTGTGATATCTCCCTTTACTTTTCACTGCCAGGGCCCCGTCTGCCGATCATTCCTAACGTCTCTCATAGAACAGCTCCAGCGCCGACGCGATGCCGTGCACGCGGCCGTTACGAAAAGCCGTTTCGAGGCGATTCCGAAGCGCCCGAATCCCGCCCTGGTCACCGCGCTTCGTCACCCCTTGTGACAGCATCATCTCCACCGCCACTTCAACCAAACGCTGCTTTCGCCCGTCCATTTCGTCCGTCACGAAGTCGCCCAGGATTGCCGACGCGCGTGCGGTGACCACGTGCTCCAAAAACGAATCATACCCCTGCTCGGCTACAACTTGTTCTCGAACGAGAGTCAGCTCCGCCTTCACCCGCTTCACATCTTTCATCAAGATTGCGAACAACTCCTTTCTGCCTTCGTCGAAGAGTTTCCGCTCCATTTCCTCGAGAATGAGCCCTGGATCAACTGCCGCAGCACGTGGCTCATCTCCCCAGAGCAGCCGGTCGTAACTTTGGCGCTTCTCCGCGTCACCGATGATCTCGTAGGCGGCATTGAGTTCACGAATCTTCGCTTCGGCGTCTTGGCTGTCGGGGTTTCGATCTGGATGATGCTGAAAAACAAGCCGACGATAGGCTTGTTTGATTTCGTCATGGGAGGCTTCGCGTGAGATCCCCAGCACACGATAGTAGTCCATCCGTAGCATACACGGGACTATAGCACGGAGCTTCCGAGTGCTTCATCTTGACTCCTGCCTTGAACAATTCTAGCTTGTCGCCATCCATGGCCTTTCCCACGACTCAGTATCCACGGTGTCGCGCGCGCCTGTTCCGATGCTCTCCCGGTGAGAGGTTGTTGTGAGCCATCAACCTTGGCGCACCGGCGTGACGCCCTATCAATGGCTCGTGCTCTTCGTCGCCTGGCTCGGATGGGTCTTCGACGCCATGGATGCGACGATTTATGCGATTGTTCTCCATCCGGCACTCCATGATCTGTTGCATTCCGCGGGTGATGGTCCTCCGACGACGGAACAAATCGGCTGGTACGGCGGCATTATCTTTTCCATCTTTCTCATCGGTTGGGCGATCGGCGGCATCACGTTCGGCATCCTGGCCGATCGATTCGGCAGGACGAAGGTCCTGATCGCCACGATCATCATTTACGCCGTGTTCACCGGAGCCGCCGCCTTGGCGGAGACCTGGTGGCATCTGGCCGTATCCCGTTTCCTGACGGCGCTGGGCATCGGCGGTGAGTGGGCGGCGGGCGCCGCGATCGTGGCAGAGACCTGGCCGGAAGACAAACGCGCAAAAGCAGCGGGCATTCTGCAATCGGCCTGGGCTGTGGGGTTTTTTCTGGCTGCGATGATGAACCTCACCTTGAAGGAAACCTACGGGTGGCGCGGGTTGTTCCTGATCGGTGTTCTTCCTGCGTTCGTCGCACTCTTCGTCCGCTGGTGGGTCAAAGAACCGGAACGTTGGACGCATGCGCACGGACAACAGGCCGTTCCTCTCACGGCCATCTTCGACGGCAATTTACGGAGAGCGACGTTCGTCGGCTCCACCTTGGCGTTTGTCGCGGTATTCGGGCTTTGGGGAGCGACGAATTGGGCGCCGACGCTGGTCCGTGAACTGCCGGACTTGAAGGGACAGGATCCGGCCACACTCACCAAGTACGTGAGCTATGCCATTATGGCGCTGAATGCGGGGGCGATCTTCGGATATCTCGGCTTCGGCCCTCTGGCAGACCGGTTCGGCAGGCGACCGGTGTTCGCCTTGATGTGCCTTGGAAGTTTCATCATGTTGCCGGTGACCTATCTTGTGCCCTCCAGCTATGCCGGAGTGTTGATGCTCTTGCCGATCTTAGGGTTTTTTAACAACGGAATATTCAGCGGGTTTCCGATCTATCTTCCTGAGCTCTATCCAACCAGGTTGCGTGCCACCGGCGCCGGGTTTTGTTTTAACGCTGGACGCGCGCTGGCATCGGCCTCCCCATTCTTCACCGGGTGGCTGGTGACGACTCTTGGTACCTTTAGCCGTGCCGCCAGCACCGTGGCCGTCATCTATCTGCTTGGACTGGCAGTCCTTTTCTTTGCTCCAGAGACAAAAGGGCGGCGTTTACCGGACTAGTCTTGTCTCTACCCTTGACTTTCCATTTTCCCAGCTTATCTGCAGACAATGGACATGAAACAGACTCCCAGAATGCTCACTCACGACGAACGAAAAGCGGCAGAGGCGGCGTTTGCAGGCCGTTCCTTTAACCCTGCTTGGTCCGAGTCTGCGAAGAAGGTCTACGATGGGCTGATCCATGCCCTTCCAACCCTGCCGGATGAATCAACGGGAGGGTTGGGTGAACAGGTGCGTGAGGAAAAGGAAGCGGTTCCGCCGGTCGTTTCTTTCTTGGAAGAGGAAGAACCACCTGTGAAAGATGCTCCAAAGGGAGAAGAGGTCTCAGAGGGTAAGCTTGATCACCTCGTGAACAAGCTGATGGCGGCGAGACAGGAAGCTATTCAAGCCGGTGTCCTCATTGACGTCACAGCGGATGCCCAGAAGCTGGGGATGAGTTTTCCCATCACGATTACAAAACCGCTGTGGGAAATTGGCATTGCTCCCGGTCAGACGCTTTCTGAAGAGTCCAAGTCCGAACGGTTGCGCGACGTGTTGATGGCTTTTCGTCTCCGTTTGGCCAGCCAGACAACCCTCTCGCCGTTGATCGACTTTCCGGCAATGCTGGCCTTGCCGCCCGGCGGCGTGCCGCAGCCGGTGCCATTGTTCGCCTTGATTCAACCAGGCGAGCAGAATCAGGCGATCGTGACTCTCTTGCTGCCGAACGAAGTCTCGACTTCGATCATTCCGATGAACTAACCCAGGCTTATCGGAGCTTCATGTGCCGGCTAATTTTCTCACGAGCCTCCGCTCTTCGGCTTCAGTCTTCACCTCGTCATTCAAACGGGCCTCATGGAGTTGGTCAAGGATCGTCTTGAATTGTGGGCCCGGTTTGAGTCCCATGGCCTTTAGATCCTTGCCCGTCAGAATCGGTTTCACATGTTGATAGGTCGTGAGGAAGGCCGAGACCTGCCGTTTCACCGTTTCTCCTTTGCTCTTCGCCATGAGAATCAAGAGCGTCTCATCCGACAGTGCTGACAAGAGGTGATAGACGTCTGCCGGTTTGAGCGGCGCTCGCGTTCCGAGGCGGCGAATCACCTTGTGGCAACCCACGCGAGCCGTTCTCAGCTTGGCCCGTTCTGACTCGGAAAACGGGAATCGTCTGAGAACCTCCAGCCCGGCTCGCTCCGGTAACACTTCGAGCAGTGCCATCAGATAGACCAACCACACGTCCATTGTACGATCAAGATACGACAGCCGATACCAGTCGATCGCCTGCTCGACAGCGTCGAGAAGCGTCTCCAATCGGGTAGACCAAGTCAACTTGGGATGGATGAACTTGAACAGATCAAGATCTGCCAACCGTTTGAGGGCTCGGTTTGATTCCCGCTCGGCCAACAGCAATTTCAACTCCTCAAGCAGGCGATGGCCGGAGAGCCGATCGAACAGGTTCATCTTCACGGCCCCCTCGATGAGGGCCGCGGTGTCCCGCCCCAAGCGAAACCCATAACGCATTTCAAAGCGAATGGCGCGAAACACACGGGTCGGATCTTCGACAAAGCTCAGTCCATGCAAGACCCGGATCGTCTTCTCGTTCAGGTCCCGTTGACCTCCGTAGAAATCCAGGACATCTCCGAATCCCTTCGCGTTCAAGCGGATAGCCAACGCATTCATGGTGAAGTCCCGACGGAACAGATCCTTTTTGATCGAACTTTGCTCCACCGTCGGCAAGGCGGTGGGGTATTCGTAATATTCCGTCCTTGCAGTCGCCACATCGAATTTGAACTCATCCGGCAGCAAGAGGACCGCTGTACCGAAGCGCTCGTGGACCTTCACACGGGCGCGCACCGCCTCCCCGAGTGACCGAGCGAACGCGATTCCATCGCCTTCCACCACAAGGTCCAAATCGAGGTTCTGAATCCCCAGCAACAGATCCCTGACACAGCCGCCGACAACGTACAGCGGAACGTTGCAACGATCGGCCAGGCGCCCCGCTTCTTCCAGCAACGCCACCACGTGCTTCGGCAAACGGTTCCGGAGCAATCCCGTCACGTTGCGGTGCGGCCCTTCGGTCCCAAGTTTGGATGCCCTCGGAACACCCCGGACGTCTGTGGTTTTGAGGACATCGTCGTGCATCGTTCTCAGCAAATCGGTCCTCGTAATCACGCCCACGATTTTCGTCCCTTCCAGCACGGGAACGAACCGCTGGTTCCGCTCGATCATGGCGACTTCGATACGATGAAACGGCGTCTCCGGCATGGCCGTGTACCCGTCGGTCTGCATGATGTCCCGTACGAGTGATTTTCCGAGGCGGTGAAACAAGGCTTTTTGAATCAACTCCCGACTGATCATTCCGACAAAGTGATCGTTCTCGTCGAGAATCGGGAAGACATTGATTCCATAGGTCGTCATCCGCTGTCCGGCCGCGGAGATGGTGACCTCCGCCCCGATGGACTTGACCGGACGCGTCATCACATCCCGGGCCAGCAACGTAGGCCGGTAGCGGGTGGTGAGGAGTTCGACAAGACGTTCCCTGACTTCTGAAAGCGTCTGTCCTTTGACCGTCGCCGCCGCCGCGACCGCATGCCCGCCGCCCCCGAATTCCCGGGCAATCCAACCGACATCGATCTCGGGCCGTCGGCTTCTTCCGATCAC
>JAHBWT010000102.1 GCA_019636815.1 Nitrospira sp.
CTCCTTAGTGCGGGTGTAGGCATCCCACAACTCCTGCGCCTTTTCATCGACAGGGCTTATTTTCCACTGTTTGAGAGGATTCTGCCGCCTGGCTTCGAATCGTTTGGCCTGTTCCTCTTTGGAGATAGAGAACCAAAACTTAATGATGGTCACCCCGTCTTCATAGAGCATATGTTCGAATTCCGGAACCTGCTGTAGGAACCGCTGATGCTCTTTCTTGGTGCAGAATCCCATCACCGGTTCGACCACCGCGCGGTTGTACCAGCTTCGATCGAAGAAGACGATTTCGCCCTTATTCGGCAGTTGGCGGATATAGCGCTGGAAATACCACTGACCCCGTTCTTCGTCAGTCGGTTTCGGTAACGCCACGACGCGCATCGCACGGGGATTCAGATGCTCGGTGAACCGGCGGATCGTGCCGCCTTTCCCTGCTGCATCCCGCCCTTCGACGAGGATCGCAATGCGTTCTCCCGTATTTTGGATCCAGCGTTGCAGCTTCACTAACTCGACTTGTAATTGCCGCAACTCATACTCGTACAGCAGCCTCTTGCGGACGTCCTGAAGGTCGACACCTCTGTTCTCCAACAGCTGAATGAGACCCTTTCTCGTGTTGATCCTACGGAGATCGCCGTCGGTCAGTGTGGAACCCGGGTCTCCGATCTGCTTCAACACCGTTCCAATGGGGGCACCGCCTGGAGGCAGATATCCATCTCCCTCTACCGAAACCCTTGCGGGGATCGCTTCCAAGTCGTTCTCAGCCGCTCCTTGTGTCTGTCTTGTGAGTTCGTCGAACTCCGACACCTCTCGATCTTTTCGGTTTTTGGACCTCCCGGTCGATTCGCCGTCAGCGGCCATGCAGGCCTCCTTATCGACAAATATGGAATCAGAATGCGACGCTTCGATCGCGTTCGGCCACCGCCTTGATGTAATCCGGCATGCCTTTTATTGATGCTCCGTCCACCAAATCCCCTGCGCCAATCTGTCTGGCCACGGCACAGGCGCCGCATACCCAGATCGGCACACCAGCCGCCTGCACCGCGGCAAGCAGCTCTTTCAGCGGAGTCAGATTCACACCAGTCACATGATCGGCAACGCCTTTGTGCGCCAATATCACGGCTTCATTCCATAGCCATAGAACTACATCATGTCCCAGCTCTTTGGCCGACTTGGCGGCCATGAACGGCAAGGTCGCCATGGTAGGATCGTCTGTTCCTCGACTGCCCGAAATAATGAAAGTTGCCATATGTAGCTCCTCTGTGTGTGTTCCTGAGTGTCCCTTCACTCATCATCCCGTGAGCCAACGAATAAGCCACGATCGTTGATATTTGCTGCCGGCCCAGATCAAATTATGCCTTCCGGCAGGTCTACCGAGACATCAGCCAGGCATAGATATCGGCAACATCCTGCTGATTCAAGAAGGATCCCCACGCCGGCATCGGGCCCCGCCCACGCAACACCGTCTCCCAAAACCGATCTTCATGCTTGAGAATGGGGTTTTTCGCCAGCTTCGGGCCCATCCCGCCGCTCCCGTGGATTCCATGACATGCCTGGCAGTTGTGCTCGAAGATCCCGGCTCCTCTCCCCGCATCGCCGACCAGCATGCCGGTCAGGGCCGGCTCCTGCTTCAAGGTTTCCGCTTGCCGCAATTCACTATCCATCAGCGGCAAATGATCGGGCGCGGCAGGGTGGTACCGGGCCGACAGATAGCGGACGAGGAGGTCGGCTTCTCCCGGTAGGATCTCTGCGCCCCAGTGTGCCATCTTCTCGACTGTCTTCTCCCACCGATTCCTGGGCAACCGTTGCTGGATGATCAGGTCCTCGCTATGACAGACAGCACAACGCGCCATGATCAGCGCCTCCGCGCGAAGAGCCAGCGCAGCGCTGATGGATGCCGGATCGCCCTCCTGGGCCGCCGTAATGACCGCCGGCCCTACGAGTCCTAGAGCCAGACACAGGCAGACAATTCGAACGTGAATTGGCTGTCCTCGCTTCGCAGGTCGCGCCTCACATGTCGTACGCGTCTGTTTTGGCGTCCTCATCCCGTCACCCTCACAGTGACCCGGTCCCATCCGTTCCAGAGGAATCCGCTCGGATTCCAAGGACTCACCTCCGGCTGTGTCTCTCCACGCGCATCCGTCGCGCGGCAGAGAATCGACACCGGACCAGGCGTCGTCGCCTTCCAGAGAAACCGCCACCGTCTCCAGGCAAAGGGATGATCATCTCCCACCAGTCGAGCCGGCTCCCACGTTTTCCCGCCGTCCAGGGAAACCTCGACCTTCATGACCTTCGCCTCCCCGCTCCAGGCTACGCCTTGAATGGCACTGAAACCGGGCTCAACGATGTCACCTTCTTGAGGAGCCGCAATGAGCGACTTCACCACCATCGCTGCGACCGGAGTCGACGCTCCGGTCGCAATTCCACCAGACTCCGCCGATTTCACGGGTACCCGATAAGCGGTTTGCATGTAATACCCCTTCGCCTCCTCCGCTTGGACGGTGATATCCGTCAGCCATTTCGTGCAGGAGTTCGCCATCCAGCCCGGCGTAATCACTCTGAGAGGAGCTCCATGCAAAATCGGTAACGGACGCCCATTCATCTCATAGGCCAAGATCGTGTCCGGATGGAGTGCCTTCGCGAGCGGGATGCTCCTGGTGAAGAGAGGCACAGAGTCCACGATCGGTCGATCGGCGCCTTGCAATTGCACGTGTTGCGCCCCTTCCTTCACTCCCGCCTGAGCCAGCACATCTCGCAACCGCAGCCCCGTCCACCGCGCATTGCCGACTGCACCACGTTTCCATTGCACGCCGGGGACCTTTGGCCGATGAAATGCACGTCCGTTCCCACTGCACTGGACCACAGCCGTGATCGTCACGGGTTCAACCTGTTTGAGCTCGCGGAGGGTCAACACCTGCGGCCGATCGACCAAGCCTCCGACGCGCAGTTTCCAGTTCGCCTCGGCAATCAACTCCGGCACCGGCGGTCCGAAATGGCTTCGCACGAAAAACCGGTCGTTGGGAGTCAGGAAAGAGGCGAACTCCCCGACAGGGGTCTCCGCATCGAACGGCCTGGTGACGCGCGCAATGAAGGGTCCCACGTCATCGCGCGCGGCCTCTTCGCCGCCCGCCAGCGCCACAGGAAGACGCTGATCGACCAGCAGACCGACTCCGATACCCTGGAGAAGCGCTTTGAATAGCGATCGCCGCGAGATAGGCATAGCCTGACCTACCTCCCGGACGATTGGCTGCCCGTATGGCCATGCGGATTGAGCATAATCGCCACCGTGGGCGCAACCGTCAGCGACTGATGGACCGTGCAGCCGTGGGCCACTTTCAACAGCCGCTCCTTCAGTTCCCCCGGAATACGATGGGGAAGATGGATGGCAATGTCGATCCGACCGACTCGGCGAGGACCCTCGGCCATAGTCCATTCCGCATCGACGCTCAAGCCATCCCTGGAAATGCCGTGTCGCTCGCAGAATTGCCCGACGAAGTACGCAACACAGCTCGCGACAGATCCGACAAAGAGCTCGACGGGGCTCACTCCGGCGTCCCGACCTCCGTCTTCCGCCGGCTGGTCGGTGATGATTCGATGCTGACCGCTCACAATGTCATAGCGTGTCCCGCCGTGAAAGGTGGCCGTCAGTTTCATATCGTTCCGGTCGACCACTCAATACGGGGCATCGACCGGCTTGCCCCCCTTCGGCCAATCATGGATCTTGTCGGGAAAGTCCGGACGAGGCTGAGTATTGATATAGGCCGCGACATCGAACGCCTCATCGTCCATGACGGTCCACCCCCAGCCTCTCGGCATGTTGGCTTTGATAAACGAGGCCGCCACGCCGATCCTCGCCATGTCCGCGCCGATGCCGTACGAACGCGGCCCCCACACCGGCGGCGCCGTCATCGTTCCTTGCCCATCGGAGCCATGGCAGAACACGCATTTTTGCTCGTACACCTTCTTGCCATTGAGGGGATCAGGCTGATGGGTCGACGAAAGACGTGGGATTCCTCGCCACGGCACGGCACTGCCGGCCGGCATATTCCGTGAGAGCCATTCGATGTAGGCGACGATGCTTGTCAGTTTGACACTGTCGGGCGGTAACGACTTGCCGTTCAGACTGCGTTTGAAACACTCGTTGATCCGATCCGCGAGGGACATCTGTCGGCCGGCACGCTCATGATAGTGCGGGTAGAGGAGACTGATGCCCACAAACGACGCCGCATTCGGGTTGAGGCCGGCATCCAAATGACAATTGGTGCAGTTCAGCGCATTCCCGACGTACCGCTTCCCGTACTCTTGCGTGTCGACCACCATCTTGTAACCCAACCGGATTTGCTCTCCCCTGAGATCGCCAGGAATAGTTTCAGGGGAAGGCGGAGCAAACAACGCGTTGACGGTTGACTCAGTATCGGAAGGGCTACCCGAATTCTCGCTGCCGGTCATCCGTGGAGGTGGAACGCAACCGATTGCCATCGACACGACAACCGCCAGCATGATGCTTGCGACCGAACGTGTATCCATGTGCCGGCCTCACTTCTTCAGGTTGGATGGAGGAGAACATGTCATGTCAAACCTCCCCGTCTCAAGTTGGTCTCACTCCCTGACAGGCTCGTATGAGACAACTTTCCCCCATTGGATTCATTGTTACGGTTGCCCATCGGCCTCGACTCTGAGGGTGCGCACATAGGCCAAGACATCCCAGATTTCCTCATCGGAGAGCGAATGTTTCCATGCGCCCATGGCGGTATTCGGTTTGCCGTCATGAATGCGACGGAACAACGTCCCATCAAGTCGATTTTGAACATCGGAAGCGGTGAGGTCTGCCGGAGGCGGAACAAGTTTGATTCCCAATGCTCTTTTTCCGTCGATGCCATGGCAACGGATGCAGGTGTTGACATAGATCTCCCGCCCGCTGACTGGATCGCCACCTTTGGCTGAGGTAAACAGCTCTTTTATGCCGAGATTGCTGAACCCCAGCCCCGGCATACCAGCCAACAGCGCACAAAAAACCAGCATCCGTCCCGTGATGGACATCGTTTCTCCCTATAAATCTCAAACTTTGCGAGCAGTGTGCCATGCTCTCCACCGACAAGTTGACAGCATTCTCATTGTGAAATCATGGCTTACGACATTTTGTGAAGGTAGCGAGCCGACATGTGGCTTAAGTTTGGTGAAAAACGCCTCAGGACCGTATCGCCCACTGGCGCAGGATGCTACAGCCCGCACGGTGATGTGACCTGTGCATAACGTTGTTGTCGCGGTGGTCTACATCCGAACGGTCAGAAAGCGAGAAATTCTTCTCATTAATGGTCGTTCCTTTTACTCTACTCATCGAGAGACGAATAGTTGGCACCGGCTATTCGTAGCTACCCAGGAGCAGCTCCTGTCTTGTGTCTATGTCTAAACGTTCACTCCAGGCGATCCACAACCTTCCTGATCTTTTCGAACGGCGCTGCCGGCAACAGCCGAACGAACTTGCCTATGCCGCTATTCGTGACGACCTCGAACTTGGGGGTCAGCAAACCTATGCACAACTTGGACGCACGGTCTATTCGCTTGCCGACCATCTTGCACGCGAGTTCCCACCAGGAACCAGGGTCCTTCTTCTCTATCCGCAAGGGCTCGATGTCGTAGACGCATTTTGGGCGTGTGTCTGTGCCGGTCTCGTTCCGGTTCCTGCTCCAGCTCCTGACCCTATCAGGCGAAAACACGGTCTGCGTCGACTTCTCGCCATCATCAAAGATGCCCGAGTATCGCTGGTGCTGACGACATCAGGTCTCGAAACCGCGGCTTCGGAGCTTTCCGTTGCCGGGGAAGCGAGCCATCTCAGATGGATAGCGACGGATCACTGCGACAATGCTGCCGAGTCAATTGAGTTGGCGCGGCCACCCCACAATATCCTCGCGTATCTGCAATACACATCGGGATCGACGGCCACTCCTCGTGGCGTCATGATCAGCCATCGGAATGTGCTTGCCCATTGCAAGGCCCTGAGCCTGGCGGGAGATGTATCGACCGGTAGCCGGTCGCTCTGCTGGCTGCCGTATTTCCATGACTACGGATTGCTGCATGGAATCATCGCTCCGTTCTATGCCGGGATTCCTGCCTACTTGATGTCACCCCTCACGTTTCTGAGGCGGCCATTGCGGTGGCTCGAAGCGGTCGCTCGATTTGCCATCACCCACAGCGGTGGACCAAACTTTTCTTACGAGTCCTGCATCCGAGCGGCGCAGCAACAGAAAGAGTGGCAGGCGGACTTGAGTACCTGGTCGGTCGCAAGTTGCGGTGCGGAGCCCATTCACCCGGACACGATTACGCGGTTCATCGATACCTTTGGTCCGCGGGGCTTCCGCCGAACCTCGTTCGCACCGGCGTATGGGCTCGCAGAAGCGACTCTCCTGGTGACGATGAAGCGGGTTGGGGCGGAGCCGACATTCTTACACGTAGATGCCCAGGCGCTGGCTGACGCGGTCGTCAAGGAATCTCCCGCAACGGGAGGCACGATTCGGACGCTGGTCGGATGCGGGAAGCCCCTCGAAGAGACCCGTGTAAGAATTGTGAATCCTACGACACATACCGAATGCCCGCCAGGCGGTATCGGAGAGGTATGGCTGGCCGGAGCCGGAATCGCCGCCGGATATTGGGAGAAACCAGAAGAAAGCGAGGCTGTGTTTAAGGCCGCCCTCGCTGGATCAGACGAGGGTCCCTACTTACGGACTGGTGATCTCGGATTTCTCCACCACGGAGAATTGTTCCTGACAGGACGCCTCAAAGACCTGATCATCGTGCGGGGGCGAAACTACTATCCCCATGATCTGGAATGGACGGCCGGGCACGCGCATCCGAGCTTGCGGCGAGGAGGCGGAGCGGCCTTTTCGGTTAAAGGCGAGACCGGAGAGCGCGTCGTGCTGGCCCATGAAATCGAGAAGCGTGTGCCGGAATCGGACATGATGGATGTAATACGCGGCATCCGTCGCGCCGTGGCAGACGAGTACGAACTGGAACTTCACAGTGTGGTGCTGGTCAAGTCCGGCACCATCCCAAGAACCTCCAGCGGAAAAATTCAGCGAGTGGCCTGCCGAACAGCCTTTGAATCCGGCCAACTCGCAGTCGTCGCGGCCAACACGCTGGACCAGGTTTCGGAAGCCGAACCCGATGCGTTACAACGCGAACCTCCGCAAACCGCCATCGAGAAGAAGCTGGCCGATATCTGGCACGAGGTGCTTGGAGGAGATCCTCCGAATCGTCAGGCGAACTTCTTTGCACTCGGAGGCAATTCTCTCCTCGCGGCACAAATCCTTGCGCGGATTCTCGCTGTGTTCCGGGTCGAACTCCCGCTCAGCACGCCGTTCGAATATCCGACGTTGTCCGCACTGGCCGCTCGTATTGATGAGCTGAGTACGGGCCAGAATGACGAGGACCGACCTGCGGATAAAAGTGGGCGGCCAGATGGCGAGACCGAGGCGCGGATTCCACTCATTCCACTTGCCTCGGCACCTACAAAGCACGGCAGAATTACTCTCAGCCCCGCACAGCAGCGATTGTGGTTCTTGGAGCAGGTCCATCCTGGAAGCGCCATCAACCATATTTCCATGCATGTACGTCTTCGGGGTTCTGTCAATTCTGATGTGTTGGAGCGATCGGTGCGGGAAATTGCCAGTCGTCACGAGATTCTTCGAACTCGCTTTGGATCGGAGCGAGGTGAGGGGTTCGCGGAAGTAGCCCATGAGACAACCATTACGATAGGACGGCAGGATTTTCAGATGTTGGAAGCTGCGGAGCAAGAAGCGCAGGTTCGGCAATTCCTACGAATGGAAAGGAGCCGGCCGTTCGACTTACGACAGGGACCTCTCTTCCGGCTGACTCTGCTGACGCTTGAGCAAAATGTGCATATCCTGGCACTGACCTTCCACCGTCTCGTCGCCGATGGGTGGTCTCTCCGTATCTTCTGGAAGGAATTAGCCCTTCTCTGGGAGGCCGGCGGCGATGGACAAACCGCTCGACTTCCCCCAGCCGCGGTTCAGTACACGGACTATGTCAATTGGCGGAGAACCAGACTCGATCAAGGCCTTCGTGAATCCCAACGTGACTACTGGATTCGGCAGTTGAGCGGCGCCCCTCCTCCGGCTGAACTCCCGGCCGATCGTCAGCGACCCCGGGCGCGGACGTTCGAAGGGGGTGTGCGGTCACGATCACTTCCTGCAGGACTTACTGCCGGTATCGATCGTTTCTGCCGGCAGCAGAACGTCACGACGTTCATGGTGCTCTACGCCGTCTTTGCGACGTGGCTGCATCGCTACACGCAAGAGTCAGATCTCGTCATCGGATCGATCGTGGCGGGCAGGCGTCGGAGAGAGCTCGAAGACGTGATGGGCTATTGTGTCAATACGGTGGCGTTGCGGTCAGCATTTTCAGATGGACTGACAGGGCGAGAGCTGTTGAAGCAGGTACGCCGCGTGGTGGCGGAGGCCTATGACCATCAGGAACTCCCGTTCGAAGAGGTGATCGAGGCGCTGTCATTACAGCGCGTACGATCATTGTCCCCGCTGTTCAATGTGATGATGGTATGGGAAGACGACCCCTTGGCCACATTCACTGTCAGGGATCTTGAGGTCGCACATCTCGTATGGGAGCCGACTGCATCGGAATTCGACCTCGTCTTGATGGTCGTCAACAAGGTGGACGGTCTTGACTTGGCGCTTCTCCATGATTCGACGATTTTTGAGGATTCGACCATCGACCGAATGTTGGAACAGCTGGAGATCCTCCTTGAGGAATTTCTCAAGAAACCTGAGACCCCTCTTGACCGGCTTTCATTGCTGACCGATGAGGAAAGACGGGCTCTTGATCTGACATGGGACAGACCGTCCGGTCCGGCTTCCAATATCCATGCGCTCATCGAGGCACAGGTGGAGCGGACTCCCCAGGCACTCGCCGTTACTTGCGGAGACCAGTCCATCAGCTACCGAGAGCTGAACCGGCGAGCGAATCGAGTCGCTCACGCACTAAGGAACTTGGGGGTCGCTGCAGATCATCCGGTAGGTCTCTGTGCCGAACGCTCGGTGAATGCCCTGGTGGGCCTCTTGGGTATTCTCAAAGCCGGCGGAGGATATGTTCCCCTGGATCCGTCCTTCCCCAGTCACCGACTCCAGCTGATGCTGGAGGACGCGAAGGTATCCATCGTGGTGACACAAGAGCGCCTGCGCGGCCATTTACAAGGCTACACGGGTCAGGTCTGCGACATAGAGACGCTGTGTCATTCAGCGGCAAGCGGAGAGGATGAAAACCTCGCAATCTCCGGTTCTCCCGATCAACTCGCTTATATCATCTATACCTCGGGCTCGACAGGGAGGCCAAAGGGTGTGGCCGTGACACACCGCAGCCTGGTGACTTCTCTCCATGCCAGACTTCAGTACTATCCCGAACCGGCTTCCCGGTTCTTGCTGACCTTCTCCCTGGCTTTTGACGGGTCCGTGACAGGCATATTTTGGACGTTGCTGCAGGGAGGGGAACTGGTCATCCCATCGGAGAGCGCCCATCGCGATCCGACGGAACTCGCGGGGCTCATCGAGCGGCATCGCATCTCGCACGTCGTGTGTGTGCCTCCTTTGTACCATGCCGTGCTCGGTGAGGCGTCGAGCGGTCAGCTGGATTCACTTCGTGTCGCCATTACAGCCGGCGAGAGCCTGCCCCTTGAACTTGTGCGACGACATTACCAGCTCCTGCCTCATGCCACGCTGTACAACGAATATGGACCGACGGAAGCCACGGTCTGGTGTAGCGTCTATCAAACGACTCGTGAGGAAGCCGGAGCCCGAGTGCCGATCGGCAAGCCCATTACCTATATGCAGCTCTACGTGCTGGATGAGCGTCTGCAGCCGATGCCTATCGGCATACCGGGCGAACTCTACGTCGCAGGAGAGTGTCTTGCTCGCGGCTATGTCAACCAGCCGCAGTTGACCCACGAGCGGTTCCTTGCCAATCCCTACGTAGCCGGCACCAGGCTGTATCGGACCGGCGACCTGGCCCGATATCGTGCCGACGGGAATCTAGAGTTTCTTGGACGTGTAGACCGCCAGGTCAAACTGCATGGATATCGGATCGAACTGGGAGAAATCGAGTCTGTATTGAGCACCTTCCCGGGCGTGCATCACGCGGCGGTCCTGCTTCGGCAGGATAAACCGAACCGACCTCAGCTAGTCGGCTATGTGGCCGGGGAGTCGTCGCTCACAGAACGGCTCGAACAGGTTCGGAGTTATCTTGCCGATCGATTACCGCATTATATGGTTCCATCCGTCATTCTGTGGCTCGACGCGATGCCGCTCGGCGCCACGGGAAAAGTGAATCGACACGCTCTCCCTGCTCCAGAACACACCGCCGGTCGCGCCGTAGCTAAGATTGCGCCCAGAAATCAGATCGAAGGATCCTTGGCTGAGCTGTGGAAATCCGTGCTTCAAGTTCCTGAGGCGGGCATTCACGATCAGTTCTTCGAGCAGGGAGGCCACTCCCTCTTGGCGACTCAGCTCGTCTCCCGGATACGCGAGCTATTCGAGGTTGATGTCTCACTACCGACGCTTTTTGAGCGACCAACGATCGCGGCGTTGGCCGAAGAAGTGACGCGGTTGCGGGAGAGTGCGCAGAAGGCTTCCGCGATGCCGCCGATCATTCCGGTGCCCAGAGATCAACCACTCCCTCTCTCCTCTTCTCAACAACGCATGTGGCTGCTGTATCAGCTGGCTCCGGAGAGCACGGCGTATAACGTGCCATTTGCGTCGAGGCAGATGGGACACCTCAACAAATCGGCTCTCCGGAGTACAATCGATGCCATCTGTAACCGCCATGAAGCATTTCGCACGACGTTTATGATGACGGGTGAGAGACCGGTCCAAGTCATCCGCCCCTTTCGCCCTCCTCATTGGGCCGAAATGGATCTCAGTCATCTGCCCTCCGAGCAACGACGACAGCAGGCGGCTCGTCTTGTAGAGCAGGAAGCAAACCAGCCATTCGATCTCGAGAAAGGCCCGCTGGCACGATTTCTCTTGATTGAGATCGAACCAGAGGACCATGTGCTGGTACTCACGATGCACCATATCATCGGAGACCAGTGGTCGTTCGGTATCATCGGTCATGAGTTTGCATTCTTCTACAACGCGTTTTGCCGAGGAGAAGTTCCTTCGCCAAAGCCGATCCCTTTCCAGTATGCCGACTACGCGGTGTGGCAGCGGCGTTGTCTGACCGACGATTGGCTCAGCGCACAATCGGAGTATTGGCAGAAGCAGCTGGCCGGACTCTCCAAGCTTTCGTTGCCGACCGATCACCCACGGCCGGTGATGCAGACATTTAACGGGTCCCATCGCATGCTGGAGTTGCCCGCATCGTTGATCGAACGACTGAAGCAGTTCAGCGCAGATCACAATGCCACGGCATTCATGACCCTGCTGGCCTGTTTCCAGATTCTCTTGAGTCGCTACTCCGGCCAAACCGATATCGCCGTCGGCTCTCCCATCGCCAACCGGACTCAATCCGCAGTCGAGTCGATCATCGGTTCGTTCGTCAATACACTCGTCTTGCGCACCGATCTCTCCGGCGATCCGACGTTCATCGA
>JAHBWT010000103.1 GCA_019636815.1 Nitrospira sp.
TTCCAAGGTAGCGCCCAAACGGAGTTCGCGCTCGAGTGGCAATCTGAAATCCGCGAATCACGAATACCGCAAAGAGAAGAACAATGACGCAGGTCCCCACAAACCCCAGTTCTTCCCCGACCAGTGCCAACACGAAGTCGGTGTGCGGCTCGGGGAGAAAGAGCAGTTTTTGCTTCCCTTCGCCCAGCCCGACCCCGAATAGACCTCCACTGCCGAAAGCCAGGAACGATTGTGTAATTTGATGTCCCGCGTTCGATGGATCCCTCCCGGGATCCAGGAATGCCATAAGACGCGGGCGCCGGTAATCGGACGTCAGCACAAGCGCGAGGATGATCGGTATCGCGCAGAGAGCCAGTGTCGAAAGGTGAACCAGTCGCGCACCGCCGACAAACAGGAGGCCACCTGTGACCAATCCCAAGACCACCACGGTCCCCAAATCCGGTTCCATAAGCACAAGGCCGCTGAGAATCCCGACGATGAGCAGCGGTGGAAGCGGGCCTGTGGGAAAGTGCTGGAGCCGGTCCTCCTTCCGGGCGAGGTACCCAGCGAGATAGATGACAGCGATGAGCTTCGCCATTTCCGCCGGTTGAACCGAAATGGGCCCGAGCAGTAACCAACGCCGGGCGCCATGCTTCGCTCCGCCAATAGATGGAACCAGCACCATAATCAGCAATACGGTAATAAGAGCAAGAAGTGGGAAAGACAGACGTTTCCACCAGATATAATCGATGCGAGATGCCACGTGTAGGAGCATCAAACCGAACGTCAGCCAGACCAGCTGGCGCTTGAGGTAGTACCAAGAATCGTCGAATTTCTTGCCCGCCATCACGGCACTCGCGCTGAACATCATCACCAGGCCGACCAGCGCCAAGGTAATGGTCACAAACAAGAGGATCTGGTCCATCCCCACTTGTTTTGGAGTTCGCGGTCTGTCGGTAGACCACGGCAAGGCCAGGGTGCCTGCAGATCGTCGTGACATCGTGCGGTTTCAATGCTCCTCTTTCGTAGCGCCTGTCATGACGGCAACGACTGCACAAGGGTTTTAAACTGACGCCCCCGATCTTGATAATCAACAAACATGTCGAAACTCGCACAGGCCGGCGAGAGAAGCACCACATCCCCTCTCTCTGCTCCGGATGCCGCTAATTCGACGGCCTCCTTCAAGGTTCCGACTCGTTCGACAACTTGATGGCCTTCCACCGCGTTGGCGATCAGCGGGGCGGCCTCGCCGATCAGAAAGAGCCGCTTCACCCGCCGACGGATCGAGGAAGCCAATCTAGAAAAATCCCCGCCTTTGTCCCGCCCACCGGCGATGAGCAAAATTGGCCGGTCGATGCTCTCCAGCGCCTTCACAGTGGCATCGACGTTGGTTCCTTTTGAATCATTGATAAAACGGACGCCGCGCCGCTCTCGGACAACCTCACACGCATGCTCCAGCCCAGGGAAGTCCCTCAGTACCTGCCGAATGGCGGGAAGCGGGCACCCGCTGAGCAGCGCATAGATCGTCGCAACCATGGCGTTGTCAACGTTGTGATCGCCGATGATTTTGATCTCATTCCTCCGGCATATCTCATGGGTCTTCCCCTCGATGTTGACCATGATGCGGTCCTCATTGAGGTACGCTCCGCCGGATACATCTGGCGGCAATGCGTGCGTCTTCGTGAATCCCAGCACACGGCCTTTCACGGTCTTCCGAAGGGAAGCCACTCTGGGATCGTCCAGATTGAAGATTGCATAGTCGGATAGAGTAAGATTTTCAAAAATACGATGCTTGGCGGCGAGATATTCATCGATTGACGCGTAGCGGTCTTGATGGTCCACTGTCACATTGAGAATTCCGGCAATCCATGGATGAAATCGCTCCACCGTTTCCAGCTGAAAACTCGACACCTCTACGACCAAGAGATCGTAGGGGCAAGGCTGTCCCCTTTTCGACGCGTTCAGCGTGTGTAGGGCGGCTTCACTGAGCGCGGTTCCAAGATTTCCGCCGACAAAGACTCGTTTCCCACTGTGCTCCAACATCTTGCCGATGAGGGTGACCGTCGTACTCTTCCCGTTCGTCCCCGTCAGAGCCAAGATCGGGACAGACAGAAACCGCGACGCAAGGTCGAGTTCGCCGATAACGCTCACGCCTCGGTGACGGACACGCTCCAGAGCCTCCATTCGATAGGGAACGCCCGGACTGATGACGACCAGGTCGGCGCTGTTCAACGCTGATTCATAGCCGCTTCCCAAAATACACCGGACCGTTGATTGCTCTAACGATTCAAGCTGGTGGAGCACTTCCGCTCGCTCTTTCCTATCAGCCACCGTCACATGCGCCCCACTTTCTTGGAGTAAGCGCGCAGCGGCAATGCCGCTTCGGGCAAGTCCGATGACCGCCACTCGCCTTCCCGCCAGTTCCATGGTGTCGGCCGTGACCATCGCCGTCACCTCAACTTGAGCGTGCTCAGGCTCAATAACGCAAGCAGAATGGCGATAATCCACAAACGCACCACGACCTTTGGCTCTTCCCACCCTTTCATTTCAAAATGATGATGGATGGGAGCCATGAGGAAGATCCGCTTGCCTCGTGATTTGAATGACACAACCTGAAAAATAACCGACACGGCCTCGATGACGAATACGCCGCCGACCAACAACAAGAGCAACTCGTGTTTGCTGATCACCGCGACGGTCCCCAGGGCCGCTCCAAGCGGGAGCGAACCGACATCGCCCATGAACACCGAGGCCGGGTAGGTGTTGAACCAGAGAAACCCTAGGCTCGACCCGAGGATCGCCGCGGTGAACACAGCCAACTCTCCAGCGCCATCGATATGAGGGATGAGCAGATATTCCGACATCAACCGATGCCCCGTGACATAGGCGACGACGGTATACGCCAACGCCGCGACCATTACCGGCCCGATGGCGAGTCCATCCAGACCATCGGTAAGGTTGACGGCATTCGAACTCCCGACAATTACCAGAATGGCGAAGACGACATAAAACCATCCGAGGTCCGGCATGAACGTTTTGAAAAATGGCACGCTGAGCTTTGTGTCATAACCGGGCAATGCGTACAGGATGAGGGCAACCACAAGAGCGACCGCTATTTGCGCTGTGAACTTTTGCGACGCGGATAACCCTTTCGACCGGGCTTTAATGAATTTCAGATAGTCATCCGCAAAGCCGATGGCACAAAACCCCAGCGTTGCGACAAGCACCAGCCAGACGTGCGGGCGTGAGATGTCGGCCCAAAGCAGCGTCGAGAGTGTCACGGAAAAAATGATGAGGACCCCGCCCATGGTGGGCGTCCCGCTCTTAGCCATATGCCGTTTCGGGCCATCGTCGCGCACCTGTTGACCCAACTTAATTTCTTGGAGCTTTCGGATCACCCACGGCGCAAGCACAAATGCGATCAGGAATGCGGTCACAGCGGCGTAAATGATGCGAAAGCTCTGGTATCGAAAGACATTGAGGAAAGAAAATTCCGTATGGAGGGGATATAGCCAGACATACAGCATAGTGTGGGCGTCCCTATGAAGCTTTCTTCGCCGTGCGCTTGACTCCCTGGAGTGCGTCTGCCACGAGCTCCAAGCGCATCCCGCGCGACGCCTTGATCAGAACAACATCGCCGGGTTTGACGATGGCCTTCACCGCAGCGACGGCAGCTTGGGCATCCGATACCTGGACAATGCGCGTGTGATCCAACCCCGCCTGCTTGGCTCCTTGAGCAAGACTGCGCCCTAGGACACCACACGTCACGATATAATCGATACCGTGACGCGCGACAAATCCCCCGACCTCCTCATGCATGTGTGCGGCGTTCGGTCCAAGCTCCAACATATCCCCCAGGACCGCGATGGTTCTTCGATTCTCACCCGCTTGCGCCAACAGCTCCACAGCCGCTTTCATCGAAGCCGGATTCGCGTTGTAGCAATCGATGATCAGCTTGACGCCGTGACTGACCAGAACCTGAGACCGCATAGCCACGGGTCGGAAGCGCGCCAGCCCCTGTGCGATCATCGTCCCGGGGAAACCCAGCACCGCACCGACCGCTCCTGCTGCAAGTGCATTCGTGACGTTGTGTGCTCCTTGAACGCAAATATGAACAACCGTGTGGCGAGCCTTTCCTGGAAGCTGAAGGTGAAAGATCGTCCCATTTCGTCCATTGGACTTGACGTTTGCCGCTCGGACATCGGCCTTCGCTGAAAACCCAAACGACACCACTCGGCATCGAGCCCTGGCGGCGAGATAGTCGTAGTACGAATCATCGGCGTTCAGAATCGCCGTTCCGTCCGCTGGAAGCAGGTCAAGCAACTCAGCCTTTGCTCGAGCTGAAACATCCATGCTCCCAAAAAACTCCAGGTGATCCGGTCCGATGTTGGTGATGATCCCGATCGTCGGGCGAGCTATTTCACAGAGACTGGTGGTTTGACCAAGGTTGTCGACTCCCATTTCAATGACGGCACCCTGATGCCGACTATTGAGGCGGAAGAGCGTTTGCGGAACTCCCAAACGGTTGTTCAGATTGCCCTCGGTCTTGAGAATTTTCCACCGACGAGCCATCACGCTCGCCGCCATTTCTTTCGTCGTGGTCTTCCCGTTGCTTCCCGTGACGGCCACGACAGGAATCTTGAACTTGCTTCGATGGCACGCAGCCAATCGTTGGTACGCAGAAAGGGGATCACGCACACCGAGAATAAACGGCACCCGTTGCTTCCAACTTCGCTTCCGAGAGAGCGTCGACACGTCATAAGAATCGAGGACGATCGCCCCCACGGCTCCTTTCGATAAGGCCGTCCCGACGAATTCATGCCCATCAAACCGATCTCCCCGTATGGCCAGAAAGAGATCACCCGGTCGAAGCGACCGGGTATCCAGACTGATGTGCCGGATACGCTGTTCCGTCCGCCCACTCACATCGCCGGCCAACACCTGAGCACCGATGACTCTCTGCAATTCTGTAACAGTCAATACCGCCATCTGAGCGCTTCCCTGCAACGCCTAACTGTTACATCTCTCCGTTACACACGGATGCCGAGTCGCTGGATCGCATTGCGTGCCACTTCACGATCGTCAAAGTGGAACTTCTCCGTGCCGACGATCTGGTAGTCTTCATGCCCTTTACCTGCGATTAAGACCATGTCTGGACTCTGAGCCTGTCTCACTGCCTCCTGGATCGCTTGCCGCCGATCTGCAATCTTTCGGTACTGCACATGTGGTCGCTGTCGCAGCCCCTCAACCACCCCGACTTCTACTTGCTCCAGAATCGCGTGAGAGTCCTCAGTCCTAGGATTGTCGGAGGTCAATATGACGACGTCGCTATACCGGACGGCTGCGGCTCCCATCTTCGGCCGCTTTCCTCGATCACGATCCCCGCCACACCCGAACACCGTGATTATACGCCCCGTCTTCAGAGCTTCTGCCGTAGTCAGCAATCGAACTAACGCATCTTCTGTGTGAGCATAGTCAACGACCACCGTAAACGGCTGCCCCGCCATGACGCGCTCGAAGCGACCCGGCACATTGAGCATATTGCCTACAGCCAGACGGATCTGATCGGGAGTGGCTCCTTCGTGAAGGGCTACTCCGATGGCAGCCAGCAAATTGTAGACATTGTGCTCACCCACGAGATGACTCTCTATGGAAAAGTTTCCGACAGGAGTAGCCGCCGTAAAAGTCGTCCCTCGAATCGACAACCGCACCTCTTCGGCACGAAGATCCGCCTTGCTTTTCAGCGCGTAGGTCCAAACCGGCACAGGACTGCACTCAACGATCCGGTTTCCGTGGGAGTCATCGACATTGATGATCGCCCGTTTGTTCCTCTTGTGTCCTTCTGCCAATCCCGTAAAGAGCCGTAACTTTGCCTGGAAGTAGTCTTCCATCGTCTTGTGGAAGTCGAGGTGGTCCTGCGTGAGGTTTGAAAACACCGCCACATCATATTCACAGCCGCTTGTGCGATCCTGTGCCAAGGCATGAGACGACACTTCCATGACTGCTGTAGTACATCCGCTCGTGACCATTTCCGCGAGTAACCGCTGTAATTCGAGAGCGCCGGGAGTGGTGTGCGCCGCCGGCATTGTGCTCGTGCCTATTTGATAGGCCACGGTTCCAATCAGCCCCACTTGGCGGCCCAGCCCTTCTAAAAGGGATTTGCAAACATAGGTCGTGGTAGTCTTTCCGTTTGTTCCGGTGACCCCGATCATCCGAATCCGGCTCGACGGGTCGCCATAAAACCGACTTCCTAGAAATCCGAGTGCTCTTCTGGAATCCTCGACTCGTACGAATGGAAGAGAAATGCCACTCACCCGTTCTTGTGCAACCAAGGCGCTCGCCCCTCCCTTCAGTGCCGCTGAAATGAAACGATGCCCGTCAACACGTTCACCTTTGACGGCCACAAAGAGACTCTGGGATGAGGCCGTCCGAGAATCATCGGTGATGGCTTTCACAGCTACGCTGAGATCTCCCTGTCGCTCCAGAACCTTCACACGTCCGTCGAGCGCTTGAAGCATGGTGGCCAGGGTCATCGGCAGACTCCAAGCGTGATCACGAATTCGGCACTGCCATCGCCAGCGTAACGGGTTCATCCGAGGACACGCCTAGATAACTCAACACTTGCTCACCGACACTGCTGAACACCGGAGCAGCCACACTTCCGCCTGAGGCTTTCTTATCTTGCGGCGCATCGATGATCACGATCATGGCAAGGCGTGGGCGATCCGCCGGGACATATCCTACAAAGGATGTAACGAACCGCGAGTTCGAATAACGGTGAGTTTTTGGATCGATCTGCTGAGCCGTACCGGTCTTACCGGCAACCCGAAATCCGGGAATGGCCGCTTTGACTCCAGTGCCGTGCGTGACTACACCTTCAAGGATGTTCGTGACGCTACGGGCAGTGTCCGGCGAAACGACACGTCGCCTCACCTGGGGAGGCGCTCGTTTCAAGAGATGGCCCTCGGCGTCTCGAATTTCAGAAACCACATACGGCTTCATGAGCACGCCCCCGTTCGCCAACGCGGCAATTGCAGACACCATCTGGATCGGCGTCACCCCTATTTCTTGCCCTATCGAAATCGACGCGACGGAACGACGACCCCAAGCTTTCGGGCCCTTGACCAACCCCACCCCTTCTCCTGGAAGATCAATCTCAGTTCGCTGGCCAAAGCCGAACGCTTGGAGATACCGATAGAGTCGCTGCTCACCCAATACCATTCCTGCCTTGGCCGCACCGATGTTACTGGACTTCTGAATGACCTGCGCAAAGGAAACCCATCCAAGCTTTTCATGATCGTGAATCACGGTGTTCGCGATTGACATGCGGCCATGCTCCCCAAATACCATCGTCGTCGGCTTCATCGCACCCTCTTCGATGGCTGCTGCTGCAATCATGGCCTTCATGGTCGATCCTGGTTCGTAGGCATCCGTGATCGCCGTGTTTTGCAGACGATCCTGCTTCTTCAAAGCCGACAGAGCATTCGGATCGAATCGCGGACTCACCGCCATGGCCAACACTGCTCCCGTCTCTGGATCAAGGACGATGATCGTTCCTGACTTTGCCCGAGAACGGCTAACGGCGTCCTCCAGCTCTCTCTCAGCTATATATTGAACTACCTCATCAATCGTGAGTGTGAGTTGATGGCCGGGTACCGGGCTCCTTTCCGCCAAGCTCTTCGGAAAGACCGTGCGCCCCATCGCATCGCGCTGCAGTATCATCATCCGCTTTTCGCCGCGCAAGTATGCTTCATACCGATGTTCGACTCCTTCCAACCCATCCCCATCCATACCCGCAAACCCCAAGACATGTGAGAGAAGCGAGCCTTTCGGATAAAACCGGCGACCTTCCATTACAACACCAATTCCGTCCAGTGACAAACGATCCAAGCGACGCCCCTGTTCCGGGTCCAACTTGCGGGCCAACCACACGAAGCTCCGATTCTGCTGAAGTTTTTTCTCCAGCTCGGGGATCTTCACAGGCAGAACGGACGACAGCTGGCGAGCGGTCTTTGCCGGATTTTCCAACGTCGCCGGGATTCCGAATACCGAAGGGACTTCCATGTTCATCGCTAAAACCTTGCCATGTCGGTCGACAATCGTGCCGCGCGGCCCTTCCAGGGAGACAGTCTTCTGATGCTGTCGGTCCGCCCTGACTGAAAGCTCCTCCGCCTGCAATACTTGCAAAGTCACCAGACGGAACAGCACGAGACCAAATCCACCCAGCAACACCAGCAACAACACGTAGCGACGCACGCGAGACCCGGAACCGGCCACTAGTCCCTCCTACTGGGAAGATAGTTCCTGGCCACTCGCATAGGCGTTGATGCAAGGTCTGTGGGCGGGGTCACACTTGGTCTGGACTGAACCAAGATCAGTTGGCCGTGCTGAGGCAGACTCATCCCGAGTTTTTCAGTTGCCAATTTTGCGATCCGGTTCGACGCACTCAGCGAGGAAAACTGAACCCGCAACTCATCACGCTGACGTTCCAACACCGTCTTGTCGCGCTTCAATCGCTCGATCTGATAGCCGACCCGCACCATATCCACTCGCTCCCAGACAAACACAAATACGAGACACAGCCCAAGGAGAATCGTGAAGATCTTCATGAAAGCTCCAATCGTGGTTGACGTTCGGCGACCCGCAATTTGGCACTTCGCGATCTTGGATTCGATTCACACTCTTCCGTGGAGGGAAGAATAGGCTTCTTGGTGAGCAGCGCAAGCATGGGGGCGGGCTTTTGAGCGAGGGACTTGAACGTATGCTTGACGGTACGATCTTCAAGAGAATGGAAAGAGATCGCGCAGATTCTCCCACCTCCCGACAAAATTTCGATGGCATCTCGTAGAGAGGGCTCCAGACTCTCCAGCTCCTGATTGACCGCGATACGAAGCGCCTGAAAAGTCCGCGTCGCACAATGAATCCGCCCATGGCGATAGGAAACCGGCACAGAGCGAGCGACGACAGAAACGAGTTGCCCTGTAGTCTGGATCCGACAGTGCCGCCTTTCCCGCACGATCGCTCGGGCAATCCGGCGCGCATATCGCTCTTCGCCAAGCTGGAAAATGATATCCGCAAGGTCCTGCTCGTCACCGCCGTTCACTAAATCTGCGGCAGTCCTCCCGGTCGACTGATCCATGCGCATATCGAGTGGACCATCAAGCTGAAAACTGAACCCTCGGGTTGCGTCATTGAGCTGAGGGGATGAGACCCCACAATCAAAGAGCACGGCTCCGACCGTTGAGACGCCCATTTCAGAGAGATGCCGCTTTAGGTCTCGATGGTTTCCTTGGCACAACACCACGCGGCCTCCGAATCGAACCAACCGTTGTCGACAAAAATCAACTGCCTCGGGATCTCGATCCAACCCTATAAGTGTCGTACCGGCATGGCTAGATTCGAGAAGCAATTCTGCATGCCCACCGTATCCCACCGTACAATCCAAAATCGTGATTGGCCGTTCAGAAGCAAGCCAATCGCAGACTTCTTTACCAAGGACTGGAACATGCTTGAATTCTTTACCAATACTATTCACCCACTATTTTCCACTTCTCCCCACGCCAGACGAAGTATACTCTTGCATTTTAGGTTGTCAACTGCATTTCAGTAACTTAGGAATGCCACTTTAACCATCTGATTGTAGATTCCCGACAGGGCTTGCCCATGGCTGTCGTTCACCCCTACACTGGCGTGAATCGAGCCTCTGTTCTCCCGTCTCCGGACCGACCCATTCCACCTTCCTCCGGCCAACTCTTGGTGTTTCATTGACTTCCAGAGGATTGGATCGGAAAATGGCTTCATGTGGAAGGCTAATGGAACCGTGGCATACTCAGTCCCCTGTCTCTCCCTGAGCGCCTTCCTCTTCTTCGGACAAGCCGATGCAAAGGACTTCAATCCCGATAATCCCCTTAACCAACCGGCGCCCATCTATTGGTGCTCAAACAAAACCCCTGACCAACAGATTTCAACAAAAAAAACTTCTGGCTGTGAACCGCTCTACGACCAAAAGACTGCGGACCTGTTCAGGGAGAACGCCCGCCGGAAGGGCTTCGATCTTCCAGACCGTGACCCGATAAAAATTGTGGAATTGCAAAATGCAGCCTCGAAATTTTCAGGTCGTTACCGTACGTTCGTCTCGTGCTGTTTAACGGATGCCGATGCCCCGGAGCACATCGTTGATTTAATCGATGAGGCAAACCATGTGCTCAAAGCCGTGCAACAAAAAGGCATCTACAACTCTGCAGGGTTTGGCATTGGTGCCAGGGCTGACGGCAGCCCTGGCACCGGCCCAGGCGATGGAAGTGGAGACGGTGGGCTAGGCGGCGGCCCCGGGGCAGCTCCAAAGCTCGGTACCTTTGCCCGACAATACACCCTCAGCGAAATTGTTGGGACGGTCGCGCGTGCACGTGAAGACCTCGTTCGACTGCAGGAGCGGGTAGACAAGCTAAGCGAGGCGCAGAAAGAACTGGACGAAGTCGACTACGAACGCAGCGGCCTGGTGAGGACACAAATTCAAGAGGAAGAAGAAGCGATCAAGAATGAGTTCAAGGCTAAGAAGCCGCCGTCATCAGCCCCGACGGGAATGGAAATTCAGGACACAACCTTGCGCACACGAATCGGAGGAGACATCGAAGATACCAGGCTCAATACCAACTTCGGCGCGGACATCGGCGCTTCAGTTTCCCCCTACAGCAATGTCAATGAATCGCTTCGCCCGCGCAGAGGAGAGGATGCGCACGACAGCCAGATCCCATATCGGCCGGGAATGGACATCCAAGATACCTCCATGCCCAGCAGCACTGGCTTTGAGGTCGACAACGCACAAAATCGTGAAGGAACTTCCACACTTCCACGACGCGGAGTCGGTGCCTCTATCGGAGACTCGGATCTAAATAACTCGAGACGATAGCCGATCATTACGGCTCTCCCCCTATCGGTGGCATCGACTCCCACGTTTCTCCGAAATCGTGGCTGCGATAGAGACCGCTTCCGTTCGTGCCGGCATAGAAGCCCCTCGGATCCGTCGCGCTCTGTGCGATCGCCCTGACATTGGTCGTCGCCAACCCGCTATCGATCAACTTCCAGGTCTCTCCACTGTCTTCGCTCCGATGCACTCCATCCCGCCCTGCGATATAGATCACCCCCTGACGGGATCGATCGAGCACCATGGCGACAATCATCTGATCGGCAAGCGATACTCCGATTCGCTTCCACGCCTGGGCCGCATCGGTGGTCTTGTACAATCCGCTCAGCGTCGCAGCATACACGGTGTCCGGGTCATATGGATCCACGACGATCGACGTCACATTCAATGCCCGCGATGTTTTCACCATCTCCGGCGGAACCAACCCATTGTTCACCTTCTCCCAATGAGCAGCCTGATCAGTCGACTTGTAGACGCCGCCACTGGTTCCCGCGTAGAG
>JAHBWT010000104.1 GCA_019636815.1 Nitrospira sp.
TCCAAAGAGGCGCGCCAAGGCCTTGTTCTCGCCGAATTCATCCGCTGCGCTGAAACTCGCCTTCAGCGTGATCTTTTCGATCGACGGTTCTCCCGCCTGTGTGGTCTCACGCGCGGTTGCCGATGCGGGACGCGCCGGGATCTGCACCGTTCTTGTGAGGGTTTCCGGATTGAACTGAAATAGGACGACATTCGGGATCGGACCCATAAAATCCGACCCATATTCGATCAGCGCTCCGCGCATCAGGAAACCCATAGAATTACCTTCGATCCCGATCGAGCATATTCATGATTCTCGAGGCAACGTGCTTCCCGACCTGTATGTGCAATCCGCCCGCACCGCCATCCATCCTGATTGTTCCCAGAGAGAGACGATCGATCCTGACCGTCCCTGAATGTCCCCGTGTCGCTTCGCCAATATGTTTCGCAATCTCCTGTCCGATGCTTGAGGCACACTTCTTCGGATCACCCATCAAACGGGATGCACTTCGAGGCAACCGCACGGTGATATTGGATATATGAATTCTGTGCTTGCTCATGGATTAATCGAGCGTGACGATGTCTTGTACATACGGCCCCAGTTGTTCGAGGCTCAAAGAGCGGTTCATCTTGTCGTATTCGCGTTTGACGGCAACGAGTACATCTTTCATAAACAATTCTTTGCGCCCGTTACCGGCGTACGCCGATTGCAGACAGGCATTAAACACGATGGAGCGGATGTGTCCGCCGGAAAGCGGAAACTGTCTCGCCAGGAAGGCAATATCGATCCGTGAATTCTCCGCCACGGATGCGGGAATGACCTGTTGCCAGATAGCGGCTCGCTGGGCCTCATCCGGAACCGGAAACTCGATGATATGGCGGATACGCCGCAAAAAAGCTTGATCCAAGTCGTTCTTTCGGTTCGTGGCCAACACGGCCAACCCTTTGAAGCGCTCCATTCTTTCCAGCAAATAACTGACTTCCAGGTTGGCATAGCGATCACGGGCATCATTGGCCTCTATGCGTTTGCCGAAGAGCGCATCGGCCTCGTCGAAGAACAACAGCATGTCCGAGACCTCGGCGGCGTCGAAGATCCGTTTCAAGTTTTTCTCGGTCTCGCCTATGTATTTATTGACCACCTGCGAAAGATCGATGCGGTACATCGGAAGTTTGAGCCGATACGCCAGGATCTCGGCTGCCATCGTTTTTCCGGTTCCCGGCGGTCCGGCAAAAAGCACGGTAATACCGCCTTCGTTCCACGCACGGGCCGTGCCCCAGTCGTAATGCACCTTGGTCAGCGCCTGCATCGCGGCCAACTGCTCTTCAAACTGAATCGCCTGTTTATTCGGGAGAATGAGTTCCTCGTCGGTAAAGCGCGGCTCGACGTAGGCAGCCAGTTCACCCATGTCCACGCTAAGCTCGGCTCGGCAGGCCTCGATAAGATCATCCTCTTTCAGCGGCTCCGGTTGCGCCTTCAGCTCCGCGCAGATATCGCGGATCGTATCCTTCTCATAGCGAAACCGGCGAGCCATCTCCTTCAGAACAGGTTCATACTTTTTGGCATCTTGGCCGAAGCCTTCCCTCCATGCGGCAAGGCGGCCTTCATAGCCAAGCACAGGAACTTTCACAAACGGCAGCAACAATGCGGGGTCGAGATGCGCGACCTGCCTTCGATCAGATATCGACAGAAACAGCATGATTGGAACCGATACGAGCGGCAGCCCTTCGTTGCGCTCGCGCCGGCCTTCTGTTCCATCGAACAACTCGTGCCGGATGAAAAGACCGTGGCCTGTCAGCCATGCGAAACACATCAGCATCGCGAAATAGTCTTCATGGCCGAGCAAGGCAGGATCGCCCTTGTACTCCCAAAGTTTCTGCTCTGTCAGCAGCGCGATATCGATCGCGGTCTGGCGGTAGGCTGAACGGCGGTTTCCAAGCAATGGGATAACGCGCAGTCCCCGAGGCGTTTCTGCGCGTAACCGATAGGCGATCAATGTTTCGGTCTTCGTGCGATCACCATGCCTCTCTTTCATCGGATCGACCAGCCGTAAACTTGTCGAGCCGATTTCCGCCACGTCGATCATCGAACGAGCCACCAACCATGGCACCGAGAGAGGTTGCTCCCAAAGGGTATCCGCATATGGACGTTGGACGGACGAGACGCGACGGAGTAATCCCATCGCGAACAGCGGGTGCATGGGGTCGGAAAGCGTCTGCGCCTCGTCCGGGTAATCCCACAATCGCTGTATCAGCATGAGGTTTGGATAAATCCGCGACGGGTCGTTCAGGCACGATGCGATAACGGCTCCGAAACTGGCGTCAAATGCCGAAGCAAGCCCCATGGCAAGCGTAAAAGCCGAGACATCGTCGAGCGAAAGTTCATCAAGCACCCATCCGAAGGAGCCGCGAACCGATTGATCGACTCGCGGGGGCGGAATGGTCAGTTGTTCGGTCAAATATTTCGCCGCGATATGGCTTGCAAAGAATCTCCGCTTTTCGTCCCAGTGACGCGAGAGATCGAGCGAAACCGACGCCCGGTCGATCATCGGCGGCAATTCACCCAATTGCGGCTGTGAGCCGGCGCCCCGCTCGTGCCACAGCCAGGCTATTTCGCGCCGGAGACGGAGTGTGGCTTGGCGCATCCAATAATTCGCCAGCTCATCACGAGACCGCAAATTCGGCGTAAAAACGATGGGCTCCGTCTTTGTTGATTCTGCGCTCATGGAATATCCATGTGAATCAACGGGCTCTGGGGAGCTTGCTGTCCGTTGACGATCATCACCAGGTTGTAATCGCCCGCGGGAATCGCATCGCTGCCGGCCATAGTGAGACGGCGTTTGGTCTGGTGTGGCGGCGGGCCCGGTGGAACCATAAACACATCAAACATCCGAGCGACGCTGCCGTCTCGGTAGAACGCGGCAATGACATCATCGCCATCTGTACCCAAGAGCACGCCGGTCAGATCGATCGTGGCAAAGGCTGTCCGAGGTGGCCCGGTGTTGACCGTCACCGTGCCGGGGGGTACCGTGACCACGGATTGCAGGGTGGGCACGAGATTGCCGATCACTGCGTTACTCTTCCTTTTTTTGCCGGTCCCGGGAAGAGTTTGGACGACGGTGACGGCGTGACTTCCGGCAGAAATTCCGCCGGCGCTGATAGCCGCGGCATCCACGTTGAACCTGAGCTGATCCGGCCGCTGCATCGTAACGGGCAATTCTACCGTTCCGAGCATCACCGAAAGATTCGCCAAGTGCAGGTCTATTCCCGTTATCGTTACTTCTTCACCCACTTCAAAACCAACAGGCGCAATTTCATCAATATGCGCTCCCATGGATGGAATGGTGTCGATGCCGACATATGGATCGGCCAGCGTCGTGGGCGGCTGCGTGTAATCGATACCGACCAGCAGTGAGTAGTGGCCCGGTTCCGCCGCCGCGATCATCACCGGGCGCACTTGAAAACAAATCGAGAGTCTGTATTTTTCATCGGTTCCTTGCATGAGTTTTGCTAGGAGATCCGAATGGCTCTCGTCAAACGTGACATGCAATTCTTGAGGATTCGGGCTGAGAGCCTTGCTGATCGTGGTGTTCACTCCAATATCGATCAAGTCGTTCCGGTTGAGCGCCCGAATCGCTCCACCGAGTCTCTGATGCGCAATGATCGTGTCACTCACATCCTGGGCTGAATAGGCCGTCAGCAAATACTTCAGCACCATCCACAACGGCGGATTTTCGCCTTCGTTGAGCGGCGTGTTCTTTAAGAAGGGATCGAATTCGATCTGATACAGAAACAGGTTCAGATGGGGTGTTGTGTCGTCTGAATCTTCGGGTTTGCCAATGGTGACGAGGGTCGAGCCACTCAGGGCCTGAAGCCGCAGCTGCAGCATCTCAGTGACCGCGCCGATGGCATTGGTTGTGTCTGCGAGCGCCATTATCGTTTAGATGTAATTCCGGCTCAGCCGTGATGGCGAAGGTCTTGATTCCCTCTTTCCTGGACCGGATTCACTCCGTCGCGAAGGAGCAAGCTGAGGCGATTGCTTGTCGTCTTCTATCACCACGCTGATCGTTCCGATTGAAAGATCAAACACCTGCTCCTGAATGCCGGGTATGGTTTGCATCGGCCGATCATGAAGTCTGAATTCCGGCCTATCTGATCTCCCGATACGAACGACACCGGGCTCGGACTCCCATGGTTGCGCAATTTCACTGTGCTCTCTCGGCGACGATGCTTGGATTTTCTCCTTCCTCACGTCATGCTTTTCAGGTGCCGCCGGTCCTGCAGCAATCCATTCTTGGACTCCATTCAAGATGATCGTATGCGCTTCTGCCGCGTTTCCATCGCTTCGATCCATGATCTCGGCCATCTTGAGGATAGCCTTCTTTCCTTGCCGTTGTTCAGACGAGACTGCAGTACTGGGTTCTTCTCCCCCCAATTCAAGGGCCATCTCGCGATGTTCGACAACAGCGTCCGTCTCTCCAGCATGCCGGCCCGGCTTGAACTCAACCGTTTGAATTCCTCCCTTCGACGACATGTCTTCGCCAAGTCGAACGATTGAAACATCTTCGCGGACACGATTATGAATCTCCGAAGGGGCGACCAAAGGCTGAGGTGGATTGAACGAGGCCAATACGCCTGCTGCTCCCTTCGTCACCACCGCCATACCTTCGTCATTCGATGTTGTTTTTGGAGCATCATCGATTCCCGACGGCGTGGCAGTGTCCTCGTCCAAAGTTGATGGAGCCACTACAACCTCTTCCACGTCGATTGGCGAGACCCGGGATGAGCGAGTGTCGGTTCCATGGGTTACCGTTCCAGCCGGTGACGCTTTCGGCCCCATAAATCGAAGACCGCTCTGCCTGGCGATGTTTGAAAAGTACCCGCTCATTTCTTCATGGCCTCAATCAACTGCAAATACCGGTGTCGCCGCCATTCGGGAACACCGAGAACCTCTGCCTCGCTCCAGTGATACTGCGATGCCATCGTATGAATTGCATGGATCAATCGGCTCTGTATTCGGCTCAGCATGTCCAGCGCAGTTTCCATCAGATCGACTCGATACCCATTGAGCCTGTCACATTCCCCGCAACTCACCTGACAGCTGAAATTCACGAGTGGGTCGGCGTCATCAAAAGCCTTTTCAATCTCGCTCACCGAAGCCGTTCCAATCGCCGTCGAGCATTCCGGTGTCACAGCCAGAGAACCGATCATCCCAACCGCCGCATCCTGTTCATCATGAAACACTGCCCCTGCCCAGAGTTCTTGGTCACGGCCTTTGGGCTTGCGAAATTCGATCCGTCTCCCCTCCAGGTCGACACCGATCGTTTCACTTTTGTCCGCCTCACGCTGAATTTCCGAAATCTCGTCGAGGGTGAGTTCCAGTTCAAGATCCTCGCCGCATCCCTGGCATGTGAACACCAGGCTCAAGGCCTTATCCCGCCCCCCGGCCGCCAGCAGAAGAAGGCATTCGATCCGCTTGCCGACGGAAAGTTCGATGAAATGATGAGGTGGAAGGAGACGTTCGGGATCGACGGTGCACAATTCAAGCACGCGTGTAGCGAGAGCCGCCCGATTCGGCGCTGAGAAATCTACCGTAAGATCGGACTCGACTTTCCCGAATCTTCTGAATCCTGCACCGCCTTTCGACCATGCCACCAAAGAGGACATGGTGAACGATGGCAACGGAATCACATCCTCTGTCTCGACCTCGACATTCATGTTCTAGTCTTCCCGGTCAGCCTTGCGGTACGTCGTCGGCCTCATTGGGTTCTTTTGTGTCCTTGTCTCGATCCCAGCCTTCGAGCTCGATCTTCATCGATTCAATGGCCACGGCGTTGGCATTGGCGTTCAACTCGGGTATAGCCGTATATTCACTGACCCAGCAGTCGTACAGGAAATACCTGTATACCACATGGCCTTTTTCGTTCATCATTTCGAGCGTCAGATTCTTCTTATAGGCGGCAAGATCCATGGCGCTATCACCCGAATACGGATGCACCTTGTTCGCCCAGGCTTCGAATTCCGGATCGTGAGTCAGACCGCGCTCGACGGTGACCGCATCGTAACTGGTTCGACCGGGCGATTTGTGGTCGGTGCTGTTATCGCCGCCGTCACGATGCTTGACCACCTCGGTCGTACGTTTGAGCGCACTGATCTTGCTGATGCCCATGACCGGTTTGCCGTCCCACACGAGCCGGAACTTAAAATTCTTGTACGGATCGAACCGCTTTGCGTTCTTGACGAATCCTTTGGCCATTTCTCGCTCCTTTTATCGGTTTACACATCCGGTATCTGCTGAATGCTGATGATGACGAACTCGGCTGGCTTGAGCGGCGCAAAACCGACCTGAATATTGACGATGCCAAGATTGCGATCGTTGGCCGTCGTGGTTTCGCCATCACACTTCACGAAAAACGCTTTGTCCGGCGTGCTGCCCTGAAATGCCCCCTGCCTGAAAAGGCTCATCATGAATGCAGTGATGTTCATGCGGATCTTCGCCCAAAGCGGCTCATCGTTCGGCTCGAACACGACCCATTTCGTCCCGCGGAAAAGCGATTCTTCGAGGAACAGAGCCAGTCGGCGAATCGGGATGTACTTCCATTCCGATCCGAAATCATCGCTGCCATCGAGTGTTCGTGCGCCCCAATTGACGATTCCGTTCGGAAACTTGCGGATGCAATTGACTCCCAATTTATTGAGTACGCCGTTTTCTCCGTCCGTCATATTGAGTTCGACGTCAAGTACCCCGCGAAGATCGGCCTCGGTTCCAGCCGGCGCCTTCCACACGCCCCGCTGCGAATCGGTTCTCGCCATCAGGCCGGCTATCCCGCCGGATGGACCGAGCGGCTTTATGATACCGGCGTCACTGTATGTGACTCTGGGATAGAAGATCGCCGAGTTTTGCTTCACGATGCCGGCGCGGAGCCCGTTGACCTTCGCCGCATCGGCGACCATTTTGTCCCCGTTCGTCCAACTCACCGGCGCATCAATCAACAAGAACGCTCGACGGCTTTCACAATAAGTGGTGGCAGGTCCGATGAGCTGTTGGTATTCACCTTCGTCGATGTCTCCGTCCTGAGGAATGATCATGAGATTAAACAGGTCGACGCGATCGAGCGCGTAGAAGCCCGTGTGATCCAACGCGCTTCCGGTATAGTCGGCGACGGTCAATGGTGTCCCGTCATCATCCTGTCCAACCTGTCCCGCACCATTTTGAAATGAGCCGGTCCCGATATTGCCCAAGGCGTACTGCCTGACGTTGGGCGTGAACGATCCGGCTAGGTTTTCGGTTGCAGTCGACACCGTGTAGGTCGTATTCAACATCCCGATCTTCGGCTTGAAGGCAATCCGATATCCCCACACCTCAGCTGTAACCGGAGCGTCGGGTTTGTCATTGATCGTCTTCGCCATGATCTGAAGCTTTTCCCGCACCCCATCGGAATGGTTTGTGATCGCCGACGAGAGGGCGTCTTTGAACCACCGGTCACCGGCGCCCGTTGTTTGCAGCACATTGGGCGGTGGAACGTTGAAATCAACCGCGTTGGGGGCGGGAGCGCCGGCGAATGTCATCTTCGTCAGGTCGTGTGTCGCGTCTGTCTGAAGCAGCTTTGCCAAGGCGTTCACGTTTCCTGAAAAATAGGTCGAGGTTGGAACGGGGCGATGATTGGCGAACCGCGTCACTTCAACTCCTCCTTGATCGATACCGAGCATGAGTGCCGCCGCCAAGTCGTTGCTGCTTGCCCGTCGTATCTTGACGCTGAGGTTGTTGCCTGTTGCGGATGTAATGCGGAGGACTCTCAGTCCCGAACTGGGGTCTATTTCATCCAGACTGCAAGTCACCGAGACACCGGCCGGCAGGCTTGGGGTTATACGAGCCAGTATTTCAGCCTCAAGCGGACCTTTTGTCGTCGCAGTCAACTGGGCGGGATTATTTGCGCGGATGTCAACGGATGAGGGTGGCCCTTCATTCACGCTGATATCGAACTTTCGACTAGCCGATGCCACAGGTGGGGCATAAATCAGAGCGTTCAACTCGTCTCTAATAGCGGTAAACGTGGCGCCCATGACGCGGCGTCCTTCACTATAGCCGGCTTGTGCCGAAGAATTTATGTCAAAGCCCGTTGCCAACTGAACATCGACTAATTTTGAACTTTGAGTCACGAAGTTGACGACGTATCGTGACGACACTGGATTCATGGACAGGTTGAGAAAGGTCTCGCTGTTGACGACGACACCACCCTCTTCCTGCGTCAGATAGAGATTGAAGGTCTCCTCCGGGTTCGAGGTGTTGTAATCGATCGCCAATCGGACGTTGTTGCCCCAGACGCCGGCGTCTTTCGCCATAATGGTCAACACGGCGGCGCCGGCCACATTTTTGAGTGTGATGTCGGCTTTTTTAGCGTTGTGCGCGAGTCTGACGACGTAACAGTCCGTCCCTCCGTTTCCAAAAAACTGGTTGACGCTTGCGCCTAACTCGCTTGACGGATGTCCACTTCCAAACTCGCGCAAGAAATCCGAATAGCTCAAACAGCGGACAGCTTTATTGATCGCCCCTTTTTGCGCCCGGCCAAAAAACGCCGCGATAGAGGTGGACACACCCGTGATTGTCCTGACACCGCTTGGAACCTCCTGGATATAGACACCTGGGTAACTCACTGACACTGGCATGGTTCATCCTCCTTGTTGGCATGCACCGTCGCTCATTTCTCGCTGCCTGACTGTCTGACCGCCATTCTTAGAGTCTGCACGATGGTGACGTGCTTATCAGTGGCCACGCGTTGCCGCTGTGAACGGAGCTGCTGCGTATAGGCGGCGTTCAGGTTCTGAGTCAGGCCCAGAATAGTCAGATCGGGATAGACCGACAGCAATTGTTCGCAGAGCGCGGGCTCTTCGCTTCCTTCTTGTGCCAAAATGACCACGTCGGCCTTGGTCCTGCCCGTCTCTTGCAAAATTTTCATCGGTCCGCGACAGTCGCCAACGACTTCCATATCGTCCTGTTCCACCACGAGTTGACGAATGGCGTCAGAGACCATCACGGGATGATTTGCGAAGAGCACCCTGATCTTATCCAATCGGTCCCCCTCACAATACTGTTAGTGCACTGTAAATATGAGGTGGAAGGATACCTATAGATCTTTGGGTTCAATTTGGATCTAGGTGTGGCTCTAGGTAGATCTAGATTGTTTCTAGATCGTTTGCTTCCTGTAGAGATGATGGGTGAGCGCCGTCGGCGAACTGTAGGGATATGGGCGGCAGCTAATGGAGGCCCGCGAGAATCCGTTGTTCCTTGATTTGTTTCACCGCGGAATAGCGATTGTGCAACTGAAGTTTATCGAGGATATTGTGGACATGATTCTTGACGGTCGACACTTCGATATTGAGCCGAACGGCAATTTCCTTATTGCTCAAACCGGCATCGATGAGGCTGATGATCTCCGCTTCGCGTCGGGTGAGACGAGTTCGCTCTCCAGCACGGCCGTGTTCAATCCGTCGAGTCAGCGTAGAGACACGGTCAAAGGCCAGACTTGCAACCCGTGGAGAGCACAGAGTTTCTCCATTCATGACCGCGTTGATGTTATTCATCAGATCGGATAACGTTGAATCAACCGACAGGTATCCTGCTGCTCCCTCGCCCTCAATACAGGCAAGAATATCCTCTTCCCTGTTCGGCACTCCAACGACAATGACTTTCATTGCCGGGGATGCTGCGCATCCCCCCTTTGCTGGTTGGCAAAATCCCTGCTGGCGACACAGCCCGTACTCGAGTAAGAGCAGATCGGGCCCACAGGAACCAACGATTTCCCATGTCTCATGATCAAGCCCGGACGCACAATGCACGACCGAGATCGATTCGGCCTGTGCCAAACAACGACGCAAACAGTCTCGATACAACCCATCCCGGTGAACAACGGCTATGCGGAGAGCGTCGGATTGCATGATCGTCAATGCCGACCTCCTAATTTTCTTCCATTATGGTGAGATCGCCCGTTCCGATCGGGAACAGGGGGCTGCCACAATGAACGATTGTCTTAAAAAAATGGGACCTTGCTGTAATGTGAGGCTAGACTTATCCGGTAGATGCCGGCGATTCATTGACTTTTTTGATGTTCTGCCGTTCATCAGACCCGTCTCATTCTAAAAGAGTGATCGGCCTGTCACGAGAAAGTTATTAATCCAAATCATCACAAAAGTAAATCTAGGAAATTGTTAATTCATCGTACTGTTTTCGATGCTCCAGCATAGCAAGTTTGATGCTAATGCCACAGCAAACCTCCGGTGAACGTTTAAATAGATTTGATGGCAAGATCCACTTATCGAGCGATAGAACCGACTTCCTCCGTATCAGATTCGATACAGTGTGAACCAAAAAGATACGTACGTGGGGTCTTAGCTGTGGATCAGAAAAACGCCATGCTGGCGTAGGTGACGGTCGAGTTGTATTGATCAGTGATACCCGGTCGTAGCGGAGGATGTGGCCCTTGTCTGTTTGAATCAATCGCAGCAAATTGTAGCGTTATAGCGTATTCAATTGCCTTATCGCGCGCGAAATGACTGTGAGAGACGTTCAGACTGTAGCGCGCCTCGGTGGCATTGTCTCGCGCACGCGCAAAAAGCAACGCGTTGGTCGCTCCAGATTGTTTGCCGAACTCATCGTCGGGAAACGCTCTCGCGCCAGCTCTTGTTCAGGCAGGCGAACTTCAATCCTTGTCTGATAATCTCTGGGCAGGTCAAAAACGACGACTGCGTTGATTGGCTTCGGCTTGGTCTTCAGCCGATTTGATCTCCACTCTGGTGGCACGATCGGCCAAGCCGTGGTGATATTCTTTTGTCACTAATCTCGTTACCGAGATCTGTGAGGGCCTCCTCAGAACGGATTGCCCGGCGCTCGTCGATGTCCTGGTGAAGCGCCGGGTTTCCGGATCCATCAGCTCGATGAACAGCGCCCCTGTCATTCCTCCGGCAGATTGAAGGTTCCTTGCTTAAAAAACATCGTCAGCCGCTTGGCCGCCAACAGACTCAGAATGATGCGATTCGCGAGCTGAGGGTCTGGCTGCCCCTGATCCAAGGATTGATTCGGAGAAAAGTTGAGCACCACCCCTTCCTTCGTGCTTGCCACATGGCAGGTGTTGGTGCAGGAATTCCTGCTATGGAGGCTATCGAACCGGATGCGGCGTTGGTCGGTCGGCGTCTGTGTCTGCTGTGCGGCCTCGTTGTCGTTTCTGGATACTTCACTCACACGTGTCTCCTGTGGGCTATATTTACGCTACCGTAGCGATGTTGGAAAGGTTCAGCACTGACTCGGACAAAGACGCCGCGTCCG
>JAHBWT010000105.1 GCA_019636815.1 Nitrospira sp.
TCGGCATCACGACGCTCATCGGCATCCAGGCGCTGATCAATGCCTGTGTGGCGACCGGGTTGCTGCCTACGAAAGGGCTCACATTGCCGTTTGTCAGTTATGGCGGTTCCTCCTTGGTGGTCAGCCTGACCGGCGTAGGGATCCTGCTCAGCATTTCGAGAGATCGGCAGGCGGGACGGGAGGAGACACGTCATCGAAGTGGACGTGGTTGGCCGAATCGACGATGACGATTGTAATCGCTGCGGGAGGTACCGGCGGACATCTCTATCCGGCGATTGCGCTGGCTCGAGAGTTTGTGCGGCGTGATGCTTCCGCGCAGATTCTCTTTGTGGGGACGGCTCGTGGCATTGAGTCTCGGGTTTTGGCCCATGAAGGGTTCGAGTTGGTGCTGATCACAGCCAAACCGGTCATGGGAAAGGGAGTGTTGGATGTTCTGCGGGGCCTCCTGTCTGTGCCCATTGGGATCTGGCAGTCGTTACGAATTCTCAAACAGCGCCGGGCGAATCTCGTGATTGGTGTTGGAGGATATACGAGTCCGACGATGCTGGTGGCGGCTGCGTTGAAAGGCATTGCTCGGGTGATTCTTGAGCCAAATGCCTACCCTGGCCTGGCCAATAAGGCGGTCGCGCCGTTCGCACAACGGGTGTTTTTGGCATTTGAGTCGGCGGGAGCATTATTCGATCAGCGAAAGGTGCGTGTGGTCGGGACGCCGGTTCGACAAGAGTTCTTCGTCCCATCAAGCACGAGCGGTGACTCAACCGAACACAGAGGCCAACATCTCCTGATTTTCGGCGGGAGCCAGGGTGCCAAAGCCGTCAATAGTACGGTGTTGGAGGGGGTAGCCCTGTTGCATGAACGTCTTCCCGGACTGACAATCACCCATCAGACCGGGGAGGGAGACTTTGAGCGAGTCAGCGCGGCCTATCACGAACTAGGTCTGCAAGCCAAAGTCGTTCCATTTCTCTATGATATGCCCGCTGTCTTGCGTACAGCCGACTTAGTCGTGGCTCGATCCGGCGCGATGACGATCGCGGAACTGACGGCCTGTGGCAAAGCCGCGGTTCTGATCCCGTTGCCGACGGCGATTTACGACCACCAGATGAAGAACGCAAGGGCGATGGAGGCCGCGGGTGGAGCCATTGTTGTCCCACAGGCAGACCTGAGTGGAGCGAAACTGGTCGAGACGATTGTCGCCGTCTTGTCGAATGCGGATCGGCTGAGTGCGATGCAAAAGAAAAGTTTAGCGATGAGGCGAAGCGATGCCGCCGAAGCGATCGTCAGGGAGTGTTACGCACTCATGGGCGGAACCCATGAGTGCAACCCACCTGGAAAAGCGGATGGAGGCTAACGCAGTTGGAACGGGAAGAGGGAAGAAACAAAACGCGAGTGGATCGCAAGGCAGGACGCATATGACTCTATTTCGTAAGACACAACAGATCCATCTTGTCGGGATCGGGGGAGCGGGTATGAGTGGGATCGCGGAGGTTCTGCTCACGATGGGGTACAAAGTGACCGGTTCGGATCTCCATGCCTCGGAAACGACGAGGCGGTTAGAGGAACTCGGTGGGAAGATCTTCATCGGTCACCGGGAATCAAACGTAGGGGAAGCGCAGGTGGTTGTCATTTCATCCGCTGTGGCAACAAGCAACCCCGAAGTGGTGACCGCGAAGGCCCAGCAGATTCCTGTGATCCCGCGTGCCGAGATGCTGGCGGAGCTGATGCGTCTGAAATTCGGAGTCGCCATTGCCGGTGCCCATGGCAAAACCACCACGACCTCCATGGTCGCCAACGTGTTGGCGCAAGGAGGCCTGGATCCGACCATGGTGATCGGCGGCAAGGTCAACGCGTTAGGCAGTCACGCACGGCTTGGACGGGGTGATCTGCTTGTGGCGGAGGCGGACGAGAGCGATGGCTCGTTTCTCCGACTGTCCCCGACCGTCGTGGCCGTGACAAACTTGGATCGCGAGCATCTTGATCACTACGGTTCCATGGAGCGAATCAGCGAAAGTTTCTTGGAATTCATCAACAAGATTCCGTTTTACGGGCTGGCAGTATTGTGCGGTGACGACGAGCGTCTCCGCACCGTATTCCCCCGCATCGTCAAGCGGTATCAAACGTATGGACTTCAAGAACGCGATGGAGCCTCCCTGGATTTCAAGGCTACAGATATCGCCCTCAAACAATGGGGAGCCGAGTTCCGCGCCTCTTTCCGCGGGAAACATTTGGGCCCATTCCGGTTGGCCGTGCCCGGCATCCATAACGTTTCAAATGCGCTCGCCGCAATTGCCATCGGTGTCGAGCTCGACGTTCCGGTTGATCTCATTCGTAGAGGACTCGCAGCTTTTACCGGAGTGGAGCGGCGTTTTCATCTACGAGGGGAAACCGGCGGGATTATGGTGGTGGACGACTATGGTCACCATCCCACGGAAGTGAAAGCCACGCTTGCGGCGGCGAAACAGGGTTGGAATCGGCGAGTGGTCGTTCTGTTCCAACCGCATCGGTACACCAGAACGCGGGATTGTATGGGAGAGTTCGCCCATGCCTTTGACAATGCTGATGCGGTGTTTATGACCGAAGTCTATCCGGCCGGCGAACAACCGATACCCGGTGTTTCTGGAGCCAGCCTAGCTGAAACGATCACGTCGGCTGGCCACCCATCCGTCACCTTCATTGAACGGAAAGAAACCTTGCCGGACCAGGTGCTCCCGTTTCTGAAGTCGGGCGACCTTGTCCTGACCATGGGAGCCGGTGATATTTGGAAGGCGGGAACCGGAATTCTTGCACGTCTTGATGCGATGTGACGGCCAAAGATGCGTCGAAGCTTGCAGCACGAGCCAAAGTCACGACAAGCAGCTCGAGAACGCAGATTGCGAGCGGCCGTGGCCGGACTTCGGGGGACCATTCGGTTTCAGGCATCGCTGAAAGACTATACCTCGTTCCATATCGGCGGCCCTGCCGATGCCCTGGTACAGCCGGCCGATGTCGAGGATGTCATACGCCTTTGCAGGCAGACCGCGGAACAGCGCGTGCCCATTTTTGTGCTGGGCGGTACCAACGTCCTTGTCCGAGACAAGGGGATCCGAGGCGTGGTCGTTAGTTTGGCAAAGCTGCGGGCGATCAAAGAGGAACCAGGCTCTGTGCTGTATGTCGAAGGAGGCGTTGGTATGCCCACACTGATCGGCTATGCCATCCGCAAATCTTTGGCCGGACTGGAGTGGGCTGCCGGGATTCCTGGGACTGTTGCGGGGTGCGTGGCCATGAATGCGGGGACGAGACTGGGGGAAATGAAGAGATCAGTGAAGGCCGTCCGTATCGTCTCGCCGACCGGCACCCTCATGGACTGTCAAGCAGAGCATATCGATTTTACGTATCGCCGGGCGACATTGCCGCGTGGCATTGTGGTTGGGGTATGGCTTCAACTGAAGCCGGGGGTGAAATCGGACATTGAACAGGTCGTGAAAGATTATTTGCGCTATCGTCGTGACACGCAACCACTGTCTCTGCCGAGTGCCGGTTGTGTGTTCAAAAATCCGAAGAATGATTCAGCGGGACGTGTGGTCGAGTCGGCCGGGCTCAAAGGGGCTGCGGTCGGCGATGCGTGCGTCTCGATGAAACACGCCAACTTCATCGTCAATCAAGGCCACGCCAGTGCTCACGATGTCCTGTCGTTGATCAGGAAGGTGCGCGCACGAGTCGCTCGGAAGACAGGAATCAAATTGGAATTGGAGTTGAAACTGGTAGGACAGGCCTAGAGAAAGGACGGCATGGTGCCGACTGATCGAATCACAGATGCGCGAATTGGCGTGCTCATGGGAGGACGCTCCTCGGAGCGGGATATCTCCCTCAAAACAGGCCAGGCCGTGCACCAGGCGTTGATCCGTCTGGGGTACGATGCGGTGGCTATCGACGTCACCGATCGCTTACACCATGATTTAGAAGATCAGAAAGTGGCCATTGCGTTTCTCTCGCTCCATGGACCTGGAGGTGAGGACGGTGTGGTACAAGGGTTTCTCGAGACGATGGGGATTCCCTACACGGGATCCAGTGTGCGAGCGAGCGCGGTGGGAATGCATAAGGCCGTGACCAAAATGCTGCTCGCTGCGCACGGTATTCCGGTGGCAGCTGGAACGGTCGTGCGGGAAGGAGACAGACCCTCGCTCGCCAGGACTCTTAGAGAGGCCCATCTCGACTTGCCGATTGTCGTGAAGCCGGTGGCCCAAGGGTCTACCATCGGAGTCACGGTCGTGCGCCGTGCCGGAGAATGGAAGGAAGCACTTGCTCTGGCGCATCGTTTTGACCCTGAAGTGATGGTGGAGAGCTACATACCGGGACATGAAGCCGCAGTGTCTCTTCTCGGATCGGCGGCGGAAGGGGTGAAAGTGCTTCCGGCGATTGAAATCGTCGCCCCGGAAGGTTTTTACGATTTTTCGGCGAAGTACCAGAAGGGTAAGACTCAGTATCTCTGTCCGGCTCCATTTCCTCCAAAAGTGCTTCGACAAGTCAGCGAAATGGCGAGTCGGACATATGAGGTGTTGGGGTGCGAGGGAGCTGCCCGCGTAGATTTTCGAATCACTCCGCGAGGGCGGCCTTATGTGTTGGAAATCAACACTGTGCCTGGCATGACAGCAACGAGTCTTTTACCCATGGCGGCAGCTCAGGTCGGCATCGGATACGACACCTTGGTTGAACGAATCTTACAGTCTGCGCTGGATCGCGCTGCTCGATCTGCCTCGGCTGTAAGACAGGAGTTCGCATGATGAGACTCTTTTTGAAGAAGCGCCAGGCCGGGCCTCCAGGACCCCGAAAGAACAAGTGGAAAGACCCGCAGGGAGAGAGAGCCATGAAAGAAACAAGGCGGGTACGCGCGACGAAACGGAGCGCACTTGTTCGGTGGGCTGGAGTGGTGACGAGTACGGTTTGTGCTGCAGTGCTCGTCGCGCTCGCCGCGACATACTCCGGACCTGCGCTCCAACAGCTCTTGGAAATCAAGACGATCACCGTTGACGGCGTCTACCATCTCGATAAACAGCAGGTGCTCGGCCTGGCAAAACTGAAACCCGGGGCGCCGCTTCATCACGTCGTCACGACGGCCATTAAGGAACAGGTCGAGGCTCATCCGTGGGTTAAAGCGGCCGATGTGACCCGTGTTCCATTTCACGAGTTACGGATCTCCGTGAGAGAGCGGAAGCCTGCCGCGATTGTTCGTGCCGAGTCCCAGAACTTTCTGTGCGATGAGGACGGGTATGTGCTCACCAAGCTTGGTCAGTTGGATGATGAGGCTTTGCCGCTTGTGACCGGCATCGAACTGCAAGGGTTGATGCAAGGGACCGAATCGGTTCGACACGCAGTGGTATCTGGTATCGAACTCGCAAGAGTCGTCGGAAATTCGTTCGAAGGACGGTTGCACGTGCTTGCGGATAACCCTTCAAATTTAGTGGCCCTCGTCCAGGGAGTGCGATTTCAATTTGGAGATGAAGCTCTTAAAGAGCAATGGGATCGATTTCGGCGCGTCAAATCGACGTTGAAGGCACGAAATTTTGACGGGCAGGGGCGTAGCGTGAGCGAGGTAGATCTCCGGTACGAAAATCGGATCATCGTACGGGAAGGGGGGTGATTGCCGTGTCGAAGCGAGATCACATCCTAGTCGGACTCGACATCGGAACGACGAAGATCTGTGCAATCGTCGCGGAAGTAGCCGATGCCGGCGGCCTCAATATCATCGGTGTCGGGTCGAGTCCTTCACGAGGTCTACGGAAAGGTGTCGTGGTTGATATCGAAAGCACCGTTGAATCAATCAAGAAAGCGGTCGAAGAGGCCGAGTTGCTGGGAGGCGTCCAGATCAACTCGGTCTACACCGGCATCGCGGGCAGCCATATTTCCGCCGAAAACTGTAAAGGCGTAGTGGCGCTCAAACGAGCCGAGGTGACCCGTGAGGATATTCAGCGGGCGATCGAAAGCGCGCGCACCCTTGCCGTGATCCCTCACGAGCGGAAGATCCTTCACGTCTTACCCCGAGAATTCATGGTGGACGGTCAGGAAGGGGTCCGCGAACCATTGGGCCTGTCGGGACATCGGCTGGAAGTCAATGTGCACGTCATCACAGGGGCTGTGACCTCCGCGCAGAACATAGTAAAGTGTGTCAATCGGGCGGGGCTCGACGTCGTGGACATCATTCTGCAACCTCTCGCCTCCAGCGAGGCCGTGCTGAGTCAGGAAGAGCGCGATTTGGGCGTCGCGATGGTCGATTTGGGAGGAGGGACCACGGATCTCGCGATCTTTTTGGACGGTAGTATCCGGCACTCCGCGGTTCTTCCGATTGGAGGACAGAATTTAACCAAAGATTTGGCGTTCGGCCTGCTCACGTCGCAAACCGAGGCAGAGAAGATCAAGACCCAATACGGCATCGCACGAACGGAATTAGTGACGAGCCATCAGATCGTCGAGGTGCCGTCCGTCGGCGACCGCCCGGCCCGCACATTTTCTCGACGGGATGTTGCCGAGATTTTGGAGCCGCGCGTCGACGAGATGTTTGAACTGGTGAGGAGGGAAATTACCCGCGCCGGCTATGAGGGGATATTGGGTGCCGGCGTCGTAATCACCGGCGGGACCTCGCTGTTGGACGGTATGCCTGACGCTGCTGAAAAAGTCTTAAACTTACCGGCCCGGCGAGGGGTGCCTTCAGGTGTTGGGGCGCTTCGAGATCAAGTTAGTCATCCCAGCCATTCGACCGGAGTTGGCTTGTTGCTACATGCTCGGCGACATGTCGACGAATTGGAAACAGCCGGGCTTCGCAACGGGGGAACCTGGGCTCGAATGTTTGGATGGACGAAGAAGGTGCTGGAGGTTTTTTAACCTTGGTCCGGCAGGAGACCGGTGGTCGTCCTGCGGGGTGATCGGAGGAGGTGGCTCAATGTTCTCATTTCAAGAAGATGTGCTGTCGCCGGTCCGTATCAAAGTCATCGGAATCGGTGGTGCCGGATGCAACGCGATTAATACCATGATCACCTCCGGATTGTCTCGCGTGGATTTTATCGCCAGTAACACCGATCTTCAGGCGCTCGATCGATCCCTATCGCCCTATAAGATACAACTCGGACCCGATCGGACCCGAGGGTTGGGCGCAGGCGCCAAACCTGAAATCGGGCGGGATGCGGCGCTCGAAAGTCGAGAGCATATCCGTGAATGCATCGATGGGGCGGACATGGTGTTTGTCACCGCAGGTATGGGTGGAGGAACGGGAACCGGCGCCGCACCTATCGTGGCCAGTATTGCCCGAGAAATGGGGATCCTCACGGTCGGTGTCGTCACGAAGCCCTTTCAGTATGAGGGGCAACGTCGACACAAGCATGCCGAAGAGGGAATCCGAGAACTGCGTCGTCATGTCGACACGTTGCTCGTGATTCCCAACCAGCGACTGTTGGGTATTGTGGATAAGGCAACCCCACTTCTGGAAGCGTTCAAGGTGGCGGACGATGTTCTCCGCCAGGCCATTCAAGGTATTGCCGATGTCATTACGACGACCGGCCATGTGAATGTGGATTTTGCTGACGTCCGCACCGTGATGTCGCACACTGGGCGCGCGGTGATGGGGATGGGTGTTGCTCAGGGACCGAATCGGGCGATCGAAGCCGCGCAAAAAGCGATGTGCAGCCCACTCCTTGAGGAAGGAAGTGTTGAAGGAGCTCGCGGAGTCCTCCTCAATATTACCGGAGGTCCCAGCATGTCATTGCATGAGATCGAGGAAGCAGCCTCTATCATTCAGCAGACGGCGGATCCCGAAGCGAACATCATCGTTGGGCAGGTCATCAACCCGGACATTGGTGAGGAACTTATCATCACGGTCATCGCAACCGGGTTTGAACGAGACGAGAGTCCGGCAGCCGCCGGGACGGAGGCAGAGCGAGCGCAAAATCGGCTGGCCAAACCGATTCAACCTGTGCTGGCAGGCGTCGTCGCCTCCATTGGGGCAGAGCGACCGGTGAAAGATCTTGACCGCCCGACGTTTTTGAGGCGTATGAGTGAGGCGCGAGAGTCGGCGGATCGAGCCGCGCTGACGGCTGAGGACGAGTGGGATGTCCCGACGTTTCTTCGCAAGCAAACAGACTAACGCCGTCTCGCTCATCGGATGATGGAATGGCGAGGTTCGATATGGTGAGGACATCGATCATAACCGTACCGGCATTTTCGGACACCCGAAAGCGGATCCGTCACTTTTTTGGGACTCGGCAACATGCTCTCGGGCTTGATCTCGAGCTTGGTATCCCTCGCCAGGGGGTAGCGGGGGCGGGCGCCGCGTCCTGGACGCTGACTGTGAAACAGGTTCATGGAACGGAAGCACTTGTGGTGGATCGTGCACTGATGCCGTCGGATCGATTTGCAGGAGGCTGGGATGCCTTGGTGACCGATCGGCCGGGCGTGATGGTAGCGGTGCGGACGGCGGACTGCGTTCCCGTATTGATGTATGACCCCATACATCGAGTCGTGGCGGCGGTCCATGCCGGCTGGCGAGGGGCAGTGGCTGGCATCGTTCCTAAAACGCTCGCCCTGTTGGAGTCGCGTTTTGGGTCACATCCGGAACAGATGCGGATCAGTATCGGTCCATCCGCAGGCGTCTGCTGCTATGAGGTGGATGAACCGGTACTCGACGGTCTGCGTAAAGGAGTTTCGGATTGGGAAAAAGTGGTACGAAGCCGGAGGGGTGAGAGAGCGCATTTGGATTTGAAGGCCCTTATCCGCGAGCAGGTGCGGACGCATGGCGCCGCTCCGGCTCGTGTGACGACCGTCAATCTCTGTACGATTTGTCATGACGACCTCTTTTTTTCGTATCGGCGGGAGGGGAAAGTTAACGGTACCATGATAAGTGCGATTGGCTTGCCGTTGAGCCGAGGATAAACCGATCTCTATCATTGTTGCATGTGTGCGCTAGGATAGAAACGGTTCACCCACACAAAGAGACACGATGCATGTGAGTAAGGGTGATGGAAGCGCTCATTGTCTAAGATGGCTCTCATGAACAAGCTGGGGTTTCTCGGCGGCGGCCGTATGGCCGAGGCGTTGATCAATGGCGTGCTCTCTGCAAAGCGCTACCGCCCTGGCGACATCCACGTGGCTGATCCTGATAGGGAACGGTTGGATCATCTCAAAACGCGATATGGAGTTCAGGTCAGTGCGGTGAACCATGAGGTCATAGGTCTGAGCGACGTCGTCGTCCTGGCTGTGAAACCACAGGTGATGGTCGATGCCCTGAGAGGGATTCGTGATGTCTTGACGAAGCAGCCGGTGATTTCCATAGCCGCCGGCATCACGATCAGTCAAATGAGAGACGTGTGCGGTCCTGCAGCCCGAATCATCCGCGCGATGCCCAATACGCCGGCGATGGTCGGTGAAGGAATCACGGCGTTGGCAATCGGTCCGAATGTTGAGGAGGAGGCGGTCGATTGTGCCGGTGAGATCTTCCGATCGGTCGGCCGTGTCGTCACGATTCAGGAACCGCTGATGGATGCCGTCACCGGATTGAGTGGAAGCGGACCCGCGTACGTCTTTCTCATGATCGAAGCGATGGCTGACGGCGGGGTGAAAGTGGGGTTGCCTCGAGAGACGGCCAGCCTGCTCGCGGCGCAAACCGTCTTAGGGGCTGCGCGTATGGTGTTGGAGACTGGACAGCATCCAGCTCGACTGAAGGATCAGGTTGCGTCTCCCGGCGGAACGACCATTGCCGGCTTGCACCGATTGGAGCAGGGAGGAGTTCGAGCCGTACTCATCGATGCAATTGAAACTGCGACAAAGCGCTCTCAGGAGCTTGGAGGCTGATGTTTGTAATGGGAAATACTTTGTTGGGGCTGGCTACAGTGCTAGACTATTTATTGACCTTTTATAGCTGGATCATCATTGCACGGGCACTGATATCATGGGTGAACCCGGATCCGTGGAATCCAATCGTCCAATTCTTGGCTCGTGTGACGGAACCTGCGCTTGCTCCAATCCGGCGGCGACTCGGCCTAAGCATGGGGATCGACCTGTCGCCGCTGATTGCCATCGCGGCCATCTGGTTTCTGCAGATCGCCGTCGTCCAGTCGATTAAGGACGCGGCGTTACGAATGAATTGAGTTCATATAGGGGAGGATGCCATGAAGATCACACCACTCGACATCCAACAGATGGTTTTTCAAGTGAAACTTCGTGGCTACGACCGTGAAGAGGTCAACCGCTTTCTCGAAGACATTGCGCAAACGGTCGAGTCGTTGAATCGTGACAATGCAATGCTGCGTGATCGTGTTGACTCGCTTGAGCAGCAAGTGTCAGAACTCAAACGAACCGAGGTGACGTTGTCCAACACGCTGGTTTCGGCACAGTCGTTGGCAGACGACGTCAAGCGAAGCGCCCAACGAGATGCCGAGCTGATCGTCAAAGAAGCCGAGTTGAAAGCCGGCGAGCTTTTTCGACAAGCCCGCGCCGAACTGGGCAATACGCAGCGAGACCTTGCTATCCTCCAGAAGCAACGGTTGCTCATGGTTGAACGAATGCGCGCGACGCTGAATACATTCGAGAGGATGCTGGATGTAGAGGCCAGCGAGGCCTACCAAGAGCATACCGCCATCCGGGAGGAAAAGATGGAAGGTGAGTCGACTCCCGCCCGTTAATCTCGATATTCGATGGCAAGGCCTACGGGCAAGACGTAATCGAGTCTCTCGCGTCTGTCGGAACGGCCATCATCTCCATGCCTGACCTGCACCTTGTTCAATCAGTGCTCGACCGTGCCGTTACGGAGAGTGTGTTCCCCGGAGCGGTCTTGGCCGTGCGGCACGGGGAACAACCGGTTGTTCACTTTTCTGCCGGCCGGCTTTCGACGATTCCTCAAGGGCCTTCCGTCGCACCGTCGACGACCTATGATCTCGCATCATTGACCAAGCCCTTGGCAACGGTCACGTCTCTGGTGATTCTGATCCAGAACGGTCGCTGTAGGCTTGACGATCGTGTGGCCGACCATCTCCCGGAATGTGCCGATACTGCGATTGGTCCAGCCTCGCTTCGTCACCTCCTGACCCATGCATCAGGGTTGCCTGGATGGCGAGGATACTACGAACGGCTCAATGGATGTGGCCGAGTTCCTTCGTCAAACGAAGAACGAGCTGATGCAAAGCAGTCTATGCTCGACTTCATTCGATCTGAAGCGCTGGTGTATGAGCGAGGCACACGCAGTCTCTATAGTGATCTTGGGTTCATGTTGCTCGGCTTCATCATTGAAC
>JAHBWT010000106.1 GCA_019636815.1 Nitrospira sp.
GATGACATTCCCCACTCTCGGAAGTCACCAACCGCTGAGAAAAAGCCGCCAACCTGCTCGGTATCAGCCTGAGGTCCCTTCAGTACAAAACCAAGGAATACGGGATCCGCGAGTAAGAATTCTCTGAACTTATCTACGGTACCCCAGCGTTTCGTCTCATCCTCTGTTCAGTCTGCAATTCTTGCACGTGCCTGCCTGGTTGCATCGAAGATGGAATTCCGCTGTCCGTCAAGGACATGAGTGTTTTAGCCGCCAGCTGCGCGATTACGACATGCAGATCTTGCAGATGCCGAGCATGGTTGATGCCGGCTCGTGGATCCGACGGTGCTCTGGTTCAGAGTGTCCGTTGTAAAGTCCGCGTTACATCGGCTGCTTCGCCCGTCCGCATCCCGCGGCACCCAGTATGCATTGACCCGCTTACTGGAACGGAAGCGGATCAGTCGCGAGGAACACAAGGAGGAAGAGCAACGATCGCCGAGTCACAGCGCACAGACGATTGGAGCCGGCATCCCCGCCCTTCTGGATCGAGTCCAACCGTGCGGGATGAGCGCCTCCTTGGCCATTGGTCTGGCGATCGAGTCCTTAGTTTTGGAGAGGAGGATAGGCATGACGAGCGAGACTCGGTACTTACTTCAATCTGAAACCAGAGGTGCTCATCAATCGAGTGACGACTGGCTCGCGCATCTTACACAATTACAACACGCGCTGATGATCTGTCCTGCCGATGTTCAGACCCGATGCGAACTGGCTGCGTTGCTCGAGCGAGTCGAGCAGTACGAAGAGGCCCTGTTTAATTGGAACACGGTCCTTGTCCGCGATCCGAACCACCTGCAGGCACGGGAGGGAGTGGCGCGCTGCGGGCCTCGGGCTGGACGCCCCCTGCAGTCCAAGTTGTGAAGACACGAGAGCCGATGGTCGGCTTCTGTCGGGAAAAAGGACGGAATGCCAGAACATGCGGATATCGTCGCGGTGCAGTATCCGAGGGGAGTCACGGCACTGGTTTGGTTGGATCTTTCCACGGGGGCGGTCGCAACGACTCACGCTGGATTGCGGCAAACGTTGCGCCGTGGGCTACGGAACTGGGCGGGCCATGTCGTGTATCCACAAGATGGACATACCTTTCTGTCGGCTGTGTACGACCATTTTTTTCTCAACGGATATCGTGTCCATTGGCTCAGTGTCTCAGGGTTGAACGGCATCCAGCACACCTATCGCGTGTAGGAGGGAAGTGACTGCCATGGCTCCTTTGACAGCAGGGCTGCCCGCTCCAATCAAGACTTTGATCTCATTATCAAGGTCGTGGGGCCGGTCGCATCGGGACTCGTAAAGACTGGGTGCCTTCGAGGGGACACGGATGTGACGCGTTCGTTCAGCTCGGCAAGACCTCTGGCTACGTGCGGTATAGCGTGACGGAGGGACAGAAGAAAGAGATCGAGACAGTGGTCCACAAACAGGAGCACCCGATATCGAGTGTCGTTTTGGGTGCCGAAAGCTGAACGGAGTCGCTTGATCACTACTTAAACCTTGACTAGCTAAACAGGAGGCTGATCGTGAAAGACAACGAAACGCAGGCCTGGCAGGCTTGGAGAATAACGTGCTTCACGGTGCTGGTCATCGCACTGTTAGCAACTGTCGCACATGTGGCTTTGTGGGGTTGAGACACAGGATGTCATGGTTGGGTGGACATCCAATGGCAAGAACGGGAGGGGTGTCTGCGTCAATCGGATGAGCCAGTATCTCACCCAATGTTACGGGTGAACTGCAGCGGTACTTCGACAAGGGCACAAGGGCCCCAACCGATCGCATGTTGAATCTGTTGTGGATCCTTCTCGGCGGGTATGTGGCCGGGATTCTACTTCCCTTTTGTCTTCCCCAAGAACCCAAAGCTCAAAACCTCATGGCCAGCGTCCCCGCCATCGTGGCGACCAGCGCTGGTGTCGTCCTTGGGCTTCTTGGACTCATGTCTTCGGAACCGGTCACGGGTTCCCTCGCCTCCACAATTCCGCTGCTCACCTTGGCGATTCGGCTCGATTCGCTCGCAGCGTTCTTCGTCTTGACCATCTCCGTAGTGGGTCTTGCCGCGTCGATCTATGCCATTGGATACGGACGGCACGTAGAGGGGCGCGCATCGGTCGCCACACTCGGAGCGCTCTTCAACGGATATCTCCTCTGTATGACGTTCGTCGTCCTTGCGGACAACGGCTTCTTCTTCCTGCTCGCCTGGGAACTGATGTCGCTCCTGTCCTATTTTCTGGTGGTCACAGAGCACGAGAAAGCGGACGTGCGGTACGCGGGAGTGTTCTATTTGATCATGACGCATGTTGGAACCGCGTTCATTGTCATGGCGTTCCTGATCTTCTTCCAGGGTGCCGGGTCGTTCTCCTTTGAAGCCTTCCGGCATCCAGGGCAGCCCTTGTACGGGGGTATGAAAACCCTCGTATTTCTGATGGCGTTGATCGGGTTCGGCACGAAGGCCGGCATCGTACCGCTCCATGTGTGGTTGCCCTATGCGCATCCGGTGGCGCCGTCGCATGTCTCAGCCGTGATGTCCGGTGTCATGATTAAAACCGCGATCTATGGTTTGATCCGGGTCTATTTCGATTTCTTCGGTGGGCAGTTCCCTTGGTGGTGGGGCTTCACGGTGCTGTTCCTCGGGGCGACATCTGCGTTACTGGGTGTGATGTACGCGTTGATGGAACATGACCTCAAGAGGCTCCTCGCGTTTCACAGTGTGGAAAACATCGGCATCATTCTGTTGGGCATCGGGGTCGGCATGATTTTTCAGTCCTATGGATTGAAGGAACTCGCCGCGCTCGGACTGCTGGCTGGGCTCTACCATACGATCAATCACGCCATGTTCAAGGCCCTGCTGTTCTTAGGAGCCGGCTCGCTGCTCCATGCGACACATACACGCAATATGGAAGAGTATGGCGGGTTACTTCGGCGCATGCCTTGGACGGGGCTCTTTTTTTTGATCGGGGCCGTATCGATTTCCGCCCTGCCTCCTACCAATGGATTTGTGAGTGAGTGGCTGGTGTTCCAAAGCCTCTTTCTCGGTTTTCAGATTCCGGCGGTGTTTCTCAAACTGATGCTGCCGATCGCAGCAGCGATCCTAGCCCTGACCGGCGTGCTGGCCTTGGCCTGCTTCGCCAAGGCGTTCGGGATTGCGTTTCTCGCGCAGCCACGGAGCGCACATGCCCGTCACGCTGAGGAAGTTCCGGTTCCCATGCGCATCGCGATGGGTTTTTTAGCCGCTGTCTGTGTGGCGTTGGGCATCGCCCCGATGGTGGTGGTGCCGCTGTTGGACCGAGTTGTCACTCCTCTGGCAGGGATATCGATCGCAAGGAACATTCTGGCGATAGATGGTTGGGCGCTGGCACCGGTGAATGTCGAATTCTCAAGCCTCTCCACACCGGTGCTTGCGCTGTTGCTGGTTGCGCTGTCGCTGCTGGGTTTGGCACTAGCCGTCACGTTCGGTGGTCGTCTTAAACCACGCCGTTACAAGACCTGGGGCTGTGGGCTCAACCTCTCACCCCGGATGGAATACACCGCGACCGGTTTTGTCCAGCCGATCAAACGAGTCTTCAGTACGATCTACCAGCCGACGGTCAAACTCGAGACGGAGTTTCTCGACGAGTCACGATACTTCGCGAAACGACGACACTTTGAATTTCACATTGAACTGATTTTTGAGAAGTATCTCTACGATCCCTTGGTGGCGTTCTTCGCGACGTTGGCCGACCGCCTAAAGGTAATCCAGGCAGGCAGTCTGCATCTCTACCTGACCTATATTTTCGTCGCACTGATCGCCTTGCTGTTGCTCGCGGTGTAATCGATGCTCGAAGCGACCACTCTCATCGTGGCTCAGACGACCGTCTTACTGGCCGTCTCACCGTTTCTTGTGGGCCTGATCCGAAAGGTTAAAGCACGTTTGCAATTGCGACGAGGTGCGAGCATCCTCCAACCCTACGCTGATCTGGCCAAGCTCTTCAAAAAGCAGCCGGTGATCTCGACCACCACCTCCTGGATCTTCACAGCGACCCCGTATATCGTGTTCGCCTCCACGTTGACGGCGGGCCTCCTCGTCCCCACGTTCACCTCGCAGACACCCATGAACTTTTCGGGAAACATCATTGCGTTGGTGTATCTCTTGGCGTTGGGCACGTTTTTCCTGATTCTCGCGGGACTCGATGCCGGATCGGCCTTTGGCGGGATGGGCGGCAGCCGGGAAGCGATCGTGGCGTCGCTGACCGAGCCGGCGATGATCCTGTCCATCTTTGCCATCGCGCTGACCGCGGGATCCACCAATCTCAGCACGGTGGTTCATAAGACGGCGGTGCTGGAAGGTATCATGACGGACCCATCGCCGCATCTGATGGCGCTGGCAGCCCTCTTTATCGTGGCGCTCGCAGAGACAGGACGGGTACCGGTCGATAATCCGGCGACACATCTCGAATTAACCATGATCCATGAAGCCATGGTTCTTGAATACTCCGGGCGCCACCTTGCCTTACTCGAATGGGCGGCCGGCCTGAAGCTGGCCGTGTTCCTCTCGTTGATCACCAACGTCTTTGCGCCCTGGGGAATCGCGACTACGGTGGCGCCCGCCGCCATAGGGATCGGGCTTCTGGTCTACATCATAAAGATCGCAGTGCTCGCGGTGTTGATCGGAGTCCTTGAGTGTATGTTCGCAAAATTGCGGTTGTTCCGGGTCACGGATCTGCTGGGGGTGGCGTTTATCCTCGCGCTGCTCGGGTTGCTGTTCTTTTATATTCTTCGGAGCTGAACGGATGCAGGTGCTTTCTTCCATTGGATCACAACTCGTCAACGTATGCTCGGCCTTGCTCTTGTTGACCTGTTTCGCGATTGTGGCGCAACGGCGGCTCTCGGCCTGCGTCGACCTGTTCGCGCTGCAGTCGGCCTTTCTCGTCGTGACGGCGGCCCTGGTCGCCTATTTGACCGGGAACCAGCACATCTATATTGCGGCGGCGCTGACCGGTGTCATCAAAGTGATCATCATTCCGCGGGTCCTTAAGAAAATCATTGATCGCCTCAACGTCAAGCGAGAGCTGGTGATGTACATCAATGTGCAGGCTGGACTGTTGATCTGCGGCGGGCTGGTCATGCTGGCCTTCTTCATCTCGCAACCGATCATTCCGTTGGGCTCTCTGCTCACGCGTGATTCTCTGGCCATCGCCCTCGCGATCGTGCTCATCGGATTATTTACGATGATCGCGAGGCAAAAGGCTGTCACACAACTCGTGGGCTTTCTGGTCATGGAAAACGGGCTGTTCTTGGGGGCCACGGCCGCCACACACGGGATGCCGTTGATCGTGGAACTTGGTGTGTTCTTCGACGTGCTCATTGCGGCGTTGATCGCGGGAATCTACACGAATCGCTTGCAAGACGCGTTCGACAGCGTCGATACGAGTCGTCTCACCGCGCTGAAGGAATGACAGAGGAGCAATTGATGATCGCAGTCGTGGTCTTGCTGGTCGCGCCGCTTCTCGCGGGAGGGCTGAGTCTGGTCGTCCGCCGCTCCACACTGCTCCATGTGATCAACCTGATCAGTCTGGGCGCGCTCGTGACCGCAGAGTTCGTGATCACCCGAACCGTGCTGAGAGATGGCCCATTCACGGCTCTGGGACAGTTGGTGTATCTCGATGCGTTGTCGACCTTCATTCTATTCATCATCGGAGCAGTCGGACTGGCCTGTTCGTTCTACATGCGTTCCTACATGGACGAACAAGTGGCGCAGGGCGTGATCGCCCCGACACGACTCAATCTGTTCTTTTTCCTCTTCCATATGTTTGTGCTTGCCATGGTCGTCGCGACCGTTGCGAACAGTGTCGGGGTACAGTGGGTGGCCATCGAGGCGACGACGCTCGCCACCACCTTTCTGATTGCGTTTTGGAGACGACGAGAGTCGCTGGAGGCCGGGTGGAAGTACCTCATTTTGTGTTCGGTGGGAATCTCGCTCGCCTTGTTCGGCGTCGTGTTGCTGTATTACTCGTCGCTGCAGGTGCTGAGCGATGTCAGTCAAGGGTTGAATGTGACGCAACTGCTCCCTGTGGCCGATCGGCTGAATCCGCAGGTCCTCAAGTTGGCCTTCATCTTCATCCTGGTCGGGTATGGTACCAAGGTGGGGCTCGTTCCGATGCATAGCTGGCTGCCTGATGCCTACACGGAGGCGCCGGCTCCGGTGGTGGCCATGCTCGCCGGTGTCCTCGAAGTGGTCGCGGTTTATGCCATCCTCAGGGTGAGAATGATCATTGACCATGCCGTGCCCGTTGACTTCACCGGCGGGCTGTTGGCGTTGCTCGGATTTGCCTCATTCGTGACGGCGACGTTCTTTATTCTCATCCAGCACAACTATAAACGGCTGTTTGCCTATTCCAGCATCGAGCACATGGGGATCGCCATGATTGGATTCGGGGTCGGCGGGGCGCTGGGGACCTTCGGCGGGCTGTTTCATCTGTTGAATCATGGGTTGGCTAAGTCGATGGCGTTTTTTGCTGCGGGCAACGTTCACCGTCGCTTTCACACGGTGGAAATCGATCACGTACAGGGGGTGGCCATCGCACAACCCTGGACGGCATTCGGGCTGATGACCTCGGGGTTGGCCTTATCGGCGCTTCCCCCGTTCGCGGCATTTGCGAGTGAATTCCAGATTGTCGCAGCTCTGGCCTCGCAAGGGGTTCCGGGAGTGGGGTTCACCGGCACCGAGGGCATGGTGACGGTGGCATTATCGGACCAATTCAGTCGGGTCGCATTGGCTTCGGTATTTCTGGTTTCTGCGGTTCTTTCGTTCGGCGGTCTGCTGTATCGCATGACCGGGATGGTGTGGGGAATTCCACGGGAAGGAATTGTCCGGGGAGAAATCTGGACACTCGGTCATCTGCCGATCATTTTTCTTGCCGGAGCGCTGGTGGGATTCGGATTTTTCCTTCCACAGCCTCTCCAACAGCTTTTGGAACAGGCGGCCACAATTCTGGTGATTCAATAGGAGAGGATGATCATGACAGAGGCGAGGCACTGTGACGACATCCTTAAAGCTGCGTTTCCGGCCGTTCGGCAGAATGATCCGGTCTGCGCGAAGTCCTCACATTTCCTGGTCCCCAAGGACCTTCTCCCGGCGATCACCCACTACATTCATACTCAACCAAGCTTGCGTGGCCGCTTGACGCTTTTATGGGCCTGTGATCATCGCCCCGTTCGTGACACGTACGGGCTTTACTACTTGTTTACCCTGGAGGCATCTCACCACTGGGTGGTGTTGTCCACTGAACTGGCAGGCACCGATCGGCTGTTTCCATCCATTACCCCGCACATTCATGCCGCCCAGTGGTATGAGCGCGAGATTCGCGACATGTTCGGGTTGATTCCCCAAGGGCACCCGGACTTGCGGCGTCTGGTCCGGCACGAACATTGGCCAAAGGGGACACATCCGCTGAGGAAGGATTTTTCCTGGGACTGCGTGCTCGGTCGACAGCAGGGCGAGCATCGCTTCCGTCATATTGAAGGAGAAGGGGTGTTTGAAGTGCCAGTGGGCCCCATCCATGCCGGGATCATCGAGTCGGGACATTTTCGGTTTTCCGTGGCCGGTGAGCCGATCATGCAACTCGAGCTGCGCCATTTTTGGAAACATCGTGGCGTGGAAAAGCTGTTCGAAGAACAGACGCTGATCGGCGCGGTGCCGCTGGCGGAACGGGTGTCCGGAGATACGGCGGTGGGTCACAGTCTCGCCTATTGCCAGGCCGTGGAAGCGCTCCTGCATCTCGAAGTGCCTCGGCGCGCGAAGTACCTCCGCTCTCTCTTTCTGGAGTTGGAACGATTGTACAATCATCTCGCCGACATCGGCGCCATATGTCATGACACGGCGTATGCGCTCGCTCATGCTCATTGTGATCGGATGAAAGAGCGGATCATGCAGCTCAATGATCGACTGACAGGATCACGGTTCCTTCGAGGCGTCATGCGGGTCGGAGGGGTGACGCGGGACATAGAGAACGCCCAACTCACCGAGATTGTCGAGGAACTGAACCGAATCCAGCCGGACTTCTCCGAAGTGGGGGCCATCATTTTTGCGAACGCCTCCCTCACCGATCGACTGGAGACGACGGGAATCCTCCACGAACAAACGGCGTGGGATCATGCGGTGATGGGCGTCGTGGGCCGGGCATCGGGCATGAATGGCGACCTCAGGCGTGATCGCCCATTCGCCGCCTATGACGAATTACCGGTGAACGTGGCGCTCTATCGCTACGGCGATGTGCGGGCCAGGTTGCGCGTTCGTGGCGATGAGATCCAGGAATCCATTCGGCTCATTCGCGAGTTGCGTGGCAGGATTCCGGAGGGTCCGATCGCCAATGAGCCAAGTTGTTCACCAAATCCCGGCGACTGGACGCTGGCGGCGGTTGAAGGGTGGCGCGGCGAGATTCTCTATATGGTGATGGCGGGGGAGGGCGGCCGGATTCATCGGTGCAAGGTCCGCGACCCGTCATTTGTGAACTGGCCGGCCATTCAATGGGCGGTACTGGGCAATATCATTGCGGACTTTCCGCTCATCAATAAGAGTTTCAACCTCTCATACGCGGGGAATGATCTGTAGGGAGGCCGAACATGTTCCGCATCATCAAAAAGAGTCTGAAGATCGGGGTCGTGACGGGCCAGTATCGGAAAGCAGAGAAGCCTGCGGTATCCGTTGCCCCGGAGGTTAAGGAAAAGGCCAGACTCTTCAAACAATCGTTGGCGATCCGTGCGGTGGACACCGGCTCGTGCAACGCTTGTGAGATGGAAATGAACGCGCTCCTGAACCCCGTGTACGACGCCGAGCGATTCGGCATTCACATCGCAGCCTCGCCGCGACATGCCGATGCGCTCGTGGTGACCGGCCCCGTCACAGTCAATATGGAGCGCGCTTTGAAAGATGTCTATAAACAGACCCCGGACCCGAAATTGGTGATCGCACTCGGCGACTGTGCCATCAATTGCGGCATGTTCAAGGGCAGCTACGCCGTGACGGGACCGGTCGATCGCCACATCCCTGTCGATCTCCGCATCACCGGCTGCCCTCCGAGGCCGGCGGATATATTACAGGCACTGGCGGACTTTCGGCAGGAAAGCTCAGTAGATTCATAGCAGCGGCCCCTTCTCCGACCACTCAAACGGCCGTGCACACTCAGCTCGGACCGCGCATCCTTGCCTGACCTGGCGGAGCCGCCAGGGGTGCTGTTCATCCTGTCATAATCGGTGCTATAAAATCCCGACAAGGCCTTCGACATGGATACCTTCTCCGATTTCAAGGTCTACGCGGATCAACTGGCCGAAATCGCCCGGTGGGCGCATCGGAACGGCTGGGCTCCCGCGACCAGCACGAACTATAGCGTTCGCCTGCCTTCTGAAGCGATGCCGGCCGTCTGCGCGATCACGGCTTCCGGTGTCGACAAACAAGCCATCGGCTCCGACAATGTCTTGGCCGTGGACGGGCATGGCCAGGTCGTTGGACGGCAAGGTTCCCGTCCTTCCGCGGAAACACCCTTGCATCTCATGCTGTACAGAACCACGCCGGCGGGAGCCGTTCTTCACACGCACTCGCTCGCCGCAGCGCTGCTGTCCCGGACGGCCAAGGATCGAGGAAGATTGGTCTTGTCGGGCTGGGAACTCCTCAAAGGCCTGGAAGGCGTGACCACGCATGACTGTGAAGTCGTGCTTCCCATATTCCCCAATTCCCAGGACATGCCGATGTTGGCCGCGGCAATTGAAACGCAACTCACGGTAACGACGGCGTGCTACGGCTTCTTGTTGGCCGGTCACGGCCTCTATGTGTGGGGAAAAGATCTACCGGCGGCGAAGCGTCACTTGGAAGTGTTCGAGTTCGTGTTGGAATGCGAACGGGAGGTGTTACACCATGGCGATCCTTCGCGTACCAGATAAACAGATATGCGTGACGGAAGAGCGGGAGATCCGTCGGTTTCTCGACGCGCGCGGCATTCTGTATGACCGGTGGGTGCTCGATCGAGAGGTCTCCCGAGATGCCTCGGAGGCGGACATTCTCGCGGCGTTCGGCCCTTGGCTCGACCCTTTCATGCGGAACGGCGGATACCGGGCGGTGGATGTCGTGACGGTCTCGAGCCATACGCCCAATCTGCCCGCCATTCGGGATAAGTTTCTTCGGGAGCATACGCACAGCGAGGATGAGGTGCGGATGTTCGTCGAGGGAGAAGGACTGTTTTGGTTCCATTTCGAACGGCCGGATGAAGAAGTGTTCTCGTTGTTGTGCGGGAAAAGCGATGTGATCTCCGTGCCGGCCAACACCAAACACTGGTTCGATCTCGGTGACAAGCCCGCCGTTCGGGCCATCCGTATCTTCACGGACCAAGCCGGTTGGATACCGCACTACACCGAGTCCGGCATCGAGCAACGATATCAGGCGGCGGCATGACGATCCGTTGCGTGCTGATGGACGTCGAAGGGACCATCGTCCCCGTCTCGTTCGTCCGCGACATCCTCTTCCCCTATGCGAAACGCCGGATGGCGGCATTTCTTCAGGAACGGCGTGATGACCCCGCCGTGCGGCAGTGGGCGGCCTTGTGCCAGGACACGGTGCTGCAAGAGACGGGGCTCAAGGTCGAGTACGAGCACTTGCCCGGCATCCTCGACCAGTGGATCGGGCAGGACCGCAAGCATACCGGGCTCAAAGGTCTGCAAGGTCTGATATGGGAGGAAGGCTATGTCCGGGCGGCCTTCGTTCCCGCCCTCTATGACGACGTGCCGCCCGCGCTGATCGCCTGGCGCGCGGCAGGTCTGCAGCTCGCTCTCTATTCATCCGGCTCCGAGCAGGCGCAGCGGCTGCTTCTCGGCCATACCACGAACGGCGATCTCACCGGTTTTTTCTCGCATTTCTTCGATACACGGGTGGGCGCCAAAACCGCTCCCGCTTCGTATGGTCACATCGCCGCCCTGCTGAACCGATCGCCGAACGAGATCCTGTTTCTGTCCGATGCGGAGACGGAATTGGACGCGGCCGCAGAAGCGGGCTTCCAGGCCGTTCAGATCGTTCGCCCCGAGACACCGCGCGGGCGACGCCACCCCATCGCATCAACCTTCCGCGATCTCAACGTCGGCGAACTGACCAAAAATCAGCCAGTGCCAGGCGGAACATAAGTTTCGCGGCGACTCCCA
>JAHBWT010000107.1 GCA_019636815.1 Nitrospira sp.
TCCGTTGAGGCCCGAATACATAAGCCCGAATGAGACGCTGGTTCTCCCCATTTTCCGGCGCTCAATCGAACGGTGGGAGCGCCGACCTTCTACGTGTCTTATTTGTTTCATCTGTCTCATTGTATTCCTCCCCAGGTTGGTTCCGTTCCGAGAGTTCTCGTATAATGAAGGCTAGCGCGTGGTATCGATTTTCTCTCCCTACAAATGGAGGGGGCATACCTCGGCCAGAAGGGGTATAAATAGCCGGGCAACAACCCTCGTCACGCAGTGCTTTTAATGTTTTATGGATGCGAGAGTGGTAATGAAAGAATTGTCACGCGTTCTTGGAAGCAAAAAGTTTCCTGCGGCGACTGACAACGGTCTGGTGAGGGGTTACATGAGTCGGAATCGCGTTCGCTGATCACTTACGGTCTTGTGGGAAATGCTTTTCCAGATGAATGATTGCAGTCGCTTTCGGTGGTCCTGGCTCAGATCCATGTATCGAACGGAAAACTGGCAGCCAGATACCCACACCACATGCGCAGATTTGATGGTAAGTTGTGACAATCCGTCTGGAAGCGAAATGGTCAGCGTCAACAATGTGCCACGGGTGACCGGACGGTCGCTGACAACATGGCATCCGGACACCGATATGTTTTTTGTGAGCCCTTCTCCTTGATGAGGCTGTGTCGGAACTTCTCCGGCATAGCGAACCTGACATGTGACGGCCACACGTTCGGCATAGCGGTTGTCTAACGGCACGTAAGGCTTTCGGCTGTTCATCGTAAGTTCCACCATCATAACCTTCCAGAAGACCCTTCCCTAATCAATTCCGCAATATGACACCATGCGAGCAAGTCACCGAGATGGAGCGAGAAAACGCAGAATCCATTCGGATCGTTCACGATGTGGACCGCCAACATCGACGATACCCACCCTCGCAGACAGAACAGCGTTGCCGTATATCGCGTGCTTCATTCGGAATGACGCGTAGGCGTGCAACTCACTCCGCTGAATCAGTGATGTCGTCGTTAAAGCGAGGTGCAAGGGTCCGACTATCGATGAAGACATAGCCTCGCTCTGTGCTCGCTTGATAGGTCAGATTGATTTCGGTGTCAGGACCGCGCCAATTGTATTGCTGGGTCAGCCCTCGTGCCATTTGTCCAGGAATTCGGTCTAGCCGTCCGAATCGGCCTTGGAGATGGTTCAAGACTTCTCCGTGGACCTTGTCGCCTTGATAACGAATGACGACACGCGCGAATTGGTCGTCCAGCGAAACATAGAGGATGCTGGTCATTTCAGCCCCTGCAAAAGATGATGGCCGCTCCTTGCGGAGGTATTCGACGATATGCGGGCTGGAACGGATGGGTTCCAGGTCCAGGCGGGAAGATAAGGACGTCCCCCAAGGAATATCATGAAATCCTTTCGGATCGTTGATCATGGGACCCGACCATGCCAAGTCGATACCGATCATGATTGCGAATAGCGCGATCAACGGCCGGACAAGCGTTCGAATGTGGGATGGATGGATCATGTACCCTGACATATCGGAGAGTGTTTTGATGGCGTTACGCTAACACGATGACCATGCGAGGACAATCGTCCACCGATCGTCCTTGAGAACGCGCCAAATCCTATCTTATAATGCGCCGTTTTTTGAAGGCGTCCGCCACTACGTTGAGGAGAAGGCCCTGTGATCGAGAGCGATGTGTTTGTGCAAGCCATGCAAGACATGGGTGTGAACTTTTTCACCGGAGTGCCGGATTCAATTCTGGGTGGGATTATTGCGGAGTTAATGAATCGCCGCCTGTACACACCGGCGGTTCGAGAGGATGAAGCCGTCGCCATGGCCGCCGGCGCATATATGGCCGGGAAAACTCCGGCCGTCCTCATGCAGAACTCAGGCCTCGGTACGTCGCTTAATGCGCTCATTTCGCTCAACGTGATCTATAGACAACCGTGCGTGCTGATCGTTTCATGGCGAGGCCAAGGGGGGAAGGATGCTCCGGAACATCTGGTGATGGGCGAAGTGATGCCGCAACTACTGGATACCGTCAGAATTCCCCATCGAACCCTCACTGAACGAACAGCCATAGAAGACTTCCGATGGGTCGCAGAGACTTTTATGAAGCAGCAGGTTCCCGTCGCGCTCTTCATTACGAAGGGCGTGGTGAAAGGGTTGCACCCATGAGGCCTGAAGAGGGGACTTTGATCAGCCGTGCGCAGGCTATGGCAGCTCTGTTGGAGTTGCTGACGGATCAACCGGTCGTTATTTGTAATGGGTTTCCGTCCCGCGAGGCTCACAAGATTGCGGACCGGCCCACCCATTTCTACATGATCGGTTCAATGGGCAATGCTCCAGCTATTGCGCTTGGTGTCGCACTGGCAAAGCCGAATAAACAAGTGATCACGTTTGATGGCGATGGGAACGTATTAATGGGCATGGGCACGCTCGCCACCGTGGGGGCGTTGAAACCAAAGAACTTCATCCATGTGGTGTTCGACAACGAAGTGTACGGAACGACCGGGAATCAACCGACGATCTCCAATGTGGTGCCGCTTGAGAAAGTGGCGAAATCGGCAGGGTACGTCAATGTCGAACGAGTGCTGGATCGTGACGATCTTCTCTACGAATTCAAAGATATGCTGAAGAAGGATGGGCCCAGCATGCTGCTCATCAAAGTCAATGAATTTGTGGAAGACGCCGGCCGTGTGTTGCATGAACCGCCAGAGATTACCCGCCGGTTCATGAAAGCAATCGCGTAGGACAAGCAACGAGGACTGTGGATCGAGAAGGAAAATGCGAATCACGGCTGCGCCGCTCCCCGGTCCTCTGTCTTCAATCCTCAGTCCTGGAGCTGACGAATGATTCTTCTTAATCCTGGTCCGGTGAACGTTTCCGATCGTGTGCGGCAAGCCCTCCTAAGGCCCGATATCTGCCATCGAGAAGATGAGTTTTCAGAGCTCCTGCATCGTATCCAAGCCAAGTTGCTCAGAGCGTTCGTTCCCGGAGCTGAATCGGAATACGTCGCTGTTGTCATGACCGGATCAGGGACGGCAGCCGTCGAAGCCGCGCTGATGTCATCGCTTCCTCACGGTCGTCGAATCCTTATCCTCAACAATGGGGTCTATGGTGAACGGATGTCCCAGATCATCGGGCTCCATCGCCTGGGCGTGAGTGAACTGAAATATGAGTGGACGGCCCGGCCGGACCCTGAGAAGTTACTGCTTGCGCTGCGCCAACACCAGGAAGTCCATGTCGTCGGGATGGTGCATCACGAGACAACAACCGGACTTCTCAATCCTGTTCATGAGATCGCGGCGGTTGTCGATAACCAGAATCGAGTGTTTGTGTTGGATGCCGTGAGTGCGCTGGCCGGAGAAACGCTCGATATCGCCAAGTCACACATCTACATGGTGGCAGGGACGGCTGGGAAATGTATTCAGGGGTTTCCCGGTGTTTCGTTTGTCCTGGTTCGGAAGGGATTTATTGAGAAGATGCGCTCCTATCCAAAACGGTCATGGTATCTCCATCTGACACATTACATCGACAATGAAGGGCAAGGCACCATCCCCTTCACGCCGGCCGTGCAGGTCTACTACGCATTCGACGAAGCTCTCAGTGAGTTACTCGAAGAAGGTGTTTCCAATCGTGTTCAACGCTACAGGAAGACGGCAACGCTGATCCGAGAGCGGTTGGCCTCACTTGGCGTGAAAGCACTCCTGCCGGCGGATCGGCAATCCAATACCATCACTGCTTATCACCTGCCTGAAGGAGTGGCATACCAAGCGCTGCATGACCGTCTCAAGCGGCAAGGCTATGTGATCTATGCCGGGCAAGGAAACCTGGAAAATAAAATCTTCCGCGTGGCCAATATGGGGGCGTTGACCCAGGCGCAGTTTGGCGGATTTCTCGATGCGTTTGAAGAGGCGTGCAAGCCCGTATGAAAGCGATCATTCTGGCAGCCGGAGTCGGGAAACGCCTGTGGAAGGTGACACAACATCGCCCCAAGTGCCTGATCGAGATCGGAGGGCGATCGCTTCTGCATCGCTATCTCGAGTCGCTGGCGAGCGTCGGTGTTCGGCGAGTGGAAATCGTCGTCGGCTACAAGCAGGACATGATTCGTGCGGCGGTCGCCAAGGATTCCTGCGGCGTCAACGTCACGTTCCTGGTGAACCAACAGTTCCACCGGGGCAGCATTTCTTCTCTGTGGATTGCCCGAGACGCGTTTGACGACGACGCCATCGTGATGGATGCGGATGTGCTGTTTCATCGGGAAATTCTCCGACGCCTTGTCTCGTCGCCCTGCGAGAATGCCCTACTGATGGATGAAACCGTGAAGCAGACCGGTGAAGAATGTATGGTGGTCGTGGCGGGCGGCCGCGTGATTGCGCTGACGAAAAAGGTGCCGGAGCCATACGACTATGTCGGTGAAGGTGTCGGCTTTCTGAGGGTCCGGCATGCCGACACGCCTTGTCTCGTATCCTCGCTTCGATCCCACATCGACAAAGGGTCATGGGATATGGAGTACGAGGACGGACTACTGGGATATTTTCAGGATATACGGGTCGGTCACGAAAAGATCGGGGGACTTCCCTGGACTGAAATTGATTTCATTGACGACGTAAAAAAGGCTGAGTTGGAAGTTTGGCCAAGATTATGAGAAAGTCTTCTTTATAGACGGTGCCCGATGTCAGGAATTAGGGTACGAAAGACCGTGACTGTCCGGCATTGCTGAATGTGCGACCATGAGTAAAAGCATTCTCCAACGGAGAGCAGAGATTCAAGGTTTGGCGACGGGGATTCTCCTGCCTTCCGTCGGGGTGTTCGGTGGACCGATCGGGCCGGAGGTCGGCGAGCTGGGTCCTCTGGCGAGTGTCGTGGGAATCGGGCTCTTTCAACGTACAGTGCTGACCCTGCAACGGGCGGGGATTCGCCAGTTGATCGTCCTCTCCGGTTCGGAAGAAGAACAACTCAAGTTGGCTTTGGCAAAAGGACCGCGGGTCACGATTCCCGTCCGCTGGATGCCGATTCGTGAGTTCCCACTCGACGATCCTCGGACATGGGAATCATTGGCTGCCGAAGTGCATGGATTTGCACTGGTGGCGAGCATCAATGGCGTGTTTTCCCGTGGGTTAATCGAACAACTACGGCGTGACGTACGAGACGGTCAAGCGATCGTGGTCGCGCAGTCCCGAAAGGGGCAACTCGAGCAACCGACGAAGCGGGGCGTGCCGTTGAGGTTGCCAGCCAGTCGGCAGAAGGCCCTGTCCCTGACTCGTTCGAACGAGTCGACCGTGCATGTTGCGGAACTCGTGGTTGTTCCTGCGAGCCTCATGAGCGCGGCAAATCAAACGGCGAACGAAAAAGGCAGTCCTCCGATCCGCCAATGGATCGAGCGGGCCGCTGCAGACGGACGAGTACGGGTCGTCGTGGCTGAAGCGAAGCAGGGTACGTGGCATCAGGAGGTTCGCACCTTATCCGATGTGCGAATGGCGGAAAACAAACTGTACAGCTCCCTCAAGGGAGAATTTGAGGGGTATGTTGACCGGTACTTCAATCGGAAATTGTCTCGTTGGTTCACGCGTCTGTTTCTCGCCATCGGACTTTCGCCTAATTCCATCACGGCTTTGGCGGGACTCATCGGCTTGGTCGCCGCCGCCGGATTCGGACTTGGTACCTACAGCGCCGGTGTCGTCGCGGCAGTGTTGTTTCAATTGGCGGCCGTCATCGATTGTTGCGATGGGGAAGTCGCACGACTGACTTTTACGGAATCGCCGCTCGGCGCGTGGCTGGATCTCGTCCTGGACAACATCGTGCACATGGCCATTTTTGCGGGCATCGCCGTAGGACTGTATACAACGAGGATCGGCCAAGCCGATGAGTGGGTTCCACTCGCGCTCGGAGCCGCTGCGGTCGCGGGGAACAGCATTTGCTTTTTCCTGGTCGAGAAGGCACAAAAACTCAAGGCAATGAACGGCTGGAGATCTCCGGCCCATGCAGGCTGGGCCGATGTCATGTTGAAGAATGTCGCCAGCCGAGATTTCTCTGCAGCGTTGCTCGGGTTTGCTCTGTTCGATCAGCTGTATTGGTTTCTGACTTTTGCAGCCGCCGGCTCATTACTGTTCGCCGGCGCCTTGATTTGGGTCATCCGTCCGGCCGCGATCACACTGCCTCGACCATGAATGCGACGCATACACCACTGACCACGTGTTGAGGTATTTCCTACTCGCCCTCGGTCTGACCGTCCTCGGTCTTCTCGTTTGGCGTATCGGACCCGGCAATATCTATAATGCGGCTTCGCAGCTAGGTCCGGTCACCTTATTGATCATCCTGATTCCTTCCGTGTTCATGTATGCGATCGAGGCGTATGGGTGGAAGATTGTCTTGGGACCATCCGGGAAGGCGGTGCCCTTTTGGCGGCTGCTGACGATTCGGACTGCCGGGGAAGTGGTAAATATGACCACTCCAACGGCCTACTTGGGTGGCGAACCACTGAAGGCGTACTTGCTCAAAAAGTACAATGTTCCAATGACGGAGGGGGCTGCGTCCGTGGTGATCGCCAAGACGACGGTGACGATTGCCGAGGTGTGTTTTATTCTGACCGGGATCGCTCTCGGGTTTGTGATTCTTGGTACGGGCAGCTCGGCGGTACAGACAATCACGGCCGCACTGGTCAGTGTGGGATTGCTCGTGTGTTCCATCGCGGGGTTTGTCTTCATCCAACATCGTGGGCTGTTTGCCTCGATTCTGTCGCTCGTCAAGAAGCTAGGGTTGCGGATCAGGGTGCTGGAAGCGCAGGAAGAACACTTGCTCTCAATCGACCGAACGATTCTGAATTTCTACGGGCATCATCAGAAGAAATTTTTTGCATCGGTCGGCGTGTGTTTTTTCGGTTGGCTCGCCGAATCGCTGGAAGTCTTTGCGATCATCTATTTCCTCGGAGGGTCGGTGAGTTTCTTGTCCGCCGTTTCCATCGGAGCGCTGGCTGCTTTTATTAAAGGCGGGTCGTTTTTCATCCCCGGCAGCTTGGGGGCCCAAGACGCCGGGTACATGCTGTTGTTGCAAGCCTTCGGCTACAGCGACGTGACGGGCATCACATTCGCGCTGCTGCGTCGCTTTCGTGAACTGGTGTGGATTGCCATCGGGTTACTATGCCTTGCCATGGTGGGAAAGCGAGGCATGAGTCAGGATCAGCGAGTCGAGAGTCCCTCCTGAACGATCGTTCGGAACCGTTCCACCATCCGATCCCACACAAACCCATGGAGGCGAAAGTCTGCCGCCCGCTCTACTTTATGGAATTGCAGACCCATACGGTTGCCCTGAACCCACCGAACCTCCGCTTCTTCAACCGGCAACGAGTGGGCCTGGTCCGGGAGGATTAGTCGGACTCGCAGCTCTGTTCCTTTGGGAAAGGTCTCGGAGCACTCGATCGCGCAGCCGAACACCGTGAGGTTCAGCACTGTCCCTTCGGTGATCATGTGCGCATCGGAGAACATCACGGGGTAGGGTGCAGGAAGGAGGACACGATAGTGATGGCGTAGATATGGGCGTACGGTTTCCACGGTGCCCAGTCTAGTCGGCCATCCGCTGCAGAGTGAATCCCTCTTTCGTGGGGCCGAAGCCGAGCGTTCTGACACGACCGTGGTTCCAGGGATGGCGGGCGGAGCACCTGCTTTTCGTTCTCAGACAGAATAGTGCTTGGCGAGGTGTTCGCGCTGAAACTGGAGGATGTGTCTGATCAGCAGTTCCCGGTTCTGTCCGGTCATCCTGACGAAGCGGCCATGGAGACGATACGTGTTAGGTGGATAAATGATGGGATCAACGCGCAGCACTTCGAGGGAGGACTTGAAGAGCACCTGGCCGGGAAGGAGCAGTGTGCAGGAGAGAATCTCGTTGGCCTGAAAAGGCTGGTCGATTGTGACACCGATGCCGCCGCCGCTGATGTTGACGGACCGCTGGACGAGCGTTTCTTCAGTCGTGTCGCTCTCAAGCTGAAGACGAATAGGTAAGGTGACAGTGATACGATAAAACTCGCGGCGATCTTTCGGAGAAGGCTGCGAGGCTGGTGTATCCGGTGGCATGGTGGGAAAGAGTATAGCAAAAATCAGGATGATTAGAGAGGTCGACGATGTGAATGAATGGTTATGCGAGGCTGGCCAGTGAGCGAAGACATCCTTGATGACCGAGCGAAGTCATGCAGTGGAAAGGATCTCCGTCGCGAAAGTTGGTGTAGCTGTCATAGTAATCGCAACCCAGCGGCGCTTGATTTACAAGCGCCTGGCGGATTGTTAGGATGCCGCGCATGAAAGCGGCTGCGAATGTGCTCTGGGTGTTGCTCTCCGTTCTTGGCGCGCTAGCGCTGGCCCACGTCGTCGGCATCGTCAATCCAGACGAGAAGGTAAATGGGCTCTGGCTAGTCGTGGCGGCGGCCTGCATCTATGTGCTGGCCTATCGGTTCTATGGCCGGTGGCTGGCCAGGCAGGTTGTCGGGCTGAATAATCAGCACGTGACGCCGGCAGTGAGGTTGAACGACGGTGTCAATTTCCACCCCACAAACAAAGTGGTGCTCTTCGGTCACCACTTTGCGGCGATTGCAGGGGCGGGACCGTTGCTCGGTCCGGTCTTGGCGGCACAGTTCGGATTCGTGCCAGGTTTCCTCTGGCTGGTAATCGGGGCCGTGCTGGCGGGGGCAGTGCAGGACTTCATCATTCTGGTGGCATCTATGCGGCGCAACGGTCGGTCGCTCCCCGAAATTGCCCAGGATGAGCTCGGTACGATCACGGGGGCGGCGACAGCAGTGGCGGTGCTCTTTATCGTAGTGGTGGCGCTGGCTGGCCTAGGGTTCGCTGTCGTCAATGCGCTCTATCACAATGCCTGGGGGACGTTCACAATCGCCATGACGATTCCGATCGGTCTGCTCATGGGGTTTTATCTCCAGAAGTTTCGCCCTGGTGCGGTGGCCGAAGTCTCGATCCTTGGTGTCGTCCTCCTGATCGCGGCGGTGTTGTTTGGCCGGATGGTGGCACAGTCGTCCTACGCATCGCTGTTCGAGTTCGACAAGCCGGCGCTGGTCTGGCTCTTGGCCGGTTATGGGTTCCTCGCCTCCGTTCTGCCGGGTTGGATGTTGCTGGTGCCTCGCGGCTATCTCTCGACCTTCATGAAGCTCGGGGTGGTTTTTCTGCTCGGCTTTGGCGTCATTCTCATGGCACCGACGATTGAGATGCCGCGCGTCACGAGCTTCGCGAGCGGCGGCGGACCGATTATTCCTGGCACGCTCTTCCCGTTTCTCTTCATCACGATAGCCTGCGGAGCGATTTCAGGCTTTCACTCGCTGGTCTCGTCCGGTACGACACCGAAGATGATCGAGCAGGAGTCGCAGGCGGTGGTGGGGTATGCGGCGATGTTGCTGGAAAGTTTCGTCGGTGTCATGGCGTTGATCGCGGCATCCGTGCTGATTCCCGGCGATTATCTCGCGATCAATACGACGTTGGGCGCAGAGGCCTTGTCGGCCATGGGTTTTGCGCCGGCGAGAATCGCCGAATTGTCGCAGATGGTCGAAGTGGATGTGTCCGGACGTCCCGGCGGCGCGGTGTCCTTGGCTGTCGGCATGGCCTCCATCTTTTCTGCCTTGCCGGGGATGTCCGGCCTCATGGCCTATTGGTATCAATTTGCTCTCGTGTTTGAAGCGCTCTTCATCCTGACCACGATCGATACCGGGACGCGTGTGGCGCGGTATCTCATTCAGGAAATGGCCGGGCGAGTTTATGCGCCGTTTCGCCGGATCAATTGGATGCCCGGTGTCATGCTCAGCAGCGGTCTGGTGGTGGGGGGCTGGGCCTATTTAATCGGAACCGGGAGCATTTCGACGATTTGGCCGATGTTCGGGGCGGCGAACCAGCTATTGGGTACCCTCGCGCTCTGCATCGGGACGACAGTTTTGATTAAGATGTGGAAGTCTCCCTATCTCTGGGTCACGGCCGTGCCGATGCTGTTCGTGGGGGTGATCACCCTCACGGGCTGTTATGAAATGTTTTGGATGTTCTTGAGGAAGGCTTGGACCTTGACAGCCGGCCAAGCCTTCGCTCTCTATTTGGATGCGATCCTCGTGTCGGTGGTGGCCGTACTGGGCATGATCGTGTTGATCGACAGTGTGCGGCAGTGGTATGGCTACGTGGTGTTGAAAAAGCCGTTCCGGTCGAGTGAAGTGGTCGTGATGGCGGGTGGCGGGACCGCGGGGCGGATGCAGACGGCGATGTGTTGCGATGAAGAGAAGGGGTTTAAATTGCCCCATGGGACGGGGTGCTGTTGAAGGGCGAGTAAGGGGCGGTCAAGAGGAAGAAGGAGAAAGCCGTGGCTGATCAATTTTCATTCGATGTGGTGTCGGAAGTGAATATGCAGGAGCTGAAGAATGCGCTGGATCAGGCGACGAAGGAAATCAAACA
>JAHBWT010000108.1 GCA_019636815.1 Nitrospira sp.
GGGGAAAGGCCCCGAGATCCTTGCCCCAGGCGTGGGTGGTCAGGGTGAAGAACAGGAGCATGGCGCAGAGGGCCATAGGTAAGGTCTGCGCGTTCAGAGGAATCAAAAGATCATGATCGGTGTCCCGACTCGAGCGAGGGCGTAGACACCTTTCAGATCGCTGTCATTGAGGCGAATACATCCATGGGTCACGTTCTTCCCCAGCAATCGTGTGTACAGCGTCCCATGAATGAAATAGCCCTTGCCAAAACCCAGGGCATAGTTGCCAAGAACGCCCTGCTCAGCGCGATCGGCCACGTTCTGCGGGATGCCGAGTCCTTCTTCGATAAAGGCCCAATCGGGTTTGATCCAAGTGGGATTCGTCAGTTTCGACTGCACAAGAAATTCTCCTCGCGGAGTGTCGAAAATCCACTGGCTGGCATCGTTCCCGGGTTTGTCGAGAATGGTTCCGCTGCCGGTTGACGCAATGGCGTCCAAGACCACCTCTTCTTGGCGCTTGACGTAGAGCCGGTTTCGCGCCGTATCCACCAAGATATACGGCTGGTTCGGCCTGAGCTTGGAGAGTTGTTTCGAGAGAGACTTGTATTTGGTTTGCAAGGCCCGCAAATGCGGTGAGTCTTGAACGACGAGCCGATGAACAGCCTGGGATGGCGTGGAGGCTGTAGTCCGGATGTCCGGAGCCATGGCGATCCAAACGAGAAGAAATGCGACCGCAACACTTGCAAGAATGACTCGACCCATGGTCCTCTGTTTAGATTTCCTCTTTATGCTGCGCCAGCGCGGACAGCGCAAGCGACACAGCATTGTCTTCGGTTAAGGCGCCGACAATGGTGATCGGAGTGCCGACGGAGACACGTTCAAAGAGAGCGGCCATGCTGGGATTCTCCAACATGACGCAACCCAACGTCTGCTCCGCCGATTCGTTCTCTACACCATGGATTTCGATCAAGCCGCCGATACCCTTCCCGGGGGCGATCTTGCCGGCCTTTTTTGACAGGTCGAATCGGCGACGATCCTCGGCATTGGGATAGTCCAGTACGAGCGCGCGATAGAACTGCGTTTGCCCTGGCCCGCGCTTGTCGGTCACACGATATCGACCTTCAGGGGTCGCTCCGTCGCCCTGGAACTGTTTTTCTCGTATGCCGTTGAACCCCAATCGCACAGGGTATGATAACACCTTCCGTCCGCTCATGTAGAGGGTCAGCTCGCGCTCGGCTTTGTTCACGACGATGGCTGATGATTGGTGGGTCCGTGACCAAGCAATCGTCTGTTGGGCTATGGTTTGCCACGAGGCGATCCGTTTCGGATCGGCATATCGTCCCAGTTCTTCTGCCAGCAATGCCGTCTGCTCTAGGATGGCTTGGTGAGCCTCCTCGGCAATTTGGATGGCTCGTTGGTAGTCTTTCCCCTCAAGGAAAAACCTGGCTTGTCTGACAAGGAGGTCGGCTTGGACGACCTGTTCCCCCAACACAATGCGGCCATCGATCGATTCAATCTGAGACGTGAGGCGATGAAGCCGGTCTTTGATGCCCTCCACTTTCGACTGTGCGGTGCGCTGCCGAGCAGCTTGGCGATCGTGGAGCTGGGACACAGTACGTTCGCCCAGGAGATAGAGACCTCTGAGTTCGTTCTCCAGTTCGCCCGTTTCCCATGGCCATTTGATGAGATCATCATCCAATTCGGCGCGCGTCTTCAGTGCGATCCACTGTCGCACAAATGAGCCGTACTCTTCAGGCGCGGTTTCCGGAGCGCGCAATGCGATCAAATCCTGGTCGATGGATTCAAGAGCCGTCAGGAGGTCCGGTGGCACGGCTTGGACGCAGCCCGTGAGAGAGAAAATGCAGAGTGCCAATGTGAGGGCCCGGTTCACCTGACCTACGTACATGGCGGATCGTTAGTGTTTCCTCGAAAAAGACGGCTTACCCCTTCCAACCTTGGCTAAAGCCTGCTGTATTTCGGCTTGGACTCCCTGACTCATCTCGTTGATGGCTTTCGCCTGTGTCTGTGCCGCCGGATAATCTTCTTTGTCGATTGAATCCTGCACCTGTTTCAGCAATGACTTGAGCCCTTCAACGTCATTCTTAATCGTTTCCACCGCGGCGCGATCTTTCCCTACTGGCGCCTTGGCAACTAGTTCCTGGGTCGCCCGCACGGCTTCCTCAGCCACTTGCTGAGCCTGCATGGCAGCGGCCCTGCCTTCTTCCTTCTTCTGCGCGGCGGCCACTTTTATCCGTTCGCTGTCGGCCTTAGCGGAGATGGATAATTGCTGGGCCTTCCCGTAGTCCCGAAAAAGGGCGAACTTTCCATCTTGCTCCGATACCTCTTTCCTTAAGGCATCGAGAGTCCCCTCCAGCTTTGCATATTCGTCCGGGGAGTAGGTGGACGCCCCGCTTTCCCGTGCATCTTTGAGCGCTTTTTCAGCTTCCTGGATTTGTTCGGTAGGCGGGTCCGCGCATCCGGCTGTCACGATGATCATAAGTGCGATGGCTACGAGGGATACTCGGCTCTGCATACTAACGGTCCTCCTTAAGGTTCTCTCGCCGGCCTGCGTACGATTCAACCTGCTGTTCACCAAATCGAGTAATTGTGCCATGAATCAGCCGTACTACCGTCTTGGGATGAAAGAGAAAGCACCTGCTTTGACTGACACACAAAGGGCTTTAAGAACCTCCAGGAGTCAGCAAGCTCGATGCCAATAGTCATACCCATGGCCTGTTAGGCCATTAACTATTTCGCATATTTATGAATAAGTCAACTAGAGATCGGTACTCGATTTTGTGGCATTCTGACAAGACGCAGCAAAAACGCCTCAAACCGTGAGTCGTCCGTGTCGGTCTCTTTAAGTTGGGAATCCCAACCTCTGTGGTTGTTTGCATTAACGTAAAATTGACTCCTCCCAGTACCTCACCTATAATTCACCGTTCATTTCAACCGAATCCTAATCGTCGGAGAGCGGAAGGAGAGCCATGTCTTTTACATTTCAACAACCGTCGAACCTAAAAAAGAAGCGTGAGCATGGATTTAGAAAGCGCATGAGCACCAAGAACGGTCGGAAAGTTCTGGCCCGGCGGCGGGCTAAAGGACGGGCACGGTTGACTGTCTAGACACCGTGTGTCTGAAGCGGTGTTCTTCGGAGTGCATGTCAAATCTCTTCGTGCTGCTGTCGGGTACGACCACCTACCACCTCGTAGCCTCCGTTATGGATTACCACGGGTGGGATATAACGAAGGGATATGCCTTTTCCGTATGACGCCGAGGGCACCCCGACGGACGACGATTTTTTTACGGAGTAGCCGGGACATCCAAGCAGTCAAAAGTCATGGGCGGCGACTTTCGACGACCTTCTTCAATCTTCTCGTATGCAAGATGGACGATGCCCCTACCCGAGTGGGAATCATTGTCGGGAGGCGATTCGGGAACGCCGTTCGGCGAAATCGGGCCAAACGAGTGTTCCGAGACTTGGCCAGGCAATTGTACCCGGACTTGATGCCGGGCCGTGGGCTTCTCGTCTTTCCCAAACGGGATGCTCTCTTGCAGTCGAGGGAAGAGCTGACCAACGTTTGGAAATCTTCGCTGGAGCGCATGCATCTTCTTCGTCACGGCACAAAGGGCACACAGTGATATGCGACGCCTATGTCTCTGGCTCATTCAAGGCTACCGGATGGTGATTTCCCCATTCCTCGGGTTGAACTGCCGCTTCGATCCGAGTTGTTCGCGATATGCGTCAGAGGCGATTACCAAGTACGGGGTGTTGCACGGCATCGGGCTGGCAGTGGTCCGGCTCATGAAGTGTCATCCTTTCCATCCCGGGGGTGAAGACCCGGTCAAGTAGGTACAATTCCATCTTTAAAGAAAGCATAACCGTCGCATGGACAAGCGAGTCATAGTATTCCTAGCGCTTTCGGTCATGATTATCCTCGGATACGAGTACCTGCTCACTGAGCTTGGTCTACTCCCCCAAACAGTCGTGTCCGAGCCGGCTGATCAGACAACCACTGAGGAATCACCTTCTGACATAGGTGATCGGGATTTAGAGCCTCAGCCTCCTACCCCGCGTGCAGGTGGCGAGGAATCTCCCGGAAAACCATCCACCGACAATGCAAGCGCGCCGTCGGCACGGAAAGAGCTTACTGTAGCCGAAACGGTCGAAGTGGAAACTGATCTGTATCGCGCCAAATTCACAAGCCGGGGGGCCGCGCTCATAAGCTGGGAACTAAAACAGTATCGTAGCGCCTCCAACACAGGGGCATTGGTTCAACTTGTCAGGCAAGGGGGTAAGTTTGTCCAACCTTTGACTGTCACAACAGACGACACCGCGCTCACAAAGGAGTTAGGTCAAGGAATCTATCATGTTGCGAAGGACTTCACGACATTGGACCAGAATAACCCAACCGGTCATGTCACCTTCTCCTATGAGAACCCCGGAACGGGGACACGGCTGGAAAAGCGGTTGACCTTTCATGCTGGTAGCTATGTCGTGGACATGGAGCTGGTACAGAGCGGTTTGTCGGCGTCCGTCAATGTTGAATTGGGGACGAACTTCGGCATCGTGGACTGGGGAGAAGGGTTCATCGGTTCCGTCGGGGCGGCATCGCTCGTCGATGACAAGGTTGAAAAAGGCATGCCGGACTCGGAGTTGGAGCGCAAAGGTTCCGTGAAATGGGCTGCCTTGCAAGACAAATATTTTATTTCGTCGCTGATACCAAAGAATAGCTCCTCGATGGTAGCCAAGAATCAGGGCGACAAGCTCGTGTCGACCGCGGTTCATCTGCCAATTGATGCGCCTCGGACACCGCTTCACGTTCAACTGTACGCCGGTCCCAAAGAGCACGACACCCTTCAGGACATGCAAATCGGTTTAGAAGAAACCATCGATTTCGGATGGTTTCTTTTTGGAAGCTGGGACACGGTTCGGGCAATCGCGAAGCCAATCTTCTATATCCTTCGCTGGATCAACGAATATACGCACAATTATGGGTTGACTATCATCCTCCTGACCGTGGGGATCAAAGTGCTGTTCGTGCCGTTGCAGTACAAGAGTTACAAGTCCATGAAGCAGATGCAGGGCATCCAGCCTAAGGTGATGGCGCTACAGGAAAAGCTTAAAGACGATCGAGAGCGCTTGAACAGGGAACTCATTAAACTGTACCGCGATCATAAGGTGAATCCCGTGGGAGGCTGTCTCCCGATGGTGTTACAAATGCCAGTCTTTGTTGCCCTGTTCAACATTCTGTACATGACCATCGACTTGCGCCAAGCGCCCCTTGGCCTTTGGATTACCGATTTGTCCCTGCAAGACCCGTACTATATTCTCCCCATCATCATGGGAGTCAGCATGTTTGTGATGCAAAAGATCCAACCCACCACCATGGATCCGACCCAGGCGAAACTCATGCTGCTGCTACCCGTGTTCATGACGTTTCTCTTTATTAATTTTCCTGCCGGTTTGGTGCTGTATTGGCTCACAAATAACGTATTGAGCATCGTTCAGCAGTTTGTCACTGATCGTTTCTTCTTCAAGAATCGCCCCATTTTACCCAGCGCAGAGAACGCTGACGGTAAGAAATGAAGATTCTCGGTTGTTTCCGACTCAGATAGGCATTAACACATTATGAGTGGTAGGGATCATGTCTATCGACGGATCACCTGACGATACCATCTGCGCCATCGCAACTCCTGTGGGCGAGGGGGGTATCGGAATCGTTCGGATCAGCGGATTGCATGCCGTTCATGTTGCCGGTAAGGTCGTGAGATTGCGCTCCGATCAGTCGCTTCGCACTGGTCCATCTCATATGCTTCATGTGGTCGACATTTTTGGCCCTCCTCACACCTTGGAACACACCGCATCACCCCGTGATGAGCCGTTTGATAACTCGCACCTCATCGATGAGGGTTTGGCCGTCTATATGAAAGGGCCTCGATCGTATACGGGTGAGGATGTTGTTGAAATTCATTGCCACGGTAGCGGGATTGCCCTCAAACGCGTCTGCGGGGCTTGCGTCGTGGCCGGCGCCCGCTTGGCTCAACCAGGTGAATTCACAAAGCGCGCATTCCTAAACGGACGCCTGGACTTATCCCAGGCTGAGGCTGTGTTGGATACGATCAAAGCCAAATCGGATCTGGGCTTGAAGATGGCCCAACGTCAGCTCCGCGGCGCGCTCGGGCAACAGGTCACCGGATTACGAAATTCGCTCATGGCTGTGCTGGCCCATGTTGAGGCGGGGATTGATTTTTCTGAGGAGGATATCTCATTCGTTGGACGAGAGGAACTGATTGCATCGCTCCAAGGCATCCGCGTACAGATACAGCGGATGTTATCGACGGCGGAGACGGGTCGCGTCTTACGAGAAGGGGGCCGCGTCGCTATTGTTGGGAAGCCCAATGTTGGGAAATCGAGTTTGCTGAACGCCCTCCTCCAAGAAAACAGAGCGATTGTGACGAATATTCCTGGAACCACCCGGGATTTGATCGAAGAATCGGTAGAATGGCAGGGATTGTGCCTTACATTTGTCGACACAGCCGGACTTCGTGACACCTCCGATCTGATTGAACAGGAAGGCATCAGGAGATCGCGAATGGCTCAGGAGGAGAGTGATCTGGTCCTCCATGTCGTGGATGCAGCAGAGCTTGCCAAGATCGGTGACATCGCGTTAGCATCCCCCGGCCTCGCTCGACACGATCTGACCGTGGTCAACAAGATCGACCTTATAGATTCTTCAACAGTTGCACGGTTCTGTGAGGCACTTTCTCAACATGTCACCCGTAAGATTGTCCCTGTCTCCGCGCGAACCGGAGAGGGTTTGGGTGAGTTGAAACGAGCGATAGAAACCCTGTTCTTGGGTCCTTCTTTAGAAGCCGGTGATAGGTTGATCATTACGAATTTACGCCATCGCCTGGCCTTGGAACGGGCGATGAACGGCCTCGATCAGGCACTGGCGTCAGTTGGGGGTGGAGTCCAACCGGAGTTTGTAGCGGTGGATCTTCGAGGAGCCTCCGACGCGCTCGGTGAAATTGTTGGCGACATCACGTCGGATGACATATTGAACCGTATTTTTTCTGAATTTTGCATTGGAAAGTAGGGAATGCGTTGTGCTGACAACCTTTGATGTGATCGTGGTAGGCGGTGGCCATGCTGGGTGCGAAGCGGCCCTCGCTGCGTCGAGAATGGGAGCGAGGACGTTGCTCTTGACCATGGAGTTGAGTCGCATCGCGCAGATGTCCTGCAATCCAGCAGTCGGAGGGATTGCCAAGGGGCACCTGGTAAAGGAAATCGATGCGCTCGGCGGTGAAATGGGGCGGAACACCGACCGCGCCGGCATTCAATTTCGATTCCTCAATACCAGCAAGGGCCCGGCAGTGCGTGCCTTGCGCGCCCAATGCGACAAGTCGTTGTATCGTATGGCGATGCAGGAAACGCTCTCGCTGGAGAAATGCCTGACATTGGCTGAGGGTGTCGTAGACAGATTGCTTGTGGTTGGAGGATCGGTCGTTGGCATCATGACAGGGTCCGGTGAAACCATCCATGCTAACGCGGTTATTCTAACATCAGGTACTTTCCTTAGGGGACTTATCCATATCGGACTCAACCATTTTCCAGCCGGTCGCGCCGGAGAAGCCGCAGCCGAACATCTTACCGATTGTATGCGCGATCTTGGGTTTGAATCTGGAAGACTGAAGACGGGAACTCCGCCTCGATTAGACAGAGATGCGATCGATTTTTCAGCCATGATTCCCCAGCCTGGAGATATTCCGCCACCCGCTTTCTCTTATCGGACTCGGCAGATCACGACGGCACAGGTCCTCTGTCATTTGACCTATACCGGACCGGACACCCACCAGGTTATTCGAAGGAATCTTGATCGCTCTCCTCTCTACAGTGGCGCGATTGAATCAATCGGACCTCGATACTGTCCATCTATCGAAGACAAGGTTGTGCGTTTTGCAGAAAGGGATCGGCATCAGGTCTTTATCGAACCGGAAGGCCTCAGCTCCACCGAGTTTTACCCGAATGGGATTTCGACCAGCCTGCCGGTCGATGTCCAAGCGGCCATGCTGAAGACAATTCCGGGATTGGAACAGGCCAAAATGCTCAAGCCTGGTTATGCCATTGAGTATGATTATTTTCCCCCTCGACAACTGTACAGAACGCTGGAAACAAAATTGGTGACCGGGCTCTACCACGCCGGGCAGATCAACGGCACTTCCGGGTATGAAGAGGCGGCTGCGCAGGGCTTGCTAGCCGGAATTAACGCTGTCTTGAAGGTTCGGCAGCAGCCTCCGCTTATTTTGGATCGATCTCAGGCTTACATCGGGGTTCTTATCGATGATCTCATCACGAAGGATGCCAACGAGCCTTATCGCATGTTTACATCACGAGCCGAATATAGGCTCTTGCTGAGGCACAGCAATGCGGATCTCCGTCTGATGCAAATTGGACACGATATCGGGCTGATTCATGATGATGCTTACGAAAAGCTTCTATGGAAGAAGAAAATGATTGAAACGGAGGTCGAACGTTTAAGAACAACTAGACCGCAGTTCAACGAGACAATATGGATGAAAGCCAAAGGTACGTATCTAGAGAATGCGTCAACTAGCATGACCATGGCACAGCTCCTTCGAAGGCAAGAGGCAACTTATCTGGATCTCCTGGAGTTTTTTGGGGATGAGGTGATCAGCGATCATGAAAGCGCCGAAGAAATCGAACTTCAGATCAAGTATGAAGGGTATGTACGAAGACAGATCCAACAGGTTGAGAAATTCAAGAAATTTGAAAAGAAGCTGATTCCAAAGACTTTTAACTACGACACGGTTTCAGGATTTTCTCATGAAGTCAGAGAGAGGTTGAGCAGGGTCCGACCTGAGACGATCGGACAGGCCGCTCGTATATCTGGTGTAACCCCCGCTGCCATATCTTTGCTTCTCGTAACAATCGAGAAGGACAAACGACTAACGCATTCCGATCGATCAACTGTGTCGTAAAGTGCCTCGAACCTTCCCCTTTACTATTGACCTTCAACGAGCATCAGCGTAATTGTTCCACGTGGAACGAGAAATCAATCTCCCGTTCTTTATTCAGAAATGTTCCGCAGACATTGGGATTACCCTCAATAGCGAGCAGGTTCAAATGTTCGTGGTGTACCTCAAACACCTGCAAACTTGGAATCGAACTTTAAACCTTACGAGTATCACATCGGATGACGAAATCGTTATTAAGCATTTCGTGGACTCATTCGCCGCGTTGAACGCTGTAGAAATCAGTTCTGGATCCAGACTTTTAGATGTGGGAACCGGCGCAGGATTTCCAGGAGTTCCGTTGAAGATTGTTCGATCTGATCTGAGAATTACTCTCGTTGAACCGGTGCACAAAAAAACCTCCTTCCTTCGCTTTCTCGTCGGGCTCCTACGGCTGGATGATACCGAGATATTTGAGGGAAATTTTGATCAATTTATGTCAAATCGTCAGGCTACTGGATCGTACGACTACATCACGACCCGCGCATTGAAGCCTTATTTGATTATGCAGATAGGCGCTAAACTGCTTCGACCTGGTGGGGCAGCGATCTTCTATTCATCACAGTCTATGAGTGAATTTTGTTTTCTTAATCCTTGGAATCTGATGAACGACTATGCGTTCGATCTTCCAAGAGGGTTTGGGAAAAGGCATGTTTCAATTTGTTCCCCCTCATCTTACGGATGATGAGTTTTGTTATTCCACGTGGAACATAAATCTGGCGCTGGAGTAGCCTAATGGCAAAAGTCATCGCTATAGCCAACCAAAAGGGTGGCGTAGGAAAGACAACAACAGCAATCAATCTCTCTGCCGGAATCGCTCTTGAGGGAAAATCGGTCCTTCTCGTGGACATGGATCCTCAAGGAAACTCCACGAGCGGCTTAGGCATAGATCCTCGTTCCCTGACACATAGCACCTATACATGCCTCGTGAAAAGTAGCTCTGCTCAAGAAGCGGCTGCTCAAACATCGATTGCAGGACTTTCTCTATTGGCATCTAATGCGGATCTAGCCGGAGCTGAAGTCGAGCTGGCTGACGTCGAAGGACGGGAAAACCATTTGCGGTCGATCCTTGCTGAAGTGCGAAATAAGTATGACTTGATTTTTCTCGATTGCCCACCGGCACTC